>JBIKRQ010000270.1:0-8690 GCA_044349155.1 Myxococcota bacterium
TGCGTCCGTTGACGTCGTCACGAATGCCGATGTGCCTCGTTCGTCGCGCGCCCGTCGTGGTGTCGACGACAAAAAATGTCGGTCATTTTGCGCTTGCCAGGCGGGTTGAGCTGCCACTCGGCTCGGCGACAACCCGGTCCGAGGTGCTCGCGAAGGCGGCGTCCTCACTTTCGCTTCGTCGTCATCTCGGCCATCCGCCTGATGGTCACCCTTTGTGCGGAGCGCTTGTCATGCCTGTGTCCTCGTCTTCACCTCGTGTGCTGCTCACCGGCGCTTCGTCTGGCATCGGCGCCGCGTTGGCGCTGGAGCTGTCGCGTCGGGGCCATCGCTTGTGGCTCGCCGCGCGTCGCCCAGCGCTGTTGAAAGACCTCGTCGACACGATTGTCGCCAGCGGCGGTGCTGCTGAAGCCGTCGTGCTCGACGTGAGCGACGCGCGTGCGTGTGCCGCCGCCGTCGCACAGCTCGACGACGCCGTGGGCGGCTTCGACATTGTCGTTGCCAACGCGGGCATCGGTGGGCGCAACACCGTGGTGTGGGACATCGATATCGACGATGCCAGCGACGTCATCGCCACCAACTTGACCGGTGCCCTGGCCACGATCCTGCCGCTGCTGCCGCGCATGCGCGCCCGTGGTCGCGGGCACGTCGTCGGCGTGTCGTCGATGAGCGCAGATGTGCGCCAGCCGGTGGGGGCGGTGTACTCGTCGACGAAGGCGGCGTTTTCGCACTTTCTCGACAGCGTGGCGGCGGAATTGGAGTCGCACGGCGTGGCCGTCACCGTTGTGCACCCGGGCTTTGTCCGCACGCCCATGACCGACGGCAAGGGCTTCTCGCAGCCGTTTCTCGTCGAGGTCGACCACGCTGCGCGCCAGATTGCCGACGCGATTGAGCTCAAGCGCTCATGGCTGCGCTTCCCGCTGGGCTTGCGGTTGCTCACCACGGCGGCGGGCTTTGTGCCTCGTCGACTGCGGGCGAAGATCGTCAATCGCAACAACACCGTCAGCACCGTCAACACCGGTGCGAAGGCATGAGCGGCGTTCGCATGACGCCCCTGGGCGGGGTTGGTCGCTTTGGCCGCAACTGCCTGCTCGTCGAGCACGACGGCGGCCCCCACAACGGCGACGCCATCCTCGTCGACTGCGGCATTCGCTTTGCTGGTCCTGAGCTGCCGGGCTTTGATGGCGCGTTGCCCGATCTCGAGCGCCTCAACGTCGTGGGCGACCGGCTCAAGGCGATTGTGATCACCCATGGTCACGAAGACCACATCGGTGCTTTGCCCTTCGTGCTGCGCGAGCGCCCGCTGCCGGTGTACTGCACGCCGTTTACGTCGCGCTTCATTCGTCGTCGCTGTGCGCGCTACGAGATCGACCCCGAGTTGCACGTGATGTCGTTTGGGCAGCACGAAACCGTCGCGGGTTTCGACGTGTCGTTCGCGGCCGTCAGCCACTCGATCCCCGGTGCGGCCAGCCTGATGTTGGGCACGCAAGCCGGCATGGTGGTGCACTCGGGCGACTTCCGCGTCGACGACGATCCCATCCTTGGGCCTCCCACCGATCTCGACACCCTCGCCGCAGCGGCCGGCGAACGCGGCGTGCGCTGCTTGCTGGCCGACTCAACGGGTGCTTCAACGCCCGGCAAGAATCCCGGCGAGCGCAGCGTGGGTCCGGCGTTGCGGCGCTGCTTCGAAAACGACGACGGCACACCGTTTGGAAACCTCGTCGTCGTGGCCCTGTTTGCCAGCCACCTGCAACGGCTCGCGCTGTTGGCCCAGGTGTGCCGAGAAACCGGTCGCAAGCTCGTGTTGTTGGGCCGTGGCCTCGACGAAACGTTCAAGATGGCCTTCGCGCACCGCACCGACCGCGCCGAAAACGGCGACATCATCGAAGAGAGCGAAGGCGGGGCAGCGGCGTTCGCCGACGTCGTCGTCGACGAGAGTGCCTTGCGCAATCTGCCGCGTCGCAAGCTGTGCATCGCGGCCACGGGCAGTCAGGGCGAAACCATGGCGGCGTTGGCGAAGTTGGCGCGCTTCGACGGCAGCGCTGGCTACACCCTCGAGCGCGGCGACCGCGTGGTGTTCTCGGCCCGCGTGATTCCCGGCAACGAGCTGGCGGTGCAAGCACTCAAAGATGCCTTTGTCGACGCTGGCATCGACATCGTGGCGGGCCGCGGCGCGCCGCACGTCTCGGGCCACGGCTATGCCGACGACCTGCAACAGTTGCTCACCGCAACCCACCCGCAAACGTTTGTGGCGCTCCATGGCGCTCCCGAGCACCTCGTCGCCCACGGCAAACTGGCCGCCGCCCTTGGCCTCACACCCCAGCAGGTGCTCGGGTTGCGCGATGGGCACAGCCTCGTGCTCACCGCCGACAGCGCCCGCCATGTGCCCGGTGGGCGATCGGCGGAGCCCGCCGTCGTCGACGGTGCCGTGTGCGATTTTCCGCGCAGCATCAGCAACGCGCGCCTGCGCCTGCACGATGCGGGCGTGGTGGTGCTCAAGACGTCGATGGTCGACGACACGTTGCAGGTCGCCTTCAGCACCCGCGGTGTGTTTCCCGAGCTCGATGCCGACGTGAAAGGCGGACTGCTGCACACGCTGCGCGACCGCCACCAGCACGGCTCTCGCCTGGATGATGACGAGGCCCTGCGATCGCTCAGCCGCGTCTTTCGTCGTCTGCGCCGCCGCTGCCCCGAACTGGTGGTTGTGTAGGAAACCCGAAAAATCGCTGTAAAAACATGGCACTGCACGCGACCGACTGGTCGGGTGCGACATGTATGCCTGATCCTGCCGCTCAAGATGCCACCGCCCGTGCCGAGATGGGGCGCGGGAAGCGGAGGCGTCATGGCGAAAACGACGGCGCAGAACTCAGCAGAACTGCGCTCGCTGCGGGCGCGGTCGGCGGCGTTGTCGCGGGCGATGGCCATGGCCGAGTTCTCCCTCGACGGCACCGTGCGCGATGCCAACCCCAGTTTTCTGGCGCTGTTCGGCTATCGGCTCGACGAGCTTGTGGGAAAGCACCACCGCCTGCTCGTCGACCCGCTCGACGCGAAGTCGCGCAGCTCCACCGCGTTGTGGGAGCGCCTGCAGGCGGGCGAAACGCAGACGGCGCAGGTTCGTCGGCTTGCGCGGGGCGGACGCGAGGTCTGGCTCGAAGCCACGTACACACCGCTCCTCGACGACGATGGCACGCTCACCGGCGTCATGAAGATCGCCACCGACATCACGGCGCGAAAGCAACAAGCTCTCGACGTGCAGGGCCAACTGGCAGCGATCTCGTGGGCGATGGCGGTGGCCGAGTTCGACCTCGACGGCACCATGCTCGACTGCAACGAGAACTTCACGACGGCGTTTGGCTACACCCGTGACGAGGTGATCGGGCAATCGCACCGTCTGTTCCTCAGCGCGGAGAAGGCCGAGGCCGACGAGTACACATCACTGTGGGCGCGCCTGCACGAAGGGCACGAGACCGCGGGCGAATTCGTTCACGTC
This sequence comes from Myxococcota bacterium, assembly GCA_044349155.1. Taxonomy (GTDB): domain Bacteria; phylum Myxococcota; class UBA727; order UBA727; family VGSZ01; genus VGSZ01. The sequence goes on from JBIKRQ010000270.1 coordinate 3,488, forward strand.
GGCAAAGACGGCCGGCATGTCGTGGTGCACGCCACGTACAGCCCGATCTTCAACACAGCCGGGGTCCCCTACAAGGTCGTGAAATACGCCACCGACGTCACGGTGGAGCGCACGCGCGACGCCGAGAGCCATCAGATTCGCACGGCCCTCGACAGCTCGAAGACGAACATGATGATCGCCAACGAGCGCTTCGAGATCACCTACGTCAACGACGCCATGCGCGCGCTGCTGGCGAGTGCTGAAGCTGACATCCGCAAAGACCTGCCGCACTTCTCGGCAGCGTCGATCGTCGGCGCCACCATCGACGTCTTTGACAAGGAATCCTCGTGCCTGCGCGAGATGCTCCTGCAGCTGACTGGCCACGACGAGCTCCACCTCAACCTCGGCGGGCGCCGCTTCGAGCTGGGTGCCAGCATGGCGCGCGACGGTGAGCGCGTCGTCGGCTTCGCCGTCGAGTGGATCGACGTGACCGAGCGCGTTCACGAACAGGAGGTGGTGCAAGCAGAGGTGAACCGCGTCGTGGGTGCAGCACTGGATGGCGACCTTCGCCAACGCATCGACCTCACCGCGTTTCATCCGGGCTTTCTGCGCACCGTGTCGGGGCACATCAACGAGCTGCTCGATTCCGTCGGCATCGCGTTCGCATCGGTGAAGGAAACGACGTCGGAGATTGGTCTGGCAACGACCCGCCTTCGCTCAACGAGTCTGCAGATGACCGAGTCGTCTGAGCAGCTCACCACCGCTTCGTCGACGTCGGCGGATGCGCTGACCCACGTGGCCTACGCCGTGGGCAACAATGCCGAGGCCGCCGCGTCGGCACGCCAGTTGGTGACGCGCATGGCCACGGCTGCACATGCAGGAGCGAAGCGTGTGGCCGAGCTGCGCGAAGCGATGGCCGGCATTTCGTCGTCGTCGCAGCAGGTCATCACCATCATCAAGACCATCGACGAGATTGCGTTTCAAACGAACCTGCTCGCCCTCGATGCGGCCATCGAAGCGGCGCGCGCGGGTCGGCACGGCAAAGGCTTCGCGGTCGTCGCCAAAGAGGTGCGCTCCCTCGCCGTCCGTTCGGCAGAGGCGGCACAGGAGACCGCTCGCCTCATCCAGGATGCGGTGAGCAAAGTGGGCGACGGTGTGGTCGTCGCGAATGCCACCGACAGTTCGCTCGCCGAGATCGCTGGTTCTGTGCAGCGTGTGGTGGACCTGGTGGGCACCATCGCCACGTCGAGTGCAGCGCAGGCCCGCAGCCTCGTCGACGTGAACGCAGCCGTCGCGCAGGTCAGCATCGGCGCCGAGGCCGGCTCGCAACAATCAACCCAGGTGGCGGCCTCTGCAGAGCAGCTCGCGCGGCAGATGGAGCACCTGCTCAGGCGCACCGAGCGCTATGCCGTGCCGGCACTCCCGGCGGCTTCGTCGACGTCGACATCGTCGACAACATCAGCATCGACATCGACATCGGCATCAACATCGACACCGACGTCGACACTCGTGGCCCCATCCGAAGCGCTGCTCAAAGAGATTGCCGAGCTCGTGCGCCTGCACAGCCCGCTGCGACGGACCGCCTGAAGCCGTTGATCAACGCTCGTGCTGAAGCGCTCCGCGCCAGAAGAGCACTGAGTATTCAAACACTTGGCATCCAGCCAATGGTTTGATCCGCGGCCACATTTCTTTTCTGCTTGTGGTGAATCGCCAGCACGCAGCGAGCGTCGACGGTCACCGGTGTGCAGTGGCTGCTGACACACCATCCCTGAGCGCTTCGACCTGCACGTGTCCCCACGCTGCTGTCGCGGCCGTGATCACCACAACGACAGACATGTACGCGCTCGACGACGATGTGGGCGCACCACCAGCCATGAAACACACCCAGCTCAAACGCCTGCTCGCGGCCTGTGCGCAGCAAGGCCTCACCGTCACCCATCCTTCTGCCACCTCGTGGTCCGTGCGCTTGCGCGGCGACGACGGTGCTGTCGACAACGACCTCGCCGCCGAGGTGCTCTTGCCGGCGGGCTTTCCCGTCGAGGGCAAAGCACTGCAACAACTCGCCACCCTGGCTGCGACGCGCCATCCACAAGGCGGCCACGTCTGTCGCTGCCAGGCCTCGCCCGACTTTCACCCCGGCGACGGCGGTGTCGCGATCGGTTCCGTCGCCGAGCTCGCCGACATGGTGGTGCCGGCCGCCATTGGCACAGACATCCACTGCGGCATGCGCCTGCACACCCTCGACGTCGACGCGGAACGGTTCATGCGCCACAAGGCCGCCATCGTTGGCGAGCTGTCGGGGCACTTCTTTGGCGGCACGCGCGACGTGGCGTTGTCGACAGCGCAGTTTCGCGCGTTGTTTGCCGACGGCCTCGAAGGATTGGCGACATCCCTTGCGCGCGGCCCGCGCTCCGGCGTGTTTGCGCGACTCGACCTCGCTGCGGTGCGCGAACAACAAGCACGCGTCTTCGACGGCGGTGTGCTCGCGGGCAGCAGCGCGTGGATGCCCGCCGGCCTCATCGACAACACCCTCGATGTGGTGCGCGACGACGGCCTTGGCACCATCGGCGGCGGCAACCACTTCGTCGAAATGCAGGTCGTCGACGAGGTGGTCGATCGCAGCCGCGCGTTTCAGTGGGGCGTGCGCCGCGGACAGCTCGCGGTGATGATCCACTCCGGCTCGCGCCACGTCGGCAAACACGTCGGCCGCATCTTCGCCGAGAAGGCCCGACGCGCGTGGCCCACGGGCCTGCCGTATCCGCGCGGTGAGCTGTTTGGACTGTCGGAGAAGCACACACCGGAACTCACCGCCGACTACATCGCCGCCGAGAACGCCGCCGGCCACTACGCGTTTGTGAACCGCCTCGTGCTCGCCGAGTTGGTGCGCCAGACGCTGCAGAAGCACCTGGGCGACGTCGACATGCCGCTGCTGTACGACGTGCCGCACAACCTCACGCGGCGCGAGCAGGGCCGCTACGTCGTGCGCAAAGGGGCGTGCCCAGCGCATGCAGAGCAGCCGGTGATCGTGCCGGGCTCGATGGGCACCTCGTCGTACCTCGCCGTCGGGCGCGGCAACGATCGCTACCTGTCGACCGCGAGCCACGGCGCGGGCCGAGCCATCACGCGGCACGACATGAGCCGCGTGAAAGACCTCGGGCTCAACGACGTGGAGTGCATCACGCCGCGGGCCGAACGGCGCATCGAAGAAGCCCCCGCAGCCTACAAGCCGATCGCTCCCGTGATCGACGTGCAGGTGGCGGCCGGCATTGTCGACGTCGTCGCGCGCCTGCGACCGCTGCTCACGTTCAAGGCCTGACGATCACGGACGGAACACAACGACCGTGAGCGACGTGAACCACGAGCCGCCTTCAGCGATCCGGTTCACCGTCCAGCTGATGTCGTGGTCGGCCGCGACATTGCCGGGCGAGCCGAACTCGACGTCGAAGGCGGGCGTGACGCTGCCCGGGCACCAGTTGGCGCGCGGTGCACGCACCGACTGGATCGAGCCCGTCGGGTTCTCGGCGCAGTACTGGATGGTGCCCACGCCGGGCATCGTTCCCGTCGTCAACGTGCAGAGGTCCTGACAGTCCTCGCGCCAGGGGCGGTAGGTGAAGTCGACGGTATCGTCGATGAGCAGGCGGTGGCTGCGCTCGCAGAATTCCTCGGCGGGGCCGATGCAATCGTCGTCGCTGTTGTGGCCGCCGTGGCCGGTGGTGCGCACGTACAACAGCCCGCGTTCGCCATCGTTGAGCGCCACGGTGTGCTGTGTGCCTTCGCTGCCGGTCACGAGGTTGCTGTTGAAGATCGAGCGGACGTCGACGACGTTTCTCGGTGGCGTGCCCGGCTCGAGATCGAGGCGCGCACTCACGTTCCAACCGCCGTTGCTGCCACTGACCTGCCCAGCGCCGTCGCTGTAGGTGGTGATGTGCGACGACAGTCGGTGCACACCGCCGCGCCCGCTGTTCACGAGGCCGTTGACGACGTCGGTGATGTCGACCTCGAAGGCCAGCGGCCCACCGAAGGGCGTAATGGCGCGCACGAGTTCGAGGGGGACGGATGCGTCGTCGACGAGGTCGTCGTTCGGGTCATCGACGAAGAAGTGGAAGTTGCGATCGAAGGCGTCGCAGCTGGCGGGCCAGTTGTGACCGGCGGGCGGCAGATCGTCGTTCCACTGCTCAAACGGAAAGCACGTCGTGCTCAGGCTGACGATGAGGGTGGCCTTCTCCACCGGGTCTGTGCCCACGTCGAAGTTGGCGCGTACCACCTGGAAGTTGTCGAGATCGCCGTCGCTGCCGATGCGCGCGCTGTCGAACACCTGCACCGACGACGGCTGCGGGGGCGTCGGCTCGGGATCGGGGGTCTTGTCCTCGACGGCGGGGCACGCCGACAGGCCACAGGCGAGAGACGACACCAGGGGGAGCAGGAGGCGCTTCATGCTGCTGGTGGTAGCAGGCAGGCGCTGCTGACGCCGGGTGGAACGTCTTGTGAAACACCCGTGTGTCCGCGTGGCGGACGCGGCGATGGCGCCCAACACGAACGTGTCAGCAGGCCCCGCTTGTCGAAGGCGGCGTCGACGTGCACAGCGTCGATGTGCTTTCGCTTTCCAAACTCGGCAAACACTATGGTGGACGCGTCTTGTTCGAAGACGTGTCGTTGATGTTGACCCCGGGGGCCCGTTACGGCCTCGTCGGCGCCAACGGTGCGGGCAAGTCCACGCTGTTGAAGATGCTCACAGGCGATGAAGAGCCCAGCGGTGGCGCGGTGGTCGTGCCCCGCGGGTGTCGCCTCGGCATTTTGCGGCAAGACCGCTTCCTCGACCTCGAGCAGCGCATCATCGATGTGGCGATGCAGGGTGACGACGAGGTGTGGGCCGCGATGCAGAAGCGCGACCACACCGCCGACCCGATGGAACTCGCGCACATCGAAGACGTCATCGCCGGCAACGACGGCTACACCCTCGAGGCGCGCGCGGGCAGCGTGCTCGCGGGTCTGGGCATTCCGGCGGCGGTGCATGCCAACAAGCTCGGCTCGTTGTCGGGTGGGTTTCAGTTGCGCGTGTTGTTGGCGCAAACGCTGTTGGCGCGGGCCGACGTGTTGTTGCTCGACGAGCCCACCAACCACCTCGACATCTTGAGCATTCGCTGGCTCGAGCGGCACATCGCCAGCACCACGTCGACGGTGGTGGTGATCAGCCACGACGTGCGCTTCCTCGACAACGTCACCA
>JBIKRQ010000271.1:0-8686 GCA_044349155.1 Myxococcota bacterium
CTGCTTATACACAACGTGCAGCGTTCCGGTAGAGTCGCGAACAATATTCGTGGTGTTGTTGAAGTTGTTGATATCAACGGAACCGACCTCGATGACGCTGGGGTCGATCGCAATCGGAGCCGTCGCGGTCTTCAACCAGGCGTGGTCGAGGACGGTGGTCGCAACGAGGGCGCCTTCCTGGACCTCGAAATGCCGCTTCAGCTCCTTGCGTTCGCCGCGGGCGTCGATGGCCACCGAAGGAGGCAGCATGAACTCGACGTCGTTTGACATGCGGACACGCGCCGCACCGAAGTGCTCGACCTTCATCACCTTTTGCTCGTCTGTCCCGGCGCTATTGGCGAGGAACAGGGGCGCCCCGGTCGTGTCGTCAAGCAGCACTGCACCGGCGGCCTCGGTCAGCGTTGGAAACCGTGAACTGAGCTCAAGGTCGTTTCCAGCGTCGGCCATTTGGCCTGCGAGTTCGGCATCGACGTGGAAGAATTCTTCCATCTGAATGCCGTCGTAGCGGTATTCAAGGTCGACCGAACCGAGCCGGTCTTTGAACAACACGTGTGAGGCATCGGGCTTGTCGAACATCACGCCCGCGGGCTCGTGGGCGGCGAGTTCCTCAACAACCTTTGTCTTGTTCACGAGCCGAGCGGCCAGCGGGGTTTGCACCAGACGCGTGCCGTCCTTCTGTGCAGAGAAGGTGACCGTTCCATCACCGTCCACCCGCACGCCATCGGCCACGAACGAGGCCTCCTGGGCGACGAAGGCGTGGGCACGGGCCGTTGGCTCCTCGCCAGCGACGACGACTTTTGGTCGAGACGGGATGAATGGGCTCAGTGGCGCCGCGGCGACCTCCACGGCCGTGGCGTCTTTGCGGGACCACAGAAACGCCGCGGTCGCGACGCCTCCCAGGACGAGGGTGATGGCAATCGTTCTTTTCATGCTTTCCTCCTGCATGGGGCCTGGCAGGCCACGTCGCGGACGCTCGAAAAACTCGACATTTGGATACTCATTGAAGCGTGCACAGACCGGCGATCACATCGCAGGTCGACGGAGCTGTGCAGTCCTGTTGCTGTGCGCAGGCCTTCGCCTCGCAGGTTAAGGTCGCGGTGTTGCATCGATCGCTGACTGGACAGTTGGCATCGACTGTACAGGTCCGGATCAACCCCTCGCACACGCCCGAGGCGTTGCAGGTCTCACCGTCTGAACATTCGCTGTCGACGACGCAGCGGGGGTCGCCGTCCTGCAAGCAGAAGCCGCCAGAACACCGTTCGCCAGCGAAGCAGTCGCCATCGGTGGTGCAGGTGTCGAGCAGGATTTCGCAAACACCCGCGGCGCTGCAGGACGAACCGATTGGACAATCGACATCGGTCGCGCAGCGGATGTCGCCGGGTGCGACGCACAGGTTGCCTTCGCACGATTCGCCTTCGGCGCAGTCGTCGGTGTCGTCGCAGCGGCCAACGATCGCCACGCACTCGCCTGCGGCGCTGCAGATTTCGCCTGCCTCGCACTCCGCATCAACGTCACAACTGCCAGACCCCTCTCCCAGGCACAGGCCGCCGCTGCAGACCTCTGCCGCGAAGCAGTCGCCATCGTCATCGCAGCGAACGATGGGGGAGGCGCACTCGCCAGCGGGCGAGCACAGCTGGCCGACGGAACAATCGCTGTCGACCTGGCAACGGTCGGTGCCTGTGCCCACGCACAAGCCGAGTTGGCCTTCAGCTGCGCCAAGACACGTTTCGGCGCCGGTGCAGTCGTTGTCGTCGGCACACCCCCGAAGAAGCGGTTCACACACGCCGGCAGCGGAGCACAGCGAGCCTGCGGCACAGTCAAAGTCGACGACGCAGACGTCTTCGTTATCGTTTGAGACACACAGCCCACCATCGCAACGCTCGCCCGGCTGGCAGTCAGCGGCCGCGCCACAGCGCACAGCGGTGGCTTGGCACACATTCGCTGCGCTGCAGGTTTCTCCTGCTGGGCAGTCGAGGTCGACCAGGCAGCTGTTGCTGACGATGCGGCCGAGACACAGCCCACCCGTACATGTCTCATTTTCGCGGCAGTCTGCGTTGTCGTCGCACGGGACTGTCGCAAGTTCGCACGACTGCGATGCACCACAGATGGCTCCAACGGGGCAATCTGCATCAACGACGCACCCGCCCTGCTGGTTCGGGTCGACACACAGTCCCGGGAGACCGGGGGCGCCCGCTTCGGATTGACAGCCAGGCGTCGCCGAGCAGCACTCGCTGGCCTCGCAGTCGCCGTCGCTGGTGCACACAGAAGCGAGCACGAGGCACGTTCCGTGTTGGCACAGGCCGCTGGCGCATTCGTCGCTGCTGCGGCATTCGCAAACGCGTTCGGTGCAGTCCAACAGCGTGCACGCGCCGCGGGTGAGGACGCCAGGTGCCGAGGGGTCAGCGCCGGGCAGGCACATCTCTTCGGGGGCGCAGTTTTCGTCCGTGGTGCAGGCGCCGACGAGGGGCTCGCAGGAGTCGGTGGTGCCGTTGCAGACTGACAAGGCGCCGCAGTCGCTGTCGCTGTCGCACACAGCGGTCATGCAGCGCCGCGATGCAATGTCACAGCGTTCGGAAGGAGCGCATTCGCTATCGCGTCGGCAGAAGGTGCCGCGCTCGACGCAGGTGCCGCGGTCGCAGAGCGAGCCTGCTGGGCATTCGAAGTCAAAACCGAGGCAAGAAGTCCGTTGGGCGCAGGTTCCGTCGGGGGTGCAGCGCTCACCGGAGCGACAATCGCCGTCAAAGGTGCAGCGAGCACCATCCACGCACACCGCCGCCGCGACATCGCAACGCTGGCCATCGCTGCAGTCTCGATCGCGACTGCATCCGGCCAGGACCTGGGAGAAGCACGTTCCAAAGCGCTCATCGCACAGGAAGAATGGAAGGCCTCCGCAGTCATCGTGATCGCGGCAGCCATCGAACAGGCAGCGTTGGCTTTGGCACGCGAACCCAGCGGGGCATTGGGTGTCGTTTTGACAGCGGTTGATCACACAGCGCAGCGCAGCGCGGTCGCAGCCCTGCCCGACAGGACAATCCGCGTTGCGCACACACGTGAAATCGCCTGGACCAACTTCGCCTTCGCCTTCGCCCTCGCCTTCGCCCTCGCCCTCGCCTTCGCCTTCGCCCTCTCCGACGTGGTCAACGACGTAGGCAGAGCTGAAATGGTCGTTGGAGGCCTGAATGCGGTCCGCTGCGATGGCCGTACCGCCGATGTCGACAAACACGCCAGCGGCGTTCGTCCACATCACCGTGGGTTGTTGTGCAGCTCGATGCCGAAACGTCGCGAGAACGGGAATCGCAAACTGCTGTCCCGTCGGCCCAAATTCGATGCGAAACGAGCGCGCTTGTTCAGGCAGCGGAACCGCTCGGGTGGTGAGCAGCAGCTCGATGTCGACGTCGCTGGCCAAGGCACCTGCGGGGACATTGAGAGTGACTTGAGACAGCACAACGGTGCCGCCGGCAGGGCCGACACGTTGAACGATGCGCTCGAGAACTGTGGGATCGACTTCGCCCTCTCCCTCGCCTTCTCCTTCTCCTTCACCCTCGCCTTCTCCTTCTCCTTCTCCTTCGCCTTCTCCTTCACCCTCGCCTTCACCCTCACCCTCGCCTTCTCCCTCGGCGGCAGCCGGAGTGCACTCTCCGAAGACGCAAACGCCTTCAGGGCAGTCGGCGTCAACACTGCACTCTGGGGGCGCTGGGGAGTCACACGCGACGACAGCCATCATCAGCGACGTGGCGAGCACGAAACCGCGGTGGCGGGTGGCGACGGCTGCGCGGGTTGGGACCTTGGCCTGGCGTTGCGAGGTCGCCTGAACGACCGCCGCCAGACACACGACATGGACCAGGAGCATCAGCACGCCGCCGAGATCGTGCACGAGTTCAGCCGTCTCGATGCTCGTCTGCACGACGAGACCGATGAGCACGATCCGAAGGACGTTTGCGAGACCCCACAGGCTCGCATGGAGGGCTGCGGCGAACAGGGCGCGCCGCGCTGACCCGCCTCTCATCAGCATCACAGCGCTTGAAAGCGCGAAGCCTGCCACCGCACCTTCGAGGGCGAGACACGCCGGAATGATTTCGACGAAGGCGGACGGTCCATAGACCGTTGCACCGACCACAGTGACGGGAGAGAGAGACACGCGGAGCAACGCGCCGATCGCCGAGGCCAGCACTGGCGTCAACTGATCTGCCTCAACGCGGGCGACCACCAGGGCGAGCGCGCCAACGATGGCTGGGACCGCGAAGGCTTCACGACCTGCACCACGATGCGCAGATGTGGAAGCCGCGACCGCTGCCAGCAACAGCGACATGATGACCCACGCCGGCAAACCTGCGACGGCAGCCAGTGTCGCGGCGACAGCCGGTACGGGGCCGAACCGCTTGATGCTCCATGCTGCCGCGAGCGCGAGCAGCGGGAGAAGGAACAGATGGGGCAGCGGCACTGTTGGCAGGGCTGCACCAATGCCGCCGGTCACGCCGCCGCCGCCGCCGCCACCACCGGGGGTGGGGCCGAGTCCCTGGGCCTGCGCTGCGCTGGCAGCGATGGTCGAGGCGATCGTCATGTGCAGTGTGCGCATAAGGAATGGTAACGGTCACGCCGGGTGGATCTGTACCCGGCGGAGAACATGTCTCAAACCGTTACAACGCAGGACGCGCAGCGTTTCATCATGTGACTCGCTCCGACCTTCGACGTCGTCACCCGCTCGAGCGACTGAACCACACGTGTCATTTTTTGATCCATGATTATGTGGCATTCCTCCCCCTTTTCTGGTACCAGGTGTGCGCTACGAGGATTCGCATGATAGCGCATGGCCCTGGTTCTGCTCTTGCGGCGCGTCCCTGGTACCGGGTGCTGTACGTGCAGGTGCTGGTGGCGGTGGCCTGCGGCATCGTCGTCGGCCACTCCTTCCCGGACGTCGGCACAGCCCTCAAGCCGCTGGGCGATGGCTTTGTCAAGCTCATCAAGATGGTCATCGCGCCGGTGATTTTTCTCACCGTTGTCGGCGGCATCGCCTCGATGACAAACCTTGAGAAAGTCGGCCGCGTCGGCGCGCGCGCGATGGTGTGGTTCGTGGGTTTCTCCACGTTGGCCCTCGTCGTCGGCCTCGTCGTCGCGAATGTGGCGCAGCCTGGTACAGGGCTGCACATCGATCCCGCCACCCTCGATCCCCACGCCGTCGACAGCTGGACCAGCAAGGCAAAGGAGCAGACCATCGTCGCCTTCGTGCTCAACATCATCCCGACCACCGCCATCGGTGCCTTCACGTCGGGCGAGGTGCTGCAGGTGCTGTTGCTGGCGGTGTTGTGTGGCGTGGGGCTGTCGAGCCTCGGCGATCGTGGCGCGCCATTGTTGCTGTTGGTGCAGCGGGCCACCGAGGTGGTCTTCGTCGTCGTGGGCGTGAGCATGAAGCTCGCCCCGTTGGGTGCTGCAGGTGCGATGGCCTTCACGATTGGCAGCTACGGCATTGGCGCGCTCAAGAACCTCGTGTCGTTGATCGTGGTCTTCTACATCGCGGCCGGCTTCTTCGTCGTCGTCATCCTCGGCATCGCGGCGCGCGTGTGTGGCTTCTCGATCTTCAAACTGCTGCGCTACATCAAAGACGAACTCCTGATCGTGTTGGGCACGTCGTCGTCGGAGTCCGCGCTGCCGGGGCTGATGAAGAAGCTCGAGCATGCAGGTGTGGCGCCGTCGGTGGTCGGGCTCGTGGTGCCGATGGGCTACTCCTTCAACCTCGACGGCACGAACATCTACATGACCATGGCCGCCCTCTTCATCGCCCAGGCCACCGACACGCCGTTGCCGCTCTCCGACCAACTCCTGCTGCTCGGCGTGGCCATGCTCAGCAGCAAGGGAGCAGCGGGCGTGACGGGCTCGGGCTTTGTCACATTGGCGGCGACGTTGTCGGTGGTGCCGTCGGTCCCCATCGTGGGCATGGGGCTCATCCTGGGCATCGACCGCTTCATGTCGGAGTGCCGCGCGCTCACGAACTTCATCGGCAACGCGGTGGCCACCATCGCCATCGCCCGCTGGGAAGGCGACCTCGACACCGCCCGCCTCACCGACGTGCTCAACAGCAGGAGCTCGCCATGATCGTCTTGTGCACACCGCGTCTGCGCGTGCGTCTGTTCACGCCGAGCGACGTCGACGCGCAGCACCTGATCGACCTCAACGCCAACCCGAACGTCACCCGCTACGTCGGCGAGGGCCCCGTCGACCTGGTCACCGCGCACACGGTGTTGCGCGAGCGCATCCTGCGGCAGCACGAGCAGTGGGGCGTGGGCCGCTGGGCCGTTGAACGCCTCGACGACAACACCTTCATCGGCTGGTGCGGCTTCCGCTACGACGCCGACGACGACCGCTACGACCTCGGCTACCGCTTCTTCGAATCGACGTGGGGCCAGGGCCTTGGCACAGAGGCAGCACTCGGGTGCATGCAGTGGGCAGACGAGGCGTTGGCAGGCCGAACCATCGTCGGGCGCGCGCGCGTCGAGAACACAGCCTCACTGCGCATCCTCGAACGTTGCGGCGGCGTCGACATCGGCACCGAAGACGACTGCGACGGCGTCGTTCGCATCCTGCGTCTGCGTCCTCCGACTGTTTGAAGCACTGAAAAGGAGGCCGCGCATGCAGCACCGCGCCCCGACCATGCTCGCCATTTTGGACTTCGAAGCCACGTGCGCTGACGCCGCAGACACCGACTGGAGCACATCGAAACAGGAAATCATTGAGTTTCCAGTGGCTCTGGTGTCGGCCAACGACGGCTCAGCGATCGACACGTTTTCGACGTTCGTTCGACCTGTGCACCAGCCGGTCCTCACCGCGTTCTGCACGAAGCTCACAACGATTCGGCAAGAAGAGGTCGACGGCGCTCCAGACATCAGCGACGTGCTGACGCGTTTTCAGAGCTGGCTCGCGCAGCACGGCGCAGACGACAACAACACCTGCGTGGTGACGTGCGGCGACTGGGATCTCCGCCGGATGTGGCCGCAACAAGCGAGCCTGGTGCCGGGCCTGCGCACACCACCCCTCTTTCGCTCCTGGGCGAACATCAAGACGGTTTTTCACGCCCATACCGGCATCAAACCGTCGGGAATGATGAGCATGTTGAACCACTTTTCACTCGAGCATCAAGGCATTCATCATCGCGGCATCGACGACGTCGAAAACCTCAGCAGACTCGTGGTTCGACTGCTCAGCGATCGCGCCGTCATCGCGGCGACCTGGTCGGCCACCGAGCGGCACGCGGAACGGCACCACCACGAGATGAAGTGGAACGAAGCGCGCCAGCGCCTCGAGCACAAGGCGCTGGCACGTTCGCGCATGCCGTCGACGGTCGCGGCAACCGTTACGGCCGCGCACGACTCAAGCATCGCGCAGCAGCGCAGCGAGGTGGAGCGGCTGCGCCGGCTGGTCGAGGTGTTCGACCCAGCAGCGGGCGATCACACCGGATCGTGAAACACGGCCTCGATGTTGTTGCCATCGGGGTCGAGCACGAAGGCGCCATAGTAATGCGCATGGTAGTGGGGCCGCAGCCCGGGCGGGCCGTTGTCGGTGCCACCCGCAGCGATCGCCGCAGCGTAAAACGCGTCGACCGCGGCCCGCGACGGCGCCCGCCAGCACAGATGGCAGCCAGTGGTGGCCGCGGCTCCCCAGGGCGACGGTCCGTCAACAAACCAGGTATCGACCACGTCTTTCTCGCCGTCTTTGCAGGTGAAGCCCAAGATATTGCTACCGTGGTTTCCTTCGTAGCCAACAACATAGCCAAGCGGCTTCAAAACTGGCTCGTAGAACGCCTTGGTACGGGCAAGGTCAGAAACGCGAAACGTCATGTGATCGAGCATGGGTGCTGAACCTCCTGAACCGACGTTCAGCCATTCGACGTCGCTCGTCAAGCGCCGATGTCCGCGAGCCGCTGCTTCCACGCCCGTCGCGCTGAACGCTGTTGCCGTATCAGCAACAATGACTTGTCGATCTCGAGCATTGCCGACCAAACGAGCACTGCCCACCATGACCGCATGACCCGACCGCCGTTGCCTCCGTTTGACGCCACGACCGCAGCCCAGAAAGCGCGCCTCGCCGAAGACGCCTGGAACAGCCGCGATCCCGCCCGCGTGGCGCTCGCGTACACAGCCGACAGCGTGTGGCGGAATCGACACGAGTTCCTCCAGGGGCGGCCGGCCATCGTTGAGTTCCTGCATCGCAAATGGGAGCGCGAACACGACTATAGACTCATCAAAGAGGTCTGGGCCTTCACCGACAACCGTATCGCGGTGCGCTTCGTCTACGAGTACCACGACAGCGACGGCCGCTGGCTGCGTGCCCATGGCAACGAACAATGGGAGTTCGACACCGACGGCCTCATGAGTCGGCGCGAAGCGAGCATCAACGACATCGCCTTACAAGAGAGCGAGCGGCTTTTTCGTTGGCCATTGGGCCGCCGCCCCGACGATCACCCGGGGCTCAGCGACCTCGGCCTCTGAGCGCCACGGTCAAACATCAGTGGCTGGGCGGTCGTCCCGGTGCGTCAGGCCAAACGCCTGCATCACGTACGTGTGCGGTAGCGCTGCATCGCGCTGCGCGTCTGTGGGGTAACCGTTCAGCCCCTCGATCGGATGACCGATCCCAACCGCCGGCGATCGTGATCTGAGCCAGACATGGGCATCGATGACCTCCTGGCCGAGAACGC
>JBIKRQ010000272.1:0-8643 GCA_044349155.1 Myxococcota bacterium
GAGCGCGAACAGGACAGCAGCACCAGCCGTGGGGCAGCGCTGTTGTCGTCGTTGAAGGCCTTGTCGACGGCGCTGTACGCCGATCCTGCATCGCCACCGCCGGTGGTCTTTCACGTGCTGCTCGAAGGCTTTCGCGCCGACGACATCCACGCGCTCAACCCCGACGCCCCCCGCGAGCTCGCGCCGTTCATCAACAGCCTCTACGAGCGAGCCGGCGGCCGTGACGACGGCGATCTTGTCCCTGGCGACAACGGCGATTTGAGCCTCGAAGAGAAACCAGCTTTGGGGTTTGTCGCCGAGGCGAGTCTCTTGAGGGGCGGGCGGGGAAACGTCCCCGCCGATCAATTCGTCCTCGTCGGTCGGCATCTGCAGCAAGCCGGTGTGCGCACCGCCCAGGGGCTCGGCGCGATGTCGTGCGGGCTGGGCACGTTGCCGTGGAACCTCAGCTTCATTCGCGACCTGCAGCCCATCGATCTGCGCTGCACCCTCGACGTCCTGCACGACGCGGGGGCGACGTCGTCGGTGTGGTACGGCTCCGACCTCGGCTTCGACAACATGCGCGAGTTCTTCGAGGCACGGCACGTCGGTACCCTCATGTCGCAAGCCGAGCTGCCGAAGGGATTGCCGCTGGGCAGCTGGGACGCTGTCGCCGACCTCGCCGTCGTCAACGCCGCCGTCGCGGGGGTTGCCGCCGAGGTCAAACGTGCGCCGCAACGGGCACACCACGCGATGGTGATGACGCTGTCGAACCACTCGCCGTTCACCGCTCCACAAGACCTGCCCGACGTCGTCAAAGCGCGTGTCGAGCCGTTGTTTGCACAAGCGCCGCGCGCCGAAGAAGAAGACCGTCGTCGGCTCATGACCTTCAGCTACACCGACGCGGCGATCGAGCACCTTTTCGCGCGCATTGCCGCCGAGGGCCTCGCCGATCGCGCGGTCGTCGTCCTCGTCGCCGATCACTCCACGGGGCACCGCTACGTGTGGGGCGAAGGCAAAGAGACCGACGACGCCTACGGTCGCATCCCCTTCGTGATCGCCATTCCGGCAGCCGCTCGTGCCCACGCTGCCAACGACGTCGTCATTCGCGATGCCCTCGCGCGCGCGCAGGCGTTGCTGGATGCAGGGCCGCTGTCGCTCAACGACCTGCCGAGCCTGCTGCTCGCAACACTCTCGGCATCACCCACGCTGATGAACCTCGCTGACGACAAGCGTTGGCACACGATGGGCGGCCAGATCACGAGCCCGCATTTTCGCGGCTTCGTCGACGGCAGCGTCATCGAGGGCATCAATGGTGTGAGTCAGGTGGTCGCGTTTGATGCGCAGGGCGTACGCATCGGCGAGGCCACGCGCGCAACGTTCGTGCAGTCTTCGGCGGACCGCTACCGCTCCACACCAGCGCTGTTTCCGATCGCGGCACCGCTGCAACGTCTGCTGCTGTTGACGACGCCGACACCGACGTCGACGCCCTGAGCGTCAGTGCATCATGCCGGCTTCACCGGGCAGGGTGCGCAGCAGCAGGTCGGCGAGCGCACCATTGGCGAGGTGCATGCGCTTGAGGAGGCAGGTCTCTTCCAGCGCGCGCTGTCGGGCCGGCACCTCTTCGATGAGGGCCGCGGCGATCAAATCGGCGAGCACATCGGGCTCAGCGAGGCGCAAGGGGAGGTCGCCGAGGGTGTCTTTGCATTCGGGGTGAGCGTCGCTCAGGCGGGCGTAGCAGCCGCGCAGGGTGGCCAGCTGCTCGGCGATCGCACCACGGGTGCTGTCGTCGATGTCATCGTGCAACAGGCGGGCGCGCGCACGGCGGTACAGCAGGCCGTCCATCGGCAATTCGTCGTCGAGGGCCACGCGTCCCATGCCCTGCAGCAGGATGTGAAAGCGGCCATCGGGCAAGCGCTCGTGGTGAACAAGGCGACCAAGGCCAGCGACGCGCGCACAGTTGCGTGGTGGCAGTTGCTGGTTCGCATCAACGCACACGATGGCCATGTGCTGGTGCGTGGCGATGACCTGCTCGGTCATCTGGCGATAGCGCGGCTCGAAGATGTGCAGCGGCAGGAGCGTGTGCGGAAAAAACACCGTGCCCGACAACGGAAAAATCGGCAGCGCAGGCAACGCCGTGGCCAACAGCGCCGCGTGCTCGTCGTCGAGCGCGCCGTCGTGATCGTCGTCGTCCTTGCGGTCTACCATCGAAGTTCCTTGCCGAGGACGAAGCCGGTGACGCGTTGGTCAGTCCGGTCTTTCATCCTTGTTGTCCGCGTGAAAGCTAGCAACCCATGCACGACGACGACCACGATCACGCTCCTTCCCGGATCGGAATCGAGCCAGCTCGACCATTTGATGCCGCAGCCTTCGAAACGGCCATCACCGCGTTGCTGCGAGCGTGCGGTGTCGCCGACGAAGATCTGCACACGGGCCACATGAAGAACACGCCCAAGCGCGTGCGCGAGCTGTGGCAGCAGCGGTTGCTGGGCGGTGTCGGCGCCGACATCGCCAACATTTTGGGCACCGGCTTTGACGATCCGCGTCAAGACCTCGTCGTCATCCGCGGCATCTCCGTCCACGGCGTCTGCCCCCACCACCTCGTGCCGTTTCGCGGCACGGCCCACGTCGCCTACCTGCCGGGCGGTCGCCTGCACGGCTTTGGCCGCATCGCCCGCCTCGTCGACGCCCTGGGTCACCGGTTCACCTACCAGGAGTGGCTCACGCGCGACATCGCCGACGCCCTCGTCGGAGCCGGCCACGCCCGCGGCGCTGCCGTCGTCGTCGAGTGCGAGCAGCTGTGCCTGCTGTTGGGGGAAGACCGCCGTGGCGACGAGCGCGTGCTCACCACCGCCTACGCGGGCGTCTTCGCCGACGACGCCACCCTCCGCGCCGAAGTGCTGCGCACCCTCGAGCTGCCGCGCACCACATGAACCACCGCGTCGTCGTCACGGGCGATACCGTCGCCTGGCTGCAACAGCCCCACGAGCGCGCGGGCTGGTCGGTGGTGTCGTCGATCCCCGACGTCAGCGAGCTCGGCGTTTCCGACGCGGTCTGGCGCGCGTTTTTCACCGACATGTCGGGCGCGTTGTTCAAGCTCGTCGACGACGGCGGCCTGTTGGCGCTCATCCAAACCGACGTGCGCAAAGACGGCCACTGGGTCGACAAGAGCGCGTTGGTCACCGCGGGCGTGCACGCGGCGGGCGGCGAATTGCTGGCGCGCAAAATCATTTGTCGTCGACCAGCGGGCACCTGCTCCACCAAACGTGCTTCGTATTCGCAGTTGTTGGTCTACGGCCGCGGCCCGCTGAATCCGGCGTTGCCCGACACGGTCCCCGACGTCATCGCCGACGGTGGCCCCGTCACCTGGACCCGCGGTGTGGGCTTGTACGCGGCGCGCGCGGCCATCGATGTGGTGCGTCGTTTCGCGCCCGCCACGACGACGATCGTCGACCCGTTCTGCGGCGAAGGCATGATCCTCGCGGTGGCCAACGAACGCGGCTTGCGCGCCATCGGCGTCGAGCGCCACAGCAAACGCGCCGAACAAGCCCGCCGCCTGCGCGCACAAGACATCCGCGAAGGCCCCGATCCGCGCACACTCTCCATGCGCGACGAGACGCCTACAGGCTGAAATCGCTCGTGAATTCAAGCCATTGGCGTCCCGCCAAGGGTTTGAATGTATTGATGAAATTCGGGCGCGGAGCGCCCGAATCCTACTGGAACCGCAGCGCGACCTCCACGGTCGCGTCGGTTCGCTCAAGCACCTTGTACTCGCCCACGGGCAGCACGGTGACCACCCGGCCGCAGGCACCGTGGCCGGCAGCGTGAGCACGTCGCCGCAGCGGGTGCGTCGACGACGTCACCAAATACGGCCACGCCTCCGGTCGCTCACAAGGCGGCGTGTCCGCCGAAAGCGCGGTGGTGCTGTCACGCCCCTCAAGATCGTCGCCGAGCAGCGCGCCTTCGCCCGGATTCATCGACGTCGTCGTCGCAAGCGATCAGCACCAGGCCCAGAGCCAGCAGGAGGCATGCGCGGGCCGTGTGCACATCGTCGAGTGCTGCTCAACGCTCAACACACATCGACACGCGATCAGCGAATCGTCGCCGACACGCCGCCCGCCAACCCGGCGAACGCCGCCGTCGACAACAGCCCGCCGGCAAAGGCGCCAATGGCCATCGGGGCAATCAGCTGGCTGCGATCGGGCGCGAGCACAAAGCCTGCGGCAGCGCCCAGGCCACCGCCGACGACCACACCCGCTACCGCCGCCGCCGCCGTCCATTCTGCGGGTTTGTCGGGCGCGATGTTCATGCAGCCCGACGTCGAGATTCCGCCGCCAGTTGCTGCGCCAAAGATCGCACTGCACCCGGTGCACACGCCTGTCGACGCACAGCCAGCAAGCCCGGCCCAGTCTGTCGCCGTCGTGCGCGGATCGGCGAGCAGCACACCCAGTCCGCCACCGAGCCCCGCGAGAAACGGCGTGGCCACCGCGATCCCTATCGCCACACCCGCGGTGACGACGACCACTTCGGTCGGCTGCTCGCCAAACGTACCGATCGCAAACGCGCCCGACGTCGCCACGCCGGCAATGCCCACGGCAGTACCGAGCGCTGCACCGCCCGCCCCAGCGAGGCCGATGTTCAGCGGTGACGCCGTGCGCGCCACTTTCGGCCGGGTCGGCGTGCGGCGGGTGGAGCGCCGAGGCGAGCGCCGTGCCGCCAGCACCACGTCGTCGTCTTCGCCGACGTCATCGACGAGGGTGGTGACATCCAGGGGCCCAGCCACGGGGGCAGTGGCAGTGGCAGTGGCGGCGGCAACAGCGACGAGCAGGGCAGCAAGCATGGGGCAGGTCCGGGTCGGCGGTTCGAGGCAGCGGTCAGCACGGACGTCGGTGGCCGTCGATTTGTTCGGCCGCACGAAGGAGCCGCTTCTACCACCGTCGGCGCCCTGCCACCGGAAGCGTCGAGGTAGGCAGGTATCCCACCACGTCGAAACAGGTCGAAACAGGTCGAAACAGGTCGAGCTGTGGGCAGATCGCAGCGATGCCTCTTGCGATCCGTGGCCCAGCACCGTAGGAGTCGCCGGGTCAACACTCCCGCAGTGAGCGGCAGAAGGGTTCTAGCGCCATGGCCAAGACGTCCACGATCGCCAAAGAGAAGAAGAAGATCGCTCTGTCCGAGCGCAGCTTGAAGAAGCGTGCCGACCTCAAGAGCAAGATCATCAACGACAACCTCTCCGAAGACGAGCGTCGCGACGCCATGTTCGCCCTCGCCAAGATGCCGCGTGACAGCGCGCGCGTCCGCGTCACCCGTCGTTGCCAGGCCACGGGCGCCTCGCACGCCGTGTACCGCAAGTTCAAGCTCAACCGTATCTCGTTCCGCAACATGGCCCTCCAGGGTCTGCTGCCCGGCGTCACCAAGGCTTCGTGGTGAACGCTCGCCCTCACGGGTGAACGAAGAAACGAGCGGCTTCGGCCGCTCGTTTTCGTTTTGGGCCCAACCACAGTGTTGTCGTCCACGCTGTTGTCGTCGTTGATCTCCTGCGCGACAACGCGCATGCCCGTTGCCAGGAACGAACATGACACTGCCCGACGACGACGACGTTCTGCCCCCCGACGACGACGATCGTCCCTTGCCCGAGCCCCCGCCCGACTTCGACGACGACGGCGATGCAGCACCGACCCGCTCGTCGAGCGCGATGGTCGATGACGGCAACGCCGATGGTGCCGACGTCGACGACTACGCCGACGAAGAGGGCCTCGTCCCCCTGGGCGACGTGTTGCAGGCGATCGAGCGCGAGCGGCAAGACGCAGCCCGCGCCACCGCCAGTGATCTCCTTCGTCGCACGCGCACCCCGCCCAACGCCGTCGACGCCGAGCGCGCGGTCCTTGGTGCGTTGCTGCTCGAGCCCGCAGCGTTCGAGACCGTCGCCGATCAGGGCCTGCGCCCTGAGCAGTTCTACCGGCCGGCCCACGGCATCATCTTCAAGGTGATCTCCGAGCTGCACGCCGCAGCCGAGCCCATCGACACCCTCACCGTCGTCGACGAACTGCTGCGTCGCGGCCAGCTCGAGCAGGTCGGCGGAGCGCAGGCGATCTCCCAGCTCGAAGCGCTGTTGCCCACCGCGGCCCACGTCGGCGCCTACGCGCGGCTGGTGCGCGAAAAAGCGATCCTGCGATCGCTGATCGAAACCGCCACCAACGTCGTGCAGTCGGCCTACGCGCAGAACCGTCGCGTCGAAGAGATCCTCGACGACGCCGAGCGCAGCATCCTTGAGATCAGCAACGGCAACTCGAAGAAGACCATCGTGCCCATGCCCGAGCTCGTGAAGCGGGCCACGCAGGCCCTCGAGAAGGCGTTCAACAACAAGAGCATGATCACGGGCGTTGCCACGGGCTTTCGCCAGATCGACTTCATGACGAGCGGCTTTCAACCAGGCGAGCTCATCATCGTCGCCGCGCGTCCGTCGATGGGCAAAACCGCCTTCACGCTCAACATCGCCAGCCACGTCGCCGTGCGCCTGCGCAAGCCGGTCATGTTCTTCTCGCTGGAAATGGGGGCCGACCAGCTCGTGCAGCGTCTGCTGGGTGCCGAAGCCCGCATCGACTTGTCGAACCTGAAAAAGGGCATCGTCAAAAACGAGGAGTGGGCGATGTTGGCCGAGGCCTCAGGTCGCCTCAGCGAAGCGGCGCTCTACATCGACGAAACGCCGTCGATCAGCGTGAGCGACATGCGCAACAAGTGTCGTCGTCAGGCCCACGAAACGGGGCTGTCGATGGTGATGGTCGACTACCTGCAGCTCATGACGGGCCCGCCGGGCATGGACAACAAGGCCACCGAGGTCGGCGAAATCTCCAAGGGCTTAAAGACCATCGCCCGCGAACTCAACGTGCCGGTGATTGCGCTGTCGCAGTTGAACCGAGGTGTGGAGAGCCGCACCGACAAGCGCCCGATGATGAGCGATCTGCGTGAGTCGGGTGCCATCGAGCAGGACGCCGACATCATCGCCTTCATCTACCGCGAGGAGTACTACCTCCGCGAAAAGACGCCGGAAGACAAGATCGGCACCGCCGAGATCATCATCGCCAAGCACCGCAACGGCCCGGTGGGTGCCGTCGACCTGCGCTTCTTCAACAACATCACGCGCTTCGAAAACCTCGACCGCGACGGCTACGCCCCATAGGCGAACGTCGTCGTCACGGCGCTGCGCGCGTTATTGCTCGCACGAAGCACCTGCGGCCACGAGGTTGCCGGGGCCGCTGCGCAACACGACGGGGCCGAAGTGGTCCTCGGCGAGGCTCTCGTCGTAGTAGCGGCGCAGGGTTTCCATCACGTCGTCTGTGGTCTTGCACGCGCAAAACGCGGCCACGACGGTGTCGGCCTGCGGGTGTGCTTCGGCGTACTTGATGGCCGCTTTGCGCATCAGGCGCTGACCGAGCTCGACGCCGTACACCGCAATGCTCTCGCGGTAGTGCAGCCACACGGCGCGCCGCTGTTCCGAAAACGACGGCGGGGCCACGGGCGTGCCGTCCTCGAGCAGGGCGCGAATCTGCGAGAAAATCCACGGCGCACCAATCGCGCCGCGCGCCACCCACACGCCGTCAATGCCGGTCGCATCGAGCATGGCCTTGGCGTCGTCGGCGCTGAACACGTCGCCCGAGCCGATGATGCATTTGTCGGGGTAGCGCTGCTTCACGTCGTGCAGGAACGAGCGGCGCGACGGTCCGATGTACCGCTGCACCACAGTGCGCCCGTGCACACACACGCCATCGACGCCGAGGGCAAACGCGCCCTCGAGGATCTCCCAGAAGCGCTCGGCCGCCTGGGGCGTGTCGTCCATGGCACGGCGCATTTTCACGGTGAGCGGCACGCCAGCGGGCACGGCATCGCGCACGCGCGCCATGATCTCGAGCGCCATCTTCGGGTCCGACAGCAGATAGCCGCCGCGGTGCCGCCCCACGGTCTTTTTCACGGGGCAGCCGAAATTGATGTCGACGACGTCGTAGCCCGCTTTCACCAACAGCCCCGCAGCGGTGGCGAACGTCTCGGGGGCGTTGCCCAGGAGCTGGCCCGCAACGGGGTGGTCGTCGTCAGGCACGTGCAGGATCTCCTGCTGCAGCTTCCCCGGCTGCACGACATGCTCGTCGAGCACCACTTCGTTCATTGCGTACAGGCAGCCGAACGCGCGCGCGACCCGCCGCATGGGCAGGTCCGAGAATCCAGACAAAGCACCCTGGATGGCAGGGACATCAAGGCGGAGGTGGCCGATCTGCAGTGGAGTCATGGCCAGCGCACGCTGCCGGGCAGGGCGCGCACGGGCAACGGCCAACACCGGCGGCTGATCACCCAGTGATCGCGCCGATCGCCGAAGTGATCACCAAAGTGATCACCCGCGATCACTCGCGATCGCTGCCGCGAGGCTTGAAGGCGCCTGTGTGACGGCCGTGCAACGCGGCGAAACCGAAATCGAACCGTCTACAGCACTGTGACGCTTGACATTTCCGTGGCGATCGTTAGAGTCCGCCCACGCCCACGAAACGCTAACGCAGCGTGTCAACGGAAGAACACGGAGCTGATGCTTCGTGTAAAGCTGTCTCTCTGAAAACCAGATATTGAAGGAAGACGACGGAGAAGGTTTCTCCGTCAGAGACTCTAAACGAGGGTAAAACC
>JBIKRQ010000273.1:0-8621 GCA_044349155.1 Myxococcota bacterium
AAGTGGGGGCGACGACGATGAGGTTGGTGGCAACCGCCCCATCCTCCGAGTCCGAGCCCTCGTGCCACGAGGTGGTCCACTAAATCGAAGCAGCGACTGTCTCAAAGTTGTTGGCAGGTTCCGGATAGCGATGCCACGAGCTTCGACGAGGTCGTCGACATCGACGACATTCAACCTCTTCGCTGTCAGCGCTACACCTGCGGCGGGTTCCCACTCGAGATCGACGTGGCGGGTGTTGGTCCATCTCGTCTGCGGCATCGCCATTACGGGCAGGAGCACCGCCTGGCCGGCGGCGACAACGAGAGGACGGGCCCCTTTCTTCCCCGAATCAATCTCGAGGTGTCCCTCGAGCACGAGGACGGCCATGACGCGCCCCGGCCGCGCGATGTAGGGAAAGGCGCCGGTCAAGATGGCCTCGTCGACGACGACGTTCTTGTAGTCGGTGAAGCGCAGGGTCAAATCCGCACGACGCAATGCCACAACCAACTGGATGAGGCCCGCGCGCGGCGATCGATAGCGGTGAACCATGTGCAGTGCGGGTTCGACGAAGGCCATGACCGATGATGATCCTTTCGCCGCGCAAGCTGAAGCGGCGGTGCGCCGTGCCGACCGTCGTCAGCGTCGAGCCAGCCTGGGGCTCACTCGCCTTCGCCCTCTCGTGGCGATGCAGATCGCACAGCTGACGCAAGTCGGCGGAGAGACGCCTGCGAGCAGGGTGGGCAGCAACGTCATGTGCGCCCGCAACGACGTGCACCCAGCGCACCCTCGGCTGCAGCTTCGACTTCGAAGAGGCGTCGACCTCGCCAGTGGAGCAATCCCGACGACGCTGCGCGGCCACGCTTTCGCCAACACCAGCAACGCCGTACGCATCGTCCGGCGGCACCGGCGGCTCCCGATGGCCTTAGAGACTGGACGGGTTTCGCGTCGATGACCTCTGGTCGAACGCGGTGCGCTGCTGTCGCCTCCGAGCGCTCACAAGCAAAGCCGCCGCCAACAGGGAGACCGCGGGCCGCGACTCTGCCCCCGACGTCGTGCAGCCAGCGGGCGTTGGCTCCTCCGGCTCCTCCGGCTCCTCGACGTCGACATCTGGCTCCGCCGGTGGAGGCTCAGCTGCAGCGATCTGGCTGTCGATGAAGTCCGTGTAGGCATCGACGCGTGTGTCGATGCCCATGCCATCGCACGCGGCAGAGTCGACAAGCGAGTGCACGCCAATCACCACAACGACGCCGTCTTCTTCTCGCAGCGTCGGACCGCCGGAGTCGAACAAGCAGATGTTGGGTGTGCCAGTCATGGCAAGCCCGGTGGGATCGATGCCAGCGATGCTCGACATGGCCGCCCGGCGTTGACCCATGGGGCCCCCGCTCTCGCGCTGGCCGTAACCGACAATGCGAACCGGGGCGCCGATATCGTCAGCGCCCAGCGCGCGTCTGCCGAGCGCGACCGGCGCGATCGGCAGAGGCGCATCGGTGATCAGCACGGCGATGTCGTTGAGGTTGGTCGCCGTGCTGTAGTCCGGGTGGACAGTCATGTCTGAGACGGACACGAAGTTGGCTTCGCGCGCCTGGGCATCTGCATCGTTGAAATCAGCCGCGACGAAGATGCGGTAGTCGAACGTGTCATCGACGCAGTGGGCGGCCGTCAGGACGGCGTAGGGCGACACGACCACGCCGGAGCAGAAGCCCGTTTGCGCACCAGCGGTGGCAACGACGAGCACAGCGGCGGTGTCGGCGTCAGCAGGCTCACCTGCCGTGATGGGCTGGTGCACGCCCGACGTGGGCCTGGCACTGAACTCGTTCGGGTCAACTCCGCAGCCGACGAGGGAAATGGTGGCCGCGACGAGCGCGGGACATCGGAGGTTCCATGGCGTCTGTTTCATCGCGGCAGAATGAAACAAGAAGCCAACGGAGCAAGGTTGCATTATCGGACACGCCGCGCGCCGGAGCGCGCGCTTGTGGTCGCCGTCGTCGAGGAGCACTCGGGCTACCACCAGCGCCAGCCGAACCCAGCGGCGTTCATGCGCGCGCCAGATGCGCGACGGCGTCAACGATGCCGTGGGCACCGGGCACATGCGTCGACACGCAGAGCGCCTGACATGCACGAAGCCGCGCGAGGAGCGGCTTGGTCACGCGCGACGACGCGGGCTCATTGCCGCCACGCATTCGCAAGCCAAGTGCAGCAATCCGTGGGGCATCGAGTCGACGACTGCTCGCTGCTGTACGACGACCGGCCGCGACCTGACCCCGCTCAGGTCGTGCAGACGCGACCGGTGTCGCAGTCGATTGGGCCGAACTCGGCGAGGCTGTTGCCTTGGGGTGACGTCGAAAGCGCCGAGGTACGAAACGTTGTCGTGAAGGTGGTGTTGGCCGGCGCAAGAACGACGCTGGTCTGGCCGACCAAAAACAGTTCGTCGGTGTCGCCATCTCGCTTGAGAGCTGCCGCGGCGGGCTGAAGCGACGCAGCCCGCTTCGTTTGACGTCTTCACCGATCTGCACTTGCCAACACAAGCTCGACGGCGCGCCAGCACCGATGTCGCAGCGATCCTTGTTCACGAGCAGCGTCGCTGACAGCGGCAAAGGTGCCGTCGTCGCAAACGTCGCCATCGCCGTCGCCGTCGCCGTCGCGGTCGTGCTGGTCGGCGTTTTCGGCGGCGCCCAGCGCCAGTGAGTGTCACTGGACGCCGATGCCCAGGACGCGACCGCAGCAAGATCGCAAGCGCGGCGCCGCCGCTGGATTCGTCGATCGACCGGCCGCTGCGAGCAGATCTGACGCACGTTGGCGCAGCGTCACGCATCTGCTATAGTGGACATACTGACCACGACCACCGTGAATCGAGGCCATGGACCGACTACAATGCGACGATCGGTCGCTGTCCGGATCATCCGCTTTCACGGAAGAATACCCCGCACGCGCCCACTGGAGCCGACGACATGACGACGACCGACCCCAAGCCGCAACAGCCAGAGACCCTTGCCCTGCACGCTGGGTACACGCCCGATCCGACGACGGGTTCGCGAGCGGTGCCGATCTATCAAACGACGAGCTACCGCTTTCAAAGTGCGGACCATGCGGCGTCGCTCTTTGGGCTCAAGGAGTTCGGCAACATCTACACGCGCTTGATGAACCCGACGACCGACGTGTTCGAAAAACGCATCGCCGCCCTCGAAGGCGGTGTGGGCGCCCTCGCGGTTGCCTCGGGCCAGGCCGCAGAAACCCTGGCGCTGTTGAACATCGCCAAAGCCGGCGATGAAATCGTGTCGTCGTCGTCGCTGTACGGCGGCACCTACAACCTGTTCAAGATCACGCTGCAGCGCCTGGGCGTCAAGACGCGCTTTGTCGAAGTGTCTGACCACGCCGCGATCGCTGCTGCGATCAACGACAAGACCAAGGCGATCTTCGTCGAGTCGCTCGGCAACCCGCGCCTCGACGTCGCCGACCTCGAAGCCATCGGCAAGATCGCCAGCGACCACGGCGTGCCGCTGATCGTCGACAACACCGCCGCCACGCCGGTGTTGCTCAATCCGTTGCGCCACGGCGCGCACATCGTCATCCACAGCGCCACCAAGTTCATCGGCGGCCACGGCCAGGTCATCGGCGGCGTGATCGTCGACGGCGGCACCTTCCCCTGGAACAACGGCCGCTTTCCTGAGTTCACCGACGAGAACCCGGGCTACGCCGGTCTGCGTTTGTGGGATGCATTCGGGCCGCTGTCGTTCATCCTCAAGGCGCGCCTCGAAGGGCTCAGAGACCTCGGTCCCGCGTTGGCACCGCAGAGTGCCCACGCCTTCATCACCGGCCTCGAGACGTTGCACCTGCGCGTCGAGCGTCACTCCCACAACGCCCTCGCCGTGGCGAAGTGGTTGAGGGACGATCCGCGCGTCGCCTGGGTCCGCTACCCCGGCCTCGAGGAGGATTCGGCCTATCCCCTCGCCAAGCGCTACTTCAAAGGCGGTTACGGCGCGCTGTTGACCTTCGGCGTCAAGACTGGCTTCGAAGGCGGCAAGACGCTGATCAACAGCGTCAAACTCTTCTCGCTGCTGGCCAACATCGGCGACACGAAGAGCCTGATCATCCATCCGGCGTCGACGACCCACTCGCAGCTCACGCCGGCCGAGCAGGCGACCACCGGTGTCACGCCCGACCTCGTGCGTTTGTCGGTCGGCATCGAGCATCTCGACGACATCATCGCCGACCTCGACGCGGCGCTGGGCTGACGGCGTGGCCATCGTTGCACCGCCTGACGACACCTTCGTGCTCGAGCTGCCGGACCTCCAGCTCGAAGGAGGCGGGGTCGTGCGCGAGCACCGGACCCGCGTCTGGCGGCGGGGCGATCCGTCGCTGCCGGCGTTGCTTTTCATCCACGCCTTGACTGGCGACGCCCGCGCCGGCGGCGAGGGCGGCTGGTGGAGCCCGCTCATTGGACCCGGGCTGCCCTTCGACCCAGACGTCCACCACCTCGTGTGCGTCAACAACCTCGGCTCCGTGTACGGCGCCAGCAACCCCGACGCTGACGGCGCCCGAGGCTCGTGGCCCGCTGACGCTCGTATCACCGTCGTCGACCAGGCACGCGCCATTGCGCAAGCCCTCGAGCGCCTCGGCATCGAGCGATTGCATCTGGTGGCCGGTGGCTCTCTCGGCGGTGAGATCGCCTACGCGCTGGCGGCACTGCAGAAAGACCGCGTCGAGCGCTTGTTGATCATCGCCGCGGTGGCGCGGGTGAGCCCGTGGGTGATCGCGTTCAACCACGTGCAGCGACAGCTGCTCGCGCTCGGCGCGAGTGTCGGTGACGGTGGTGACGGCGCTGGCGCTGCTCGCGGCCTCGAGGTCGCTCGTCAGTTGGCGATGATCACCTACCGCGCCGAACGCGGCTTCGAGCGGACGCAGCCCCGAGGCGGTGTCGTCGTCGACGAACGCTTCCCGCATCGCGTCGAGGGCTACCTCGAGCACCAGGGCAGAAAGCTGCGGGATCGCTTCACGCCCGGTGCGTATCGGACGCAGCTCGATGCGATGGACTCCGCCGACGTCGACCTCGCCGCCATCTCCGCCAGCGCCCTCGTCGTCGCCATCGATACCGACGTCCTCTACCGGCCAGAAAGCGTGCTGCGCGCTGCCGACGAGCTCGCTCGTCATGTGCACGTCGAGACGGCGACACTCACGAGCGACTTCGGGCACGACGGCTTCTTGATCGAGTGGACCCAGCTGCAAGAGCTGGCCGCGCGAGCGCTGCGACTTCGACGCCCCGCAACTGCGACGACGGTACAGCCACGTCTGCTGCCCTCGTCTTGATCGTCTCCACCTTCACGAAGGCTTATCGATGACCCGTGCGACCTACTCGCTACAGAAGTTCGGTGGCAGCTCCCTGCGGCGTCGCTTGACGACGGTGCTGTCGCTCATCCGCTCAGCGCGTGAGCGCGACGGCGATGGCGGCAGCGTTGTCGTCGTTTCCGCGATCGGCGACAGCACCGATGACCTGCTCGAAGCCTTCGACCACGCCGTCGCGGGCGACGCTGCCGCTGCCCTGGCGCGCCTCGTCGACGTCGAAGCGACGGCGTTGGCGGTGGCGCGGCAGGTGCTTACCGATGGCCAGTTGTCGGCGCTGCGGCTCGAGCTCTCGGCCGTGGTCAAAGACGCCGCCGCTGTCATCGACGCGGTGGCGCGGCTGCGCGAACCGTCAGGTCGTGCACGAGATGAACTGGTCGCCGTCGGCGAGCGACTGTCGGCGTTGACGCTGACCCGCGCGTTGAACGAGGCCGGGCTGCCGGCCCTGGCCGTCGACGCCCGAGACGTGATCGTCACCGACGAGCGCCACGGCCACGCCAACGTCGACGTCGCGGCGACCACCACCGCTGTTCTCCGCCAGGCGCCCGCGTGGACTGGCCGCATCGCCGTCGTCACCGGCTTCATCGGCCGAAGTCTGGCTGGCCACACCACCACCCTCGGCCGAAACGGATCGGACTACACGGCGACGGTGCTCGCCCAGTGCCTCGGCGCCGACGAGGTCTCGGTGTGGACAGACGTGCCCGGCGTCTACACGGCGGACCCTCAGCTCGTGCCCGATGCCCAACCGGTAGCACGCCTCACCTACGCCGAGGCCCTCGAACTCGCGCACTTCGGCACGCGCATGTTTCACGCGCGCACCGTCATACCCCTGCAGGAAAGTCAGGCGCGCCTGGTCGTGCGCAGCACCCACGAGCCCGAGCGACCGGGCACGGTGATCGACGCCCACGGTCAGCTCGACGACGACCAACCGACCTGTGTCACGACCCTCACCAACCGGGCGCTGCTGTCGCTCGAGGCGCGACAATCGGCGCTGCCGCGGGGCACGGTGGCTCGTGCGCTCAGCGCCCTCGAAGCCGAAGGCATCTCCTTGTGGATGACGTCGACGACGGGGCTTGGCGTCAGCTGGTCGGTGGTCGTTGACGCCGACGACATTGGCCGCGCCCGCGCCGTCCTCGAA
Organism: Myxococcota bacterium; assembly: GCA_044349155.1. Classification (GTDB taxonomy): domain Bacteria; phylum Myxococcota; class UBA727; order UBA727; family VGSZ01; genus VGSZ01. The sequence continues at coordinate 6,455 of JBIKRQ010000273.1, forward strand.
CGGGTCGCCGGCGAAGGCGGACGCGACGGCGAAGACGGACGCGACGACGGACGCGACGACGGACGCGACGTCGGCGCCGCTGGCAGCGTCGTGCTTGGCGTCGTCCACGCGCCGGTGACGCTGCTGACCCTCGTCGCCGAGCGGATGGGCCAGCGGTCCAACGTCGCCGGCCGCTTGTTCTCTGCGCTCGGCGAAGTCGGCATTCGCGTGCGCTCCATTGCCCAGGGTGCCTCGGAGCGTTCGATCTCCTGCATCATCGACGCCGACGACACCGCCGTCGCTGCCAACACCGTTCATGCCGCGTTCAACCTCGCGGGCGTCTCCGTGCAGGTGGCCGTCCTTGGCCGTGGTGTCGTCGGCGGTGCGCTGTTGAAACAGATCGCTGCGCAGCAGACGTCGCTGCTCGAGCAGGGCGTGCGGGTCACCGTCGTTGGCGTCTTTGACAGTCGCGGCGGCACCTTCGACGGGCGCGGCCTCGACCTCGACGCGGCGCTACCGACACCGGGGCTGACGGCCATCGACGTTTTGCCGGCACTTCGGCGCTTGAGCCTGCCCGTGCTTGTGGACTGCACCGCTGCCACCGGCATGGAGTCCGTCTACCTCGCCGCCCTCGACGCCGGCATCAACGTCGTCGGCGCCAACAAGAAGCCGCTGGTGCTGCCGTATCACTCGCGCGAGGCCATCACGAAGGCTGCGCGGCGGGCCAGTCGCCAATACCTGTACGAGACGACGTGTGGCGCGAGCTTGCCGGTGATTGAAACCCTGAAGAATCTCGTACGCACTGGTGACGACGTCGTGTCGATCACCGGCAGCTTGAGCGGCACGCTGGGGTTTTTGTCGTCGGAGCTGATGAAGGGCACGGCGTTGTCGACGGCGGTGCGCATCGCCAAAGACCGCGGCTTCACCGAACCCCACCCCGCCGACGACCTCTCGGGCCTCGACGTGGCGCGAAAGGCGATCGTCCTTGCCCGAGAGCTCGGCGAGCGGCTCGAGTTGGCCGACGTCGCCGTCGAACCCTTCATTCCCCTCGACGCGCCGGGCCTCGACACGAGCACCGCCGAGCGCTTTCTCGAAACGCTCTCGCTGTTGGACGACAGCGTCGCCGCACGCGTCGATGCCCAGCGGTCATCGGGAAAGGTGTTGCGGTACCTCGCGCAAGTCACCCGTTCACGCGGGAGTGACTGCCGTGTCGCGATTTCTGTGGGCCCCGTCTTCGTCGACGCCGACCACCCCGCCGCCAGCCTGCGAGGCGAAGAAGCGATGTTGGCCTTTGAAACAGGTCGCTACGCCGCCTACCCGTTGGTGATTCGCGGGGCCGGTGCTGGCGGCGACGTTACCGCCGCTGGCGTCCTCGCCGACATCCTGCGCCTGGCGCAAGGCGTGCGCGGACGCTGACCCTACCTTCGAGGTCGGCGCCGTCGTGCCGTCGACGATCGCGAAGCGCCTCGATGGTCGGCCGGCGAACGTGCAGAGCGGCGACGATGATCGCGAAAGCGCGCTGGCACGCACTGTACCGGGTGATCTGTCAGTGCGCCCCTGCCGGCGCCGACGCACCCGAACGGGCCGCGAGCCCGGGGTCGCCGCCGGAGCGCGCGCTTGTGGTCGCCGTCGTCGAGGAGCACTCGGACCAGCGCCAGCCGAACCCAGCGGCGTTCATGCGAGCAGCCGCACGCCCCTGAAATGCCGCGATGCCTCCCGCGAGGTCGTGGAACCGGGTGTAGTCCTCCTGAACGGGTCCAAGCGAGCCGACGCGCACCTCTTCAAGCTCGCGCGCCAGATGCGCGACGGCGTCAACGATACCGTGGGCACCGGGGACATGCGTCGAGATGCAGAGCGCCTGACAGGAACGAAGCCGCGCAAGGAGCGGCTTGGTCACGCGCGACGACGCGGGCTCGTTGCCGCCACGCATGCGCAAGCCAAGGGCAGCAATCCGTGGGGCATCGAGTCGACGCGTCAGCACCTGCACTTCCTCCGTCGACAAACAGTCAAGATCGACGACGCGAAGATTGGGGAGCCAGGAAGCCGCAAACAGCGCATCTCTCGCCGACTTCCTCGGCAACCATTCAGACGACGAGAGCTTCAAGCTGACGAGCGCATCGAAGCTGGCGCTGCCAAGGGCGACAAACGCTTTCGCCGTCAGCTTCTCGCAATGCCAAAGAACGAGACG
>JBIKRQ010000274.1:0-8606 GCA_044349155.1 Myxococcota bacterium
GGCTGGTGGTGATCGTTTTCAACGTCGCCGGGAAGTGGCCGTATGGCATCTTTCGCACGAACTTGTTTCTGTTATTGTATACGACTGGAACGCTGCTCGCTGGCCTCCATGAGGTGCAGTCCACCTGGAATGCCCAGCGCCAGCGCCGCTTCCTTGTCCTGCTCGGCGTCGTCGCTGCAGCGCTCGCACCAATCAATGTCGGCCGATTCCGCATCAAAGAAGAAAACTCTCTCGCGTTGAGTACGTCGGTTCGCACGGCACTCGAGATGATTGCCGCAGAGGCACCAGCCAGCGGTGCCGATGTGGCTCTTGATGGCCACACATATGGGGCATTTCGCTACTACACGATACTGCATCGCGACACGAAAGATGCTCTGGGCGCAGCCTACGCAGCACCCCGATTTCGTGTGCATCCAGGCGGGTTTAGCTTGCCAAAATGGAAGGTGACGCTCGACGGCCTGTTGATGCCCGTGGCCTATGTTGTCGTCTCCAAGCCCGGGTTCATCACGCCAACGCGCAAACAGATGACCCGGCGCTGCGCATCGTTCACCGAGCAAACGCTCACCGGCACCACGATTTTCCGCTGCGTTCGTCGCACCGACCAGGCGCCCACCGCCCCCGACGCCGCAGACGCTGACGACGATGCCGACGCTGATTCGGCTCATGCTCCGACGCCATGACGGCGTCGCTGGACGTCATCGACGCAGGCGTGAAGCATGCGCCCATGCTGCGTCCCCGCCTGCTGAGCGTGCTGCGTGCCACCGATGCCTTTGTCGTGAACCGCGCTGAGTTCGACGGTCGAAGCGTGGTGGCGCTGCTCGGCGCTGTCGACGTCGACAAGCCCGCCGCTGCCGCTGCACTTCGACAGATTCGCGATGCCCACAACCGCATCGAGCACACCAACGTTCCGCGCGTGATCGCCGACGACCTCGACGACGACCGCCCGTGGATCGTCTTTGATTGCCCCGCCGTGTGCGACAGCTCGTTGCTGCTCACGCGGCTCACGGAACGCACGGCACTGCTGCCGTACAACGGGGCCGACGCGTTCATCGTCAGCTTGCGCTCGGCGTTGCAGGCGGCCCACACGTCGTCGCCAGCGCTGTTTTTGGGGCGCTGTTCACCGCACAACATCTGGTTCGCCGACGACGGCCGCTGGTGGTTGGTGGGCTTCGGCCGCAACTTTCCGATCGAAGGACGCGGCGGCATCGTCGACGTCACGGTGCCCACGTTTCAAGCACCCGAACTCATCGGCGGTGCTGCACCCACGCCGGTCACCGACTTTGTCGGCCTGATCTTGCTGATGCGTTCGGTGCTCGAGTACGTCGAGCTCCCTGAGCGGCTCACCGCGGTGATGCGTGGCGAGATTGGCCTCGCCGACGCCACGTTGACGCTGCTGTTGCTGCGCTTTGAACAAAACGTCGTCGGCGCCTTGCCTGGTCGACGCGCGAGCATCGCCGACGCCGTGGCCATCTCTGACGCGATCCGCGCCGAGTTGGGCGTCGTGCTCGACCCCGACGCCTTTCGCCAGCACGCCGCGCGGATGTTGGCCGGGGCAGGGCAGCCCGCAGCGGTGGCCTGTGCCAGCGACGGCAGCAGCGTGCACACGCCGAGCGGCGAGGTGCGCCTGGGCAAGGCCCAACGACGCATCCTGCAGGCCCTGCGCGCCTCGGGAACGACGGGGCTGACGGTGCAGGCGGCCGCCGACGCGGGCTGGCCTGGCGAGGCGCTGGTGTTCGATTCGGGGCGCAACCGCGTCTACGCCGTGATCCGGCACCTGCGCAGCATCGGCCTCGACATCGTGCGCTTCGACGGCGGCTACCGCCTGGCGGCCCCGCTGCCCGAGCGCGACCCGGGGCTGCGGGCGCCGCGCGCAGCCGACGCGGCAAGTGCCTGAAAACCCTACGCCTTTCGGCGCAGGTTGCACTTTTCAGATTCTTTCAGACCGTTTCGCCGGTCATTTCGCCGACCATCCCGCCTCTCCAGGAGGTTCGTGATGCGTGCAGTGGTGATGGCGGCGGCGGTGGCTTTGGCGCTCAGCGGATGTGCACCTGCCGACGAGGCCGGCGAAGAGGGCGAAGGCGAAGGCGAAGGCGAGGCTGGTGAAGGCGAGGGCGAAGGCGAGGGTGAAGGCGAAGGCGAGGGCGAAGGAGAGGGCGAAGGCGAAGGAGAGGGTGAAGGCGAAGGCGAAGGAGAGGGTGAAGGCGAAGGAGAAGGAGTGCCAACGCGGCCCTTGCCGGTCGGCGACGCGCCTGCGGGCCCCAACAGCTTCGCGTTCAACGGCGGCAGCGCCTTCGCGTTGGGCGCTGGCGACGCCCAGCGCACCGTGCGCGACGGCCGTCTCGTCACGTTTGTGCACGCGGGCAACGTCGACAGCGTGTTCGCCGAGGTCACGTGGCCACAGGGCCAGACGGGCACGTTCAACTGCGCGCGCGGCGGCAACGCGAACATCCGCATCGAGCCCACGTCGACCGCCGACAACGAAGGCCCCTGCGAGCTCGTCGTGACCGCCGACGGTGGCGTCGACGGCGCGGTGCAGGCCACCTACCGCGGCTACATCGCCACGGGCCCCGTCGACTCGAGCGTGATCGGCACCGTCAGCGCCGACACCGTGCGCCTCGGCGACGACCACCTCAGCGGCTTCGTCGATGGCACGTTTGAAGTCGGCACCATCGGCTACGACATCGACAGCACCGACGTCACCACCGTGTTGTCGGGCACGGTGAACACGCCGCTGGGGGCAGGCGCCATCGCGCTCACGGTGCCTCGCGACCAGGCCGCCACCTGCGGTGCCGACGGTAGCGTCGTCGTCACGGTGCTTGCGGGCGGGCTCACGCTCTCGTCGCGTGGTGCAGCACCAACCAGCACCTGCAGCGTTGAGGTGTTTGCCGCCGACGACCTCGAGACAGCCTTTACGTACACGGGGCAGGTCTGCAGCGGCAATGTCTGCGGCACGGTGACGAGGTTGTCGGTGTACGCGCTGTCGCCGCAGCTCCCCGCCGAGAGCGCGTCGGCCAGCGTCGACGGTGCTGCGATCACCACCGCCACGATCGCGTCGAACATCTCGGGCTCGTTTCTGCCCAGCGGCAACCCCAACTTCATCCCCGACCAGGTCTCGATCCTCTTCGCTGTCGACGACACCAGCGACTACGTCGTCTCGCTCACCATGCGTGCGAACGCGCCGTTGCTGCCGGGGTCGTATCCATGCAGCAGCGCGAACAGCGGCAACCGCGTCAGCGAAGCAGAGATCATTCGCTTCAGTCAGCGTTTCACGTCGACAACGTGCGGCGTCACCGTCGACCGCTTCGAGGTGGTCAACGAGGTGCGCTTCATCTCGGGCAGCTTCGTGATCGACAACGCCACCCTCGCGGGCACGGCGACCACGCACGCGGCAGAAGGCACGTTCACCGTGCACCTCTGAGGCGTCAGTCGACGGGGGTGCTGCTGAAAAAAGTCAGCCAGCACCGCGTACAAGTCCGGCGCTTTCTTCTTGAGAGCGTCGGGCTTTTCAAAGAACGCTTCGACGGCAACGGCGAAGAATTCCGCTTCGTTTTCAGCACCATACGCGCGCAGCACGTTGCGGGCCGGATCGGCACGCAGCTGCAAAAAGCGCCGCGCACACACCGACGCCCACGCTTTCACGGCTTTCGTTGTGTGCAGCGGTGGGGTGCCGTCGAAGTCGCCGTCGCGCAGGTCGATGGCGTGGGCGAATTCGTGCACGCTGGTGTTGAGCCCGTCGTCGTCGTTGTGCAGCCCATGCTCGACGGCGTCCCACGCCAACACCACGGTGCCGAAGCGGTGCACCAGGCCGAGCACGCGCGCATCGTCGCGCTTGATCGCGCTCGGTCGCACCACCACGCTTTCAATCGCGTCGTACAGGTCGAAGTCGAGGTTCATCGTCAGGCGCGCGGCCTCACCGGCGACGACGACGCGGATCTCGTCGGTGATCTCAAGTCCCAAGCCTTCGAAGCGTTTTTCAGCGATGAACAGCTGCAGGTGCTGACGAAAGCGCACGCCGGCTTCGAGCGACAGGTGTGCAGCAAACGCCAGACGCTCACGCACAATCACCTCCCACGCGGGCGGAAAGCCATGCCGCAGCAGCCACCGACGACGAAGGGAGCGCAGTCCAAACACGTCGTCACGCTACGTCGGCTGCGGCTGGTTGTCGCGTCATCCTTGACGGCGCGTCGACGGATGCGTAGCACCGAGCAACTGCTCACTTCGAGGTTTCCATGTCTGCTGCCACCTACGACGTCGTCGTCATCGGTTCCGGTCCCGGCGGTTACATCGCTGCTGCCCGTGCTGGCGCTCTTGGTTTGAAGGTTGCTGTCGTCGAGAAAGACAAGCTGCTCGGCGGCACCTGTCTGCACCGCGGCTGCATTCCCACCAAGGCCCTGCTGCATGCGGCCGACGTCGTCACCGAGATCAAAGAAGCTGCTCGCATCGGTGTCACCACCGAAGGCGTCAAGGTCGAGTGGGACAAGGTGATGGGCCACAAGCGCCAGGTCGTCACCAGCAATGCCGGTGGTGTTTCGCACCTCATGAAGACCCGCAAGGTCGACGTCATCGCCGGCTTCGGCCGCGTTGATTTCACCGGCGGTCAGCGCAAGGTCATCGTGAAAGATGCCGAGGGCAAAGAGACCACGGTGCTCACGAAGAACGTCGTCCTCGCCGTCGGCAGCAAGCCGCGTGAGTTGCCGTTCGCGAAGTTCGACGGCGAGCGCATCATGAGCTCCGACCACATCCTCGACATCGACCGCATCCCGGGCTCCCTCGCCATCCTCGGCGGCGGCGTCATCGGCATCGAGTTCGCCAGCCTGTTTGCGCGTTTGGGCACGAAGGTCACCGTGCTCGAAATGCTGCCGCGCATCGTGGCGCCGGCCGAGGCCGAGTCCAGCAAGCTCCTCGCCGACGAGCTCAACAAGCAGGGCTGCGACATCAAGACCGAAGTCAAGGTCACGGGCATCGAGCGCAAGGGCAACGAGGTCTTCACCGCGTACCAGAACAAAGATGGCACCGCGGCCACGCTCACCACCGAGTACATCCTCGTCGCGGTGGGCCGTCCGCCGCTCACGCAGGGCATCGGCCTCGAAAACACCAAGGCGCAGACCGACAAGGGCGGCTTCGTCGTCGTCGACGGCATGATGCAGTCGGGCGAGCCGGGCCTGTACGCCATCGGCGATTGCGTGAACACGCCGTGGTTGGCGCACGTGGCGTCGGCCGAGGGCATGATCGCCGTCGAGCACATCGCGTTTCTCGAGGGCAAAACCACCAAGCCCGCGGCCCTCAACTACGACCACACGCCGTCGTGCGTGTACTCCGAGCCGCCAATGGCCTGGAGCGGTCTGACCGAAGAAGAAGCCAAGAAGCGCGGGTACGACGTCAAGATCGCCAAATTCGACTTCGCCAAGAACGCCAAAGCGGCGATCCTGTTGAAGAAGAAGGGCTTCGTGAAGTTCGTCGTCGACGCGAAGTACGGCGAAATCCTCGGCTGCCACATCGTTGGTCCGCAGGCCACCGACCTGATCGCCGAGCCTGCATTGGCGATCAGTGCTGAGATCCCGATCGAAGAGCTCGCCCGCACGGTGCACGCCCACCCGACGCTCTACGAGGCCATCTGGGAGGCCGCGTCGATGGCCGTTGGTCGCGCCGCCCACGGCTGACGCTCACGAAGCCTGAGCCATCTGAACAAGCAGGGCGCCCTTCGAGGCGCCCTGTTTCTTTCTGTCCTTTTTGAACTTCGGCTGTCTTTCGGACCTGCCTCGGACCGATCTGTCGACCCGCGTCGCCTACCGCTTGCGCATGCGCTTGAGCAGCTCAGTGAGGTGGTCGGGGCGAAACACCTGAAAGCCGCACGCTCCAAACCGCACCAGGTCGCCGCTGGTGAGCGGGGTGCCCCGGGTGGTGACGGCCGTACCGTTGACGAAGGTGCCGTTGGACGAGCCCGCATCGAGACACAGGATGCCGCTCGTGACGAGGCGCAGGCGCGCGTGCAACTTCGAGATGCTGCTGTGGGCGATGCAAATGTCGTTCGACGTGGCGCGCCCGACGAGCACGGTGTCAGCGAACATGCCTGTCGTCGCTTTGCGCAAGGGCCAGGCGCCGAAGCTCTCGTCGAGAAACGCGACTTCGCCAGGGCGGCCAACGCCGCGCAGCACGTTGACGGCACCGGTGCGGTAGTTCCAGCCTTCTTCTTCGCTGGGGACCTGACCGATGAGCATCCAATCAACGATGCCGCCGTCGGTGGCGGGGAGATCGGCAACATGGAGCATCACGTGGGGCACGCTCTATGGGTACCGCGCTTTGACCAAAAACGGCAAACGCGCAGCGCCGAGAACCGAAACCTCCGCCAACGAAAACGCCGCGTCGACAGACGCGGCGTTGCTTCACAGCGTCAACGTCGTGACGTCAGCCGGGAAACCCGTCTTCGCGCGTGAGGCCATGGCGCTGTGCACGGCGGTAGAACGTGGCGCGACCGATCCCAAGACGACGTGCCGCTTCGGAAACGTTGCCTTCTGTCTCGCGCAATGCCGCGATCATCATCTCGCGCTCAACTTCGTGCAGCGGGCGCACGGCGTTTTTGTCGTCGTCATCGAAGCCGCCGAGCAGGCTGCTGCCGCCGCCGGGTTGGTCTTCGCGCTTGTACACGACCGAGTGTGCGCGGATTTCGTCGGGCAGGTCTTCAACGCGGATGATGCCGCCCGATGCGACCAGGGCCATGCGCTCAACGGTGTTGTTCAGCTCGCGCACGTTGCCGGGCCACGTGTAGCTGATGAGCGCTTCAAGCACGTCGTCGCTGAGCGACGGCGGCGGCTGGTTCTCACGGGCAGCAAACCGCGCCAGCGCGTAACGAGCGAGTGCTGGAATGTCGTCGCGGCGGTCGCGCAACGGCGGCACCGTGATGGAGAAAACGTTGAGCCGGTAGAACAAGTCGGCGCGGAAGGTGCCGCGTGACACTTCGGTCGGCAGGTGCTTCACCGTCGCCGCAATCACGCGCACATCGCCTTCGCCCTGACCACGACGTTCCTGCAAGCTGGCCTCGTGCAGCGCGCGCTGCAGGCGCGTTTGCAACTCGGGCGACAGCTCGCCGACCTCGTCGAGAAACAGCGTGCCGCCGCGGGCTTCGTCGAACTTGCCGCCGCCGGTGCCATCAACACCAAACAGCTTCTCGCCCAACACTTCGGCCGGCTTCTGCGCGCAGTTGACGACGACAAACGGTGCATCACGCCGACGGCTGCGGGCATGGATGCGGTGGGCAACGAGCTCTTTGCCTGCACCAGCTTCGCCGTAGATGAGCACGGGCACGCGGCTGGCGGCGACGCGCTCGACGAGGGAGATCACCTCGCTCATGGCCTGGCTGCCGCAGATCAGATGCGGACCGCCATCGCCACGCAGCATGGCCGCGCGCAGACCGTCGCTCTCGAGGCGCAGGCGCGTGTGTTCGGCGGCGTTGCGCACAACGATCGCGAGGCGCTGCAGGTCGAGGGGCTTGGTGAGGTAGTCGAAGGCGCCGCGGCGCATGGCGTCGACGATCGAGTCGACCCCGGTGGCCGCCGTCATCATCACCACGGCGATCTCGGCGTGCTCGCGGGCGAGGCGGTCGAGGATGGTCAGGCCATCAATGCCCGGCAGGCCCATGTCGAGCAGCACCACGTCAAACGGCGAATGCAGCGCGCGATCGAGCTCGCGGCCGTCGTGCAACACGTCGACGGTGTGGCCGTGGTGTTGGAGGTATTTCGACACGAGGCCGCAGATCGCGTCGTCGTCGTCGATCAGAAGCACCCGTGCCGTCACGTGGGATTTGGACGCACTGGCCATCAAGGCGCCGGAATTCTCAGACATTGGCAATCCATCGCTGCTGCGGTTCAGGTTGAGACACCGTCCCGGCCTGATACAGCCGAAGTCCGCCCGATCGCAAGCCGGAAAACCCGTCGCGGACAGCACACGGACGCCGGTGCAGCATCTGGATGCGCGGTTGGCGCAGGTGGCGCGCCCGTGCTGGTCTGTTTCGGCGCATCCGGACCGGTGTCCGCCGGCTGCTGTGCCGACCCGCAGATCTGTGACGCAGCGCGCTTGCAGCACGCTTCAAAAAAGGTAGGCGCGCCTCAACTGCTCACAGGTCAGCTCTTGACGGGCGCTTTGCCGGTGCGGTCGCGCAAGAAGCTGAGCAGGCGGTTCTCGAGGTCGACCGGCACTTTTTGCAGCAGGTGCTCGCGCACGGCCTGCGGCGCGAAACGGTACTGGCGGATGAACGCCATGCACGGCGCGCAGTGGTGCATGTGCTGCTCGACGGCGGCGCGCACATCGGCGGGCAGCTGGTCGTCGACGTATTCGCCGAGGAGCTCGACGACGCCGTCGCAGTCTACAGGGCGGTTGCTTTGGGTCATGACGCGCTCCAACAACGAAGGCCACAAGGCATGGTGGGTGTCGGCAACGAAGTGATCACGGCGGGGGCTTTCCACGCAGCCGCTCGTCGAGATTGGCGCGCAGCTGCAGACGAATGCGGTGCAGGCGACTCTTGATCGCGGGCACGGTGGTGTTGAAGCGCTCGGCGAGCACGTCGTGGCTGTCTTCGCCGAGCGAGCGCATCAGCAGCAGCGCGCGGTCGT
>JBIKRQ010000022.1:0-30976 GCA_044349155.1 Myxococcota bacterium
GACCGCAAACGCCCCAGGAAGGCCGCGGCATCGTCGGCCCTGCGCTCGAGCACGGTCAGGCTGCCGTCGACGTCACGGACCACCACACGCTGCGCCCGCGCCGCGCCGTGCAGCAGGCCCAGCTGCAGCATCGACAAGCGGGCACCGCTGCCGAAGTAGGCGATGCTCTCGCTCGCAAGCTTCGTCACGGCACTGTTCGACGTCGCCACATTGTTCATCTCGAGTTGGCCGCGGGCGTAGACGTCGAGCCAGTAGAGGCGGTCGTCGTACAGGTCGAACACCAGCGGCAGGTACACGCCGTTGTCGCCCTGCAGGTCGAAGCGATGCAACACGGTACGCGGGTCGAAGTGGGCACCGTCGACGTCGTCACGCAGCATAAGCCCCGCGTAGGCGCGCTCGAGTGTGCCAAAGGCCATGCCCGAGTAGTTGTTCACGACCATCGCCGCGTACCGGGCACCACCCGCCACCGCGCGCAGGCGATCGACGTCGACGAATTCGCTGGCGCCATCAGGATACGGCGCACTGCGCAGGTCGCCCGAACTGCGCGCCACGACGTCACCGCCCATGCTGCACTGCAGTTGGTAGTAGCTGCACACGCCAACGTGGTTCCACTGGTGGTCGTAGAAGGCCACCGACAAGTCGACGTCGGTGTCGTCGCCGCCGTGCTCGGGCTCGCACCAGTGCAGAAACAACCGCGCTGTCTTCGACGACGGCACCTGCAGGCGCGTGCCCCGCGTGAGTGCGACGGCACCACGGCTCGCGGTGCGTTCGTTGAAGGGCACAATCACGTCGTCGAGGGCGCGATCCACCACCACGGTGTCGACTGCCGGCAACGCGGACCAGCGCGACAACACTGCGTGCTCAACCACCGAAACGATGCGATCGACGACGTCGGCGGGCAGCAGCGCCTCGTGCGGCGGCAGCGACATGCCGCTGCTGAACTTGCCCTTGGGAAACACGAGGCGCACCGCCTGTGGTGCGGTGCGCGTGCGCAACACCGACGACAACGTGAGCAGCAAGGGTGTGGCGAGCCGGTCGACCACCGCGGCGAACGCGTCGACGACGATCTGGCTGTGCTGTGGTTCTGTGCACAGGCGCAACACGTGATCGAGGCGCCGCGCAAACTCACCTGGCCGCTGCTGCAACAAGGTCACGGCAGCTTCGACGTTGTGCTCGGCCAGTGCGCCCTCGACCCGCGCAGCCCACGTGGTGACGTCGAGCGAGCCCGCACCGTCGTCGTGCTCGCGCACCACGGCGAACGCGCGCGCCACGTGCGGCCAGCGATCGGCGTGCTCGTGGGGATGCAGGAACTGCCCGACCCACACCCACAACGACTGATGGCGCAGCATGTCCTCGACGAGGGCGTCGGCGTTGAAGCCCGCCAGCAGCGTGAGCAGCGCGCGACGCACAGGACGACGCAGTTTCGCCACCGCAAAACGCCGCTTGTTGATGCTCGTTTTCCGCAACGCCGTGGCTGCTTTCGGCTGCTGGCGCGGCGGGAGCCCGGCCCAGCGCGCCGACAACTGCTCCACCGGCGACAACAGCAGCGTCGTGGGCGTGGCCTGGAGCGACGGGTCGGCGTTCGACATCGCGGCGATGGTGCGCAGCACGTCGGTGGCCGTGCGCAGGTACGTCGACGCCACGGCGAGCACCTGTGCAGCGTCGGCGAAACGCAACAGTGTCCCAAACACGTGGGCGACGTTTTCCTTCACGGGAATCGTGGCCGGCAGCCACGGCAGCACCTGGGTGCCGTAGAACGTGACGATGGTGACGAGGTCGGTCACGTCGACGGGCGACATCACCTGCGGCCGCGCACAGAAGCTGACGAACAACGAACGCGCCGCGGCGTCGAGGTCATCGAGCACGTCGACACGCACGAAGCGAACACGTTCGACGGGCTGCGCAGGCGGTGGCGACGGCTGAAAAAACGGGCTCGCCCGCGACACCGCATGGCCGCACACCGGGCATGCCGACAGACTCGTGCCGTCGAAACAATGGTCGCACACGACGTGGGCGCACGGCTGCAACACATGCGTGCAGCCAACGCGGCCGCAGGTCAGGCACGGCTCGTCGGCGTTTTGCAGATAGTGAACGACGACGCGCTGCCACCACCACGCCTCGGTGTCGTCGGGAATGCCGTGCGGAAACGAGCGAAACAGCGGCACGTGCGTTTGCGCAGCGCCAAGCACTTCAGCAATCGAAGCACACACCCGGTGGGTCCACGCCGCCAGTTCCGACGTCGACAACGTCGACAACGCCGTCACCAGTGCGTTCGACGGCACGCGGCCGACGTTCGCGAGTTCAAGCGCTGCGGCGCGCACTTCGGCAGCACTCGCACGGTGCGCCGCGGTGTCGACGCTCAGGACGAGGACCCGCATGAGGCGGCGCAAGACGAGAGCTTCAATGGCGGCGTGATTCATGGCGAGCACCACTCGACGACGACGACCTGATCAGTGCGTCGCTGAAAAAGACTCGGGCAGACTTGCGTCTGCCCTGAAGGAAATTGCCCGAGCTGGAATCTATTGGAGGAGAAGGAAGCCCGGACTGAGCCTTCACCGCGACGCTGCCACGCGTGGTGCGCTGTCGGCAACCGTGATGGCGTCGATGACCTCTTCAACGTGAGCCAACGCACGCGCTCGACGACGCAGCAGCCGATAGGTGGTGCCGCTGACGCCGACGATCTCACTGCGCGCAAGGCCGGGTGTTGCGACCACGTCGTTGATCACGCCCACGCCAACTCCGAGTGCAGCAAGCCGCACCACCGCTTCCCAGCCCGTGACTTCCACCGCGACCTCGACGGTTCGACCACACGAGAGGGCGGCTTCTTCGAGCACCGTACGCAGTGGTCCACCAGGCGGCGGCACCAACAACGGAAACCGCAGCAGCGCTTCGATGTCGAGGTGGTCGGCGGCGACGGCGGGATGCTTGCGCGGAGCCACAGCACACAGCGCGGTGGTCACCACCGGCATCGCCTTCAGCGACGACGACACGGCACCAGCGACGACCGCGATGTGCGCATCACCGCGCGTGACGAGTTCGACAGCGGTGGGCCCATCAACGACGCGAAACGACAGCCGCCCCGGGTGCCGGCGGGCAATGTCGGCGACGCGCGCGGCCACCACATGCACGAGCGCGCCTTCGCCGCAGGCGATGACAACGTGGCCGTCGTCGACGTCGCCCGCCAGACTTCTGCGCAGCGCGCGTTCGCCTTCGACGGCGTCTTTTGCCCACGCCAACACGCGGGTTCCTTCAGCGGTGAGCGCCAGCCGGCGACCGCGCCGTTCGTACAGCGTGACGTCGAGCTCGCGCGCCAACGCCTGCAAGCGTGCGTGCACCGCGGGCTGACTGAGCCCAATGACGCGACCGGTGCTGGTGAGCTGGCAGCCCGCTTCGGCGAAGGCGACAAAGATGCGCGCAGATTCCAGATCCATGAAGTCTTCTATCTGGATTTTCGATAGCGGCTGACAGATGGCGATTTCTCCGCGGCGCCGCTGTGCGACACGGTGCAGGCATGACGAAGCACACCGACAACACCCTCCGTACCCGCTCCACCCGTGTGTCGTGGCTGCTACGCCACGGCGCCAACGAACGTCGCCTCGCGATGGACACCGCCGGCTTTGCACCGATCGCCGACGTGCTGCGCGAAACACGGCTGTCGCGGCCCGAGCTCGACGACGTGGTGGCCGAAAACAACAAGCAGCGCTTTCAGATCGTGGGCGACCGCATCCGTGCGGTGCAGGGCCATTCACTCGACGGCACGCCCGTCACGCTGGCCGGACTCGAGGCCAGCTGGAACATCGTCGTCGACGACGCGCCCCTGTTTCACGGCACGAGCGTTGATGCAGCACGCGCCATCCTGACCAGCGAGGGCGTGCATGCCGCTGCTCGCAGCCATGTGCATCTCGCCGCCGCCGTCGACGCCACGGTGGGCAAGCGCGCCGCCGTCGACGTGTTGCTCGTCGTCGATCCGCGACGTCTCCGGACCGCGGGCCTGCAGGTGTTTCGCGCCCCCAACGGTGTGCTGCTCGCGCGCGCCGTGCCGCGGATGGCCGTGGTCGCGGTGCGCGCGTGCACCCGTCGAGGCAACGAGCACCTCGCAAGCCTTACGACGCTGGTGCATCTGGAAACGGCGACGGCGGCCACGTCGGCAGGTCGCGCGTAAGCAACCAGAGCCGATAGAAACCGCCCTCGCGACACAGCACCACGCGTCGGCTGTCCTCGAGCTGCCAGCGCTCCTGCTGGGCCACGACCTCGTCGAAGGCTTCGTCAGCGTCGGAGCGCGTCTCCCATGCCCATGCCGGCAAGGTCTCGATGATGTGCTGGTTGCCCGACCAGCCACGCGCCGCAGACGACGCCCAGCGCAGTCGCGCCGACGGAAGTGCTGCAGCAAACGCAGCCATGACGTCGACGGCGGCCGACGGCGGCCAACATCGCAGGTGCTGCGTTGGACTCGGTAGCGGTGGTCGCACGGCGGCGTCGAGTTCAACCAACTCCGCGTGCAACGTTTCGGCTGTGACCCGCGCGTCAACGACGGGAAGCGTGCTGACACGATCGCGGATCGCCGCTGTCATCAGACGACACGCCAGCAGAAATGTCTCGGTCACACCAACATCAGCAATCGCGTTGGCGTCGACGACGGGGGTGTCGGCTGGCAGCTGCAATGAGGCCAGCAGGTCGTCGTGCTGAAGCGATGGTGGTGCGAGATCGATCTTGTTGCGCTGCACGACCACCGGAAAAGGACGGTGCGCACGGGCCTGCGCCAGCAGCGCGGCCATGGCGATGTTCACGTCGTGGCGCGCCGCCTCGGCGTCGACCACGAACACAACCGCGTCCGCGATCGACAGCAGATGACGACGACGATGCGCGCGTGATGGTTGGCCCGGCAGGCTCAGGAGTTGCACACGAATGCGACGGTTTTGCAGGTAGCCGCCGTCAAACTCGCGCCAGTCAAAGAAGACCGTTTCGCGGCCCGTGGTCGCCGGGCTGACGATGTCACCAGGGCGCGCCGACAACACCTGCGCGTGCAACCGCTGCACGTTGGTGGTTTTGCCTGCCGATGACGCGCCGTCGTAGGCGAGGCGCACAACGATGTCGCCGGTGTCGAGGTCGATGTGCGCCACGGTGCTCCTCGCGCCGGCGTCTTCGTCGACGTCGGCAGCGGGTCTGCTCAGACTGCTCGGCGAGCTCAGAGCTTGAGTGCGGATTCGATCTGGCGAACCTTGTGGCGGGCGAGACCGAGGTTGCCTCGCGTTTTGTCAATCGCGACGTAGACGAACAGCGACGTGTTCGACGTCAGCGGGCGAATCAAGTGGTACTGGTCGCCGAGGGTGATGAGGATGTCCTCGATGTCGCCCTTGATGCCGAGCGCGCGCATCACGGTCATCTTCGCCTTCACGACGCTGGTGTTGCCCGAAGCGGCAAGCTCGACATCGAACGTTGGGCCGCCGCCGATCGTGCCGAGCGTGAGGCCGGACTCCCAGTCGACGATCGCGCCGGCGATAGCGCCGTCGAGGGTCATGATTTCGTCGAGGCTGGTCTTGATGTTCGACATGCTGTGCTCTCCTGAAAGGGTGCTGGTTGGGGACATGGAGCGCTTTTCGTGAGGTGAAGAAGACGGAGGGAAAACGAGCACGTCGCCCGCGAAGTCGCTGGCTGGTGGAACAAACGAGACGAGTTCATCGACCTGAAACAACAGGTCCGACGCGTACCGACGACGAACCGGCGTGAACTGCAACGACGTCATCGGTGCATGCAGCAGACGGGTGAGCTGGTTCGCGTTGTGCTCGAGGAGGGCGCCGCGCACCACCTCCTTCGTGGCGAGCCCGCGCTCGACGAGCACCTCGGCGAAGTTGCGGCCAACGACCTGGCAGAGCCGGTACACGTCGGCGATGACGTCGGCAGAGATGCTCGTTCGGCGTTCCAGCACGTCGGTCAGCCGCAAGCGGTCGTCACCAGCCACCACCCAGGCGACCTGCCCCTGGTGCAGGAAGATGCGCCCGACGGCGCCGACGCCCCCGCTGTCGGTGACAAGCTCGCCAGTCCCGAGTTGGGACGCCGCCTGCAGCGCAGACAGCACGGTGCTCGCCACGTCCCCCAGAACGGGCCACACCAACGAGGCCTGTTGGCCGCCGGCTGTCCCGGTCTGTGCAGAAGATGTCTGGCGTTCCCCTCGCAACATGTTTCGAAACAACGCATGTTTCGCGCCAGCGCCACACCGCATTGTGCCGCCACCATATGTGGCAGCGGCGCCACACCTTCGCGACCCTGAAACATTCGCTCACAAAAATATGGCTGTTTTTCCAGTGGGTTACAGCATGAGACACCTGTCTCATCGTGGCGCCTGCGTGTCTGAAATGTCGCCCGCACGCCAAAATGACGCGCGACGCACGCTCGGTAAGGGCATTTGCACCCTTGTGAGGCAACACCACCACACCAGGAGACTTGACTCACAGAGGGATTGCGGCTGCGGCGGCCCCCTGCCAGCGGTTGCGCATGGGCTTCGTCGAGATTCTTCTGTTGTCACTGGGCCTGGCCATGGACGCGACGGCCGTTGCCGCTGCGCGCGGCGTCGTCGCCACCACCGTGCGCGTGCGCGATGCGCTGCTGGTGGGTGCGTTGTTTGGTGGGGCGCAGGCGCTCATGCCCGCAGCAGGCTGGCTGCTCGGCGACGTCGTCGGACCAGCCGTCAAGAGCGTCGACCACTGGATCGCGTTCGTGCTGCTGGTGGGCATCGGCAGCAAGATGTTGTGGGAAGCGCGCGGCGGTGACGACGACGATGACGCCGTCGGCGCCGATCAGGCCTTCGCGCTCAAGGGGCTGCTGCTGTTGGCCGTGGCGACGAGCATCGACGCGTTTGCCGTGGGCATCACGTTGCCCATGCTGAAGGCACCGTTCGCGTTGTCATTGGTGACGATTGGCGTGGTCAGCTTCGTGCTCAGCGCTGTCGCCGTGCTCGTCGGCAAGAAGCTCGGTGCCATCCTGGGCTCCAAGCTCGAAGTCGTCGGGGGCCTCGTCCTCGTGGTGCTCGGCGTCCGCATACTCGTCGAGCACCTCGGCGAATGAGCTCTCGATCGCGCGCTGCAGGGCCTCGGTGATCGAGCCGGGCGTCTGCGCTGCCGGAGCCGACGCCGTGACGTACACGCGCCGCAACACCCGGGTGTCGGCGTAGAAGAGCTCAGCGGCAGAAGGCGTGGGTGCGGCGGTAGCCATGTTTCTGCGTTCGGCGCGGTCGCCCTGCCCTTGAGGCGCGCGTGACAGATCTGCAGCGGCTGTGGATCTGTTTTGTGCAACTGCACAAAAAGCCTTGACGCAACTGCGAAGCGTTCTTACCGTGACTGCACAACGCAGCGCGTCGCTATGACGTCCAGGAGCTTTCCATGAACGACCAGAAGAAGAGCACGACCGAGCACGCCCACGCCCACACCGCCCACAAGCCCGTCGACTCGACGATGCCTGGCGCGATGTTCATGAACATGTTCCGCACCGAAGCCCTCAAGATGGCCGACGAGAGCGAAAAGGCCGTCGAGCGCACCATGTCCGAGGTCAAGCGCGCCACCGTCGACAGCTCGCGCCTCTGGGAGAGCCAGCTGGAGCTGCAGGGTGCCGTGAGCCGCGCCATGTTCGACAGCGTCCGCCGCGCCTGGAACTTCTGAGTTCCCACCTGGCAGACAGCGATTGATTCGGCGGGGAAGTTTCCCCGCCCACCCCTCAAGACACTCGCCTCGGCGACAAACCCCAAAGCGGGTTTCTCTTCGAGGCTCAAAGCCGGCCCCATGGGTCGGCTTTTTTGTGCGTTCGCAGCATGCGGTCGGCGCGCGCGGCGTTTGTGCAACTGCAGCAATTCTCCGGTTGGCGGGCGTGGACATCGCCGTTCGTTGTGCGATGCACCATGAAACGACTCAGCAGGAGCAGCGATATGCGCGGAATTTCAGGCAAGCGAGTTCTCATCACCGGTGCGGCCAGCGGCATCGGCCGTGTCACGGCCCAGCGCTTCTACGACGAAGGCGCCACCCTCCTGCTGTGCGACCTGAAGCCCCTCGAGCAGACCGACCTCGCCGCCGCGTTCCCTGAGCGCATGCAGTACGTCGCGGCCAACGTGGCCTCGGCGGAAGGCCTCGCGGCGATCGACGCGGCCGTGAACGCGGGCGGCCTCGACGTGCTCATCAACAACGCCGGCATCACCAAGGACAAGAGTGCCTTGAAGATGACCGAGAACGACTGGGACGCCGTCATCGCCGTCAACCTCACCGCCGTGTTCCGTCTGTCGCAGATCGCAGCACGCGCGATGAAGGCCCAGGGCCGCGGTGGCGTGATCCTGTCGGCGGCCAGCGTCGTCGCCCACTACGGCAACTTCGGTCAGGCCAACTACGTCGCCACGAAGGCCGGCGTGATCGGCATGACGAAGACCCTCGCGCGCGAACTCGGCCGCGCCAACATCCGCGTCAACGCCGTGGCCCCCGGCTTCATCGACACGCCGATGGCGCGTGCAGTGCCCGAAGCGAACCTCGCTGGCCTGTGCGAGCGCACCCCGCTCAACCGCCTCGGCAAGCCCGAAGAGATCGCGGCGGCCTACGCCTTCCTCGCGTCGGACGATGCGGCGTTCATCAGCGGCACGTGCCTGAACGTCGACGGCGGCCTCGTCATGTGACCAGCTCGTCGTTGTTCGTCGCCGTCACTCTTTGTTGGTGCGGCGACGAACAGCGTCTTCGGCGGGCTTGAGGTCGAGGGCCATGCACAGGTTGCCGACGGGGTTGCTCTGCAGCGCCTTGATCGCCGACATCGCCGCACTGCCCTTGCCCACCTTCTTCAACGTTTGCAGCCCCACCTTGCGCGCGCCGCAGTCGTTCTCGGCGATGTCTTTGAGCGCGACGGTTTGGCGATCGTCGTCGGTGATGGTCTTTCGCGCCTCGAGCACATCGAGGGCGTGATGCCGCGGCGACCAGGCAGCGCCCAGCAACGCACGCAGCTCAGACTCGACCGGCTCGGGCCAGGCCGCGAGCAAGGCTTCGGCCCCTTTGTCGTCCTTCTGCTCGAGGGCGACGAACGCGTCGTTGCGCATGACCTCGTCGGTGCTGCCCGCAGCCACAGCGTCGCGCCAGGTGGCGAAAGCCTTGTGACGACGATCTTGCGCCCAGTGGGCCAGGCCAAGGTCGACGAGGTCTTTGGCTTTCTTCTGCTCCAGCGCTTCGATCTCGGCCTGCACGGCGGCGGCTTCGTTCGCGATGCGATCGCGGCGTGTGTCGCCCACCAGTCCGACGACCAGCACACCGACGACAACCGCCGCAATCGCCGCCGCGGTGATCTGGATGTGGCGCTTGCGGTTGGGCCCCTGCTGCTGCTGTGACGCCAGCGCCTCGACGGCGGCGGCGAGCCCTTTTCGGCTCAACGAGGGCACGGTGTCGTCGGTGGCCGACGGTGCGGGCGCCCCGGTCACGAGCGACGACAACGACGCGTTCGACGACGACGTGGGCGCAGGCGGCTCCGCAAACGACAACGACCCGAGCACCTGGGTGCTGGTGGGTGCAGGCGGAAGCGGAGCAATCGTCGTCGACGACGGCGTCGGCGCCAGCGTCGAAAGCACGGCGATGACGTCGTTGGCGTGGGCCGGGCGCTCCTCGGGGCGCTTGCACATGAGCCTGGCCACGAGTTCGTCGACGGCGACAGGCACCTCAGGACGACGACTGCGCACCCGCGGCACCGGATCGAGCACCGCCCGCGTGATGACCTCGATGGTGCTGTCGCCGCTGTAGGGCGCATCACCAGCGAGCAGGTGAAACAGCGTCGCGCCCAACGCATACAGGTCCGACGACATCGACGCCGCCTGCCCCCGTGCCAACTCGGGCGCCAAATACGCCGGCGTGCCCACGATGACGTCGGCCTGCGTGAGCTGCGCTTGCGGCACAAAGCTCGCCGAGCTGCCGGGCGCTTGCGGCACAGCGCCTACATCTTTGGCGAGACCGAAGTCGGTGATCACCAACTGCTCGCCCTGGGCATCTCGACGACAAAACAGGTTCGCGGGCTTGATGTCGCGGTGCAAAACGCCGGCATCGTGCGCGTGCGCCAAGCCCTGAGCGGCGGCTTTGGCAAAGCCGACGGCGACGTCGACAGGCAGGCGCCCGCGGGTTTGCAGGCGCTGCAGCAGGTCTTCGCCGACGAGGCGCTCCATCACGACGTAGGGGCCGATGCTGGCGTCGTCGCCGATGGCGTGCACGGTGACGACGTGGGGGCTTTTGACCTTGGCCAGCGCGCGGGCCTCGCGCACGAAGCGTTCGCGCATCGTGACGTCGGCCAGCAAGCTTGGCTGCAGCGTTTTCACAGCAATCTGACGGCCCAGGGCGTGGTCGGTGCACAGGTACACGCGCCCCATCCCGCCTTCGCCCAGCAGGCCATCAACGACGAGGTCACCAATCCGCAACGGCAGGTCCACGGGGCGGGGTGTAGCAGGACTTCGTGAACTTCGCCGCCGCCTGTCTGCACAACCGAACCGCGACACACACCCGTCCGGACCACTGACCGCTCACCCTTTCGGCATCCCCTTGCGCATGCGACAGTGCGCGCCGTGATTGAGCTGTTTCACGTCGGCAAGGTGTACCCGCAGGGCGAGCGGCCAGCGCTGCTCGAGGTCAACCTGTCGATCGCCAAAGGCGAATTCGTCGTGCTCGCGGGCCCATCGGGGGCGGGAAAATCAACGCTGCTGCGCCTGCTGTTTTGCGCCGAACAAGCCTCGAGCGGGCAGGTGCTGTTCATGGGCAAAAACCTCGCGCGCTTGTCGCGTGGCGAGATGGCCCGCATCCGTCGCAGCGTTGGCGTGGTGTTTCAGGACTTCAAGCTGCTGCCCACCATGAGCGTGTTCGACAACGTCGCTCTCGCGCTCGAAGTCCAGGGCCGAAGCACCGACGACATCACGCGCCGCTGCTTGAATGTGCTCGCCGAGGTCGGGCTCGCGCACAAAACCCACCAGCCCGCCGCATCGTTGTCGGGCGGAGAGCAGCAGCGGGTGGCGATCGCCCGCGCCCTCGTCGTCGAGCCTGCACTGCTGTTGTGCGACGAGCCCACCGGCAACCTCGACGCCGAGCGGGCCAAAGAAGTCATCGACCTGCTCATGACAGCCCATGTGCGCGGCACCACCGTGATGGTGGCAACACACGATCCAGCGCTGCTGTCGGCGGGACGTCGTCGTGTCGTCGTGCTCGAAGGCGGCCGTGTCGTGCACAACGCCCCCGCGTTTGCCGACGTGGGCGGCCACCACGCCCGTCAGTTCGGACTGCCCACATGATCGCCGCCCTGGCCCTCAGCGTCGTCAAACACAGTGGTCGCAGCCTGCGCTCGGGCGGGTTGCCGCTGTTCTTCGCGGTCTTGATGTGCGCGCTCGGCCTGTTCTCGCTCACCGCGTTTGGCACGCTGCTGTGGAACTTCCGCAGCATCGCGGTGACCGTGGGCGAAAGTGTCGCGGCGGTCGTCTTTCTCGAGGTGGATAGTGCCGCCGCCGCTGAAGAAGCACGCGCCCGCCTGCACCTGTTGCCCGGTGTGTCACGCGCAACGTTGCTCACACCCGACGAAGCCCTCGCGCGCGCGCGGCGCGGCCTCGAAGGTGCAGCGGCCCTCGACGTCGCGGGCCTCACCATGCCGTGGGTGGTGGAACTCACACCGCGCTTCGACCTCGACAACGCCACCGCACGCACCACCTTGGTGGCAGCGGCCAAAGCAGTCCCCGGTGTCGACGAAGTGGTGCACCCCGGCGGCGAACTCGAGCGCGTCGATGCGTTGCTGCGCCTGCTGCATGGTGCTGGCTTGTTCTTGGCGGTGTTGATTTCGTTGGTCGTCGTCGTCGTTGTGAGCAATGCGGTGCGGCTCACGGTGCTCGTGCGGCGCGACGAAATCGCGATCCAGAAGCTGGTGGGCGCTTCCGATGCGTTCGTCGCCTTGCCGCTGCTGCTCTCGGGCGTGGTGCAGGGCACCGTCGGTGCGGTGCTGGGATTGCTCGCCCTCTCCGTCGCGCACTCGTCGCTGGCGCAGGTGGTGAAGGTGGCGTTGTCGGGGGTGCTGGGCACGTTTGTCCTCGAGCCGCTGCCGCCATCGCTGCTGGCGCTCGTCGTCGTCGCTGGTGCTGTGCTGGGTGCTGTGGGTGCTGGCTTCAGCGTCACGCGCTACCTGCGGGAGCGCTGAATGGGCACCCTGCGTGTGCTGCTGATGTGCTGCGTTGTCGTCGTCACGGCACTCGTGGCGCGCGCGCAAGATGCCGTACCCACGGTGAAAGAGGCGGTGTCGAACCTCGATGTGTTGCGCGCCGAGCTCGAGGCGAAGCAGGCCGCACTCTCGTCGCTCGACACGGCGGAAAAGAGCCTGGTGGAATCACTGGGCGCGCTCGATGAAACCCTGGCCCGCCTCGACGACGACCACGTCGCCGCCACCGCGCGTCTCACGGCGTTACAGGCCGAGATTGCAGCGATCGAGCGCACGATGGGCCTCGACGAAGACGATCTCGCGCGTTTGAGAACACGCCTCGATGCCCGCCTGCGCACACTGGTGGCCGAAGGCGAAGGCGGTACGGTTCGCGCGTTGTTGGGGGCCGAGGGCTTCACCGAATTGGCATTGCGTCGTCGATACTTGCAGCTGTTGTCAACGGCGGATGCACGCCTCGTTGGCGACGTGCGCCGCGTTGAACGCTCCGTGCTCGACGCGCGCGCGGCGTTGAAGGTGCGCGCGGCCGACGCGGCCCAAACGGCACAGACGTTGTCAGCGCAGCAGGCGTTGTTGTCGGCGCAGCGTGATGAACGCGAAAAGACCCTCGAGCGCGTTCGCAAAGAGCGTGGCTCGTTGCGCACGGCGGCGTTTGAACTCACGTCGAAGCACCGCGAGTTGATGCAGCTGGTGAAAAAGCTCGCCGAGGGACCGCGCTACAAGCCGCCCACGGGCAAGACGGGCATGTTGCGCGCGGGGCTGTTGCCGCCGGTGGCCGACGCCGTCGTGCTGCGCACATTTGGCAGCACCGTCGACAAAGACACCGGGGCCGAAATCGTGAGCAACGGCATCGAGTTGCGTGCTGATGCCGGTGTTGCCGTCGTCGCTGTGGGCGATGGACGCGTTGTGCACACGGGGTGGTTGCGGGGCTTTGGCCGCATCGTGATCGTCGACCACGGCGAGGGCCACCACACGTTGTCGGCACACCTGTCGCGCGCCGCCGTGGGTGCGGGCGACACCGTCACGCGCGGCCAAACCATCGGCTTTGTCGGCGACACCGAGAGCCAAAACGGCCCCAAGCTCTACTTCGAGTTGCGCGAAAACAGCCGACCACGCGACCCGCTGCCGTTCTTCCGCTGAACCTGGACAAGCGAGTCATCTTCGTCGTCGTTCTGTTCGCGTCACCGGTTTGACACACGACGATCCCGCCGATCATGGTCGGGCCCATGGACCAAGCTCCTTCACGCCATGATCATCTGCGCGGGCGCCATCGTTGGCTGCCTCGTCTTGTCGGTGATCACGGGCAACTCCTCACAGGTCGACCGGCTGTGGTCGATCATCCCGATTGTCTACGTCGGCTTCTTCGCGAGCCGTGCTGACTTCGCCGACGCACGCTTGAACCTGATGACCGTCCTCGTCGCTGCGTGGGGCATTCGCCTCACGTTCAACTTCGCGCGCAAGGGCGGCTACAAGCCCGGCGGCGAAGACTACCGCTGGCCTGTTTTGCGCGAAAAGCTCGGGCCCGTTTGGTACCAGGTGTTCAACTTCACGTTCATCTCGCCCTACCAAAACGCGTTGCTGCTGCTGATTTGTCTCCCCGCGTGGGTGGCGCTGCAGCACAAGGGCACACCGCTTGGTGTCGTCGACGTTGTCGCGGCGGTGGTCTTCGTCGTGGCACTCGTGGGCGAGTTCGTTGCCGACCAACAGCAGTGGAATTTCCATCAGGGCAAGTTGGCGGCGAAGGCCCGCGGCGACGTCGTCGACCCGCCGTTTTTGACCACCGGCCTGTGGCACTACAGCCGCCACCCGAACTTCCTGTTCGAGCAGACGCAGTGGTGGTGCGTGGCGCTGTTTGCCGTCGCGGCGAGTGGTGAGTGGGCGTCGCTGCCGACGTGGCTGGGCGCGGTCTTGCTCACGCTCCTGTTTCAGGGCTCGGCGTGGTTCACCGAGTGGCTCACGGCGAAGAAGTACCCGGCGTACGCGCAGTACCCGGCGACCACGCCGCGTCAGTTTCCGCTGCCGATCTTCAAGTAGTTCTTCAAGTAGACTCGCGCGCATGCAGACGCGTGCGGTGCTGGCTGTGTCGATGATCATCGCGTCGTGCGAGGCGCCGCGCGCGCCCGCCAACACCAGCGACGACGACACGCCAGCTGAGGGCGAGGGGGAAGGCGAAGGCGAAGGCGAAGGCGAAGGCGAGCTGCCAACGTGTTCGCTCACCAGCATCTCGACCGGCGTGCTCGCGCCTGTCGCGGGCGAACTCACGCTGCTGCACGTGGGGCTCGGCGGCTTCGCGTTGGGCGAGGCCACGCTTGGGCAGCTCCCCGACGGCACCCGCACCGGTTTCGTCGATCCTCGGTGGCTTCTGCTGCGCCAGAACAGGGTGCGGTCAGTGCACGGTCGACGGCAGCGTGCGCAGCGTGAGCTTCGAAGCCTTCACGCCGCCGCGGTGAACGCCGTGGGTGGCAACGACAAAGTCGGCGTCGGTGGCTTTGCCGATGTCGACAAAGCGCTGTGGGTTGCTGTCGATCAGCGGAAACCAGCTCGCCTGCACCTGCACCATCACGCGATGGCCGGGACGAAACGCGTGGTGCAGGTCGGGCAACGTGAAGTGCACGTTCTCGACGACGCCAGGCGCAAACGCTTCGGGCTTCTCGAAACTCTTGCGGAAGCGTCCGCGAAAGACCTCGGCGCGCACGAGGCGCTGGGCCCCCGACAACATCGACGTGGGGGCGGTCTGCTTCGTGTTGAGTGTTTCTTCGGGCAGCACATCGATCAGCTTCACCACGACGTCGAGATCGCCGCCGGTGGTCTCGACGAAGAAATCCACATCCACCGGGCCCGCCACCACGAGTTCCTGCGTGAGCACCGCACCGCTGTACGTGAGCACGTCGGGACGGCGGCTCGCGAAGCGCTGGTCGGCGGTCATGTAGGTGCGGTCGACTTCGTCGTGGGCTCCTTCCATAAACGGCACGGGATGGCGCGGGTCAGCAACGAAGCGATCGATGCCTGCGGGGCCCGCCGTCGACGTCAGCGAGCCGCGATCGCCCAGAAACAACGTCTGCGCCTGCGTGTTCTTCGGCGGCCAGGCATCAAAGCGATGCCACTCGTTGCTGCCGGTGCGAAACGTGAGCGCCTCGGGCAACGACGTCGACGCGGCACCCTTGAGGTGGTGCTCGAAAAACGGTGCTTCAACCTGACTGCGGTAGTCCTTCGCCGTCTTCGCGCCGAACTCGAGATCGCCGAGGTTCTCGCCGTCGGTGCGCGCCCAGCCGCCATGGCTCCAGGGCCCCATCACCAGGTGCACGTCGTTGTTCTTCGTCTGTGTTTCCATCGCGCGGTAGGTGGCCAGAGCCCCCCACAAGTCCTCGGCGTCGAACCAACCGCCGACGACGAGCACGGCGGGCCCGATGTTTTTGTAGTGGGGCAGCGGATCGCGCGCCTGCCAGAACGCATCGCGGTTCGGGTGCGCGAGCAGGTCATTCCAGAAGGCGATCTCGCCGTGCAGGTAGCGCTCGTTGGCGTTTTTGATCGGACCCATGTCCGCAAAGAAGTCCCAGGTGTCCTTGATCGGCGCTGCAAAATCCCACTTCATCGTCGTCGTCGGCTTCGGCCGCGCGCGCCCGAAGTTGGCGTAAAACGAGAATGCATCCGCCAGACACAACGCCCCGTTGTGGTGGAAGTCGTCGCCGAGAAACCAGTCGGTCACGGGCGCTTGCGGGCTCACCGCTTTGAGTGCGGGATGCGCCTCGACGGCCCCCTGCGCCGCGTAGAAGCCGGGATACGAAATCCCCCACATGCCGACGCGTCCGTTGTTGCCCGCCACGTGCTTCACGAGCCAGTCGATCGTGTCGTACGCATCGGTGCTCTCGTCGATGGTGACCGAGCCCGCGCGGTGCGGCCTGACGTCGACAAACGAGCCCTCAGACATCAACGCGCCGCGCACATCCTGGTGCACAAAAATGTAGCCACTCTTGATGAGATCGAACGACGGCGCGAAGCGCGTGAGCGCGCGGTGGTTGCTGTCGTCGAGGACGTTGTCGCCGTACGGGGCCACGCTGTAGGGCGTGCGCACCAGCAACATCGGCCACGTCTGCGGCGACGTCGTCGTCGTCGGCTTGGGCACCCAGATGTGCGTGTGCAACTTCACACCATCGCGCATGGGAATTTTCGCTTCGTGCTTCGTGTAGTGCGCGTGCAAAGCGCGAACGACATCGGCATCGCTCTCCAGCGCAAACGGCACCAATGGCGTGGTTGACGACGACGGAGCAGCAGCAGCCAGCAGGACCAACAAGGCAACGACAGACATGCGCGCACTGTGACCGCAGTCGGCAAGCGCGGCAACAGACTGGCGTAGCCTCTGCCCATGCTTGAGCACCCAAACTCCCCGGCCGCCGCCCCGATCCGCCTCTGCTATCGCCACAGCGACACGCCCGCGACGCGTGGTTGCGATGTGTGTCGTCGACCGATTTGCGTTGCCTGCGCCGGGGTTGGTCCAAAGCTCGAGAGCATCTGCGCCCCGTGTGCTGACGCCGGCCGCACACGCACCCAACGCCTCACGGCCAGCGCGGTCCTCGTCGTGGTCGTCGCTCTCGGCGGCCTCGCGGGCTGGGTGTTCACGCGCCCACCAGCGGTCACCTACGGCGAGCACGCCGTCGAGATCCAACGCGCCGCCGCCCGCGTCGCCAACGCCCCGTGCGATGGCCAAAGCACCCTCGACCTCATCACGCTGCTCAACCAGGAGCGCGACTTCCGCCGCACCATCGACCTCGTCGACACCTTCGACGCCTCGTGCGCCCCCGTGCCGCGCCTGTGGTGGTCGAGCTACGCGGCACGCACCGAAGTGCAGGACTTCGCGGGTGCTGAACGCGACGCCACCCGCCTCATCGACGACGACAAAGAAGACGCCGACTTCCGCTGGTGGCGCGGCAAGTCACGCCGCAGTCAGGGCAACCTCGCGGGCGCGGCCGAGGATTTCCAAAAGGCGATCGAGCTGTCGCCCAACGCCTTCTTCAGCGTCCTCGACTATGCCGACGTCGTCGAACGCCAGGGCAAAGCCTGCGCCGCCATCCCGGCCCTCGTGAAGCTGGTGCACAACCAACCCGACGACGCCGCGAAGCAGCGTGTGCCGCAGCTGCTGCACCGCCTGATCACCGACACGCCCTGCCCCGACCCAACCGCGGCCCTGCCACGGAACACCGAGAACGTCGCCACGGTGTGCACCACGCTGCCCGCAGGCCTCGACTTCGAAGGCGATGTCACGTCGGGGTTCGCCTTCAGCGTGCAAAACACGTGGACCGCACGCACCGCACCCGTCGCAACTGGCCCACGCGTCCGCTGCGCCGTCGACGTCGCCGAAGTCGACACGAAGGGCGGCATCCTCGCGGGAACAGGCATGCGCTCGTGGAGCGGCCGGCTCGCGTGCACGGGCAAGCCCTCGATCACGGCTCAAGCGCTGCACGCCGTGCCGCTGCAGGCGCAAGAGGAGCTGGTGAAGAAGCTGGTCGACGCCGGCATCCGCCGCTTCTGCGACGGCGCATGACCGCAAGCGCGCGCACCGCCAACGACGACCGCATGCTGCACGCCACGCTGCGTGCCCTGGGTGTCGACGACAACGAGCTGTCGGCTGGCACCCCTTTGTTTCGGGCGGCCACCTTGCAGCGTCACGAGTTGTTGATGTCTGCGGGTGAACCGGCACGCGATTGCGGGCTCATCGTCGAGGGTGTGCTGCGCGAGTATTACGTGCTGCACGACGGCACCGAACGCACGCGTGCCTTCCTCGTTGAAGGTGACGCGTTTGGTTCAGCCGCAGATGCGCTGTCGCGTCGCCCGCTGCGCGTGTTCTGTCGTGCGCAAACACCGGTGCGCGTGCTGTTGTTGCGCTGGGACGAGCTGTTTGACCTCGCTGGCCGGCTGCGCGGGTGGGAGCGTCTGCAGGCGCGCATCGTCGAGCGCCTGTACCTGCAAAAAGCCGAGCGCGAGTTTGAGCTGCTCGCGCTCGACGCCATGGCCCGCTACCAGCGTTTCCGGCTCGCGTTTCCAGACCTCGAGCAGCGCGTCGAGCAGCATCTCGTGGCGTCGTACCTCGGCATCACGCCCGTGCACCTCAGTCGTCTGCGCGCGCGGCAGCGTCGTGCGTCGTTGCCTGCGCTGACCGCGGCTGCAATGTCGCCACGAAGGTCGAAAACGCCGCGTTGAAGGCGTCTGGGTCCTCGAGAAACGCCGTGTGGCCTGCGTGAAAATGCACGACCTGCGCCTGCGGGATGGCCAGCACGGCGTCCTGGTTGCGTTGCCATTGGATGAGCGTGTCGTCGTCGGCCCACGCCACCAGCACGGGCATCGTCAGCGACGGCAAGAGCGGCCGCAGGTTGGCCTCAGCGGTGGCAAAGCTGCGCCAGGCTTGCGCGAGCACAGGTGCTGATTCGTAGGCGGCAGCGATGATCCGGTGTTTCTGTGCACTGGCATGTGACGTGATGAGGATGTCGTCGTAGTAGCCCGCGAACCACGACGCGTACGACGCCTCGCCGCGTACGCCCGACTCGAAGTGCGCCACCAACGCCCCAATGAACACCGACGCCAACCAGCCGCCGGGGTCAAGGCCTCCCGGATTGGCGAGCACGAGGCCGCGGACAACGTCGGGGCGCCTGGCCGCGTACATGAGCGCCGCCGCACCACCGATGGAGTTGCCCATCAGGATGACGTCGTGGAGTGCCAACTGCTCGACAACGCCCGCGAGCAGCCGTGCGTAGCGCGCCGCCGAAGCGGGCTGCACGTCCGGCCCAGACCAGCCCTGATCGGGCCAATCGACGACGACGAAGCGAAACTGCGCTGCGAACGCATGCTCGAAGGCGCGGTAGTCGGAGCCGCCATGGCCAATGGCATGCAGGCAGACCACCGTTGGCTTTTCTCTGGTGGGGTCGGAGTCGTGCACGGCGAGCGACACACCGTCCACGACAACAAACTCCCGCGGTGCCGGCGCGCCCAACGCATGACGCGCGGGCTCGGCGTCCGTCGGCGGGGGCGTGCGCAGCGCGGTGTGGCAGCTCGTGGCGGTGAACAGCGCCAAGACCAGCCAGGTGACCTGAGGCAAGATGCAAGTGGAACGTGTCGTGTGCATGCCCAACGCTGACGCAGCGGCGCACGCTCGTCGTTTACCTGCATCAACGACTGCTCCGCACGGCAAGAAAAACGGCACCCGAAGGTGCCGTTTTGCGGTCGCAGAAGCGAACCAGACTCAGCGCTTGCTGAACTGGAAGCGCTTGCGGGCGCCCGGACGGCCGTACTTCTTACGCTCAACAGCGCGCGAGTCACGGGTCAGGAGGCCGGCCTTCTTGAGCGTGCCACGCAGGCTCGGATCGGCGAGGCAGAGGGCGCGGGCGAGACCGTGGCGGATGGCGCCGGCCTGGCCGGACAGACCACCACCGCGAACGCTGGCCTTCAGGTCGTACTGGCCGAGCTTCTCGGTGGCCTCGAGGGGCTGCGCGAGAATCATGCGGAGCACTTCGCGCTTGAAGTAGACCTCAATCGCGCGGTTGTTGACGGTGACAGCGCCCGAGCCGGGCTGCACCCACACACGGGCGCTCGCTTCTTTGCGGCGACCGGTGGCGGAGAAACGGTTTTCGTTGGCCATGGTGTAAATCCTTGAAATCGTAGAGGGAATGAGCTCAGGTCGCCAGCGTCAGCGGCTTCGGCAGCTGGGCTTTGTGCGGGTGCTCGGTGCCGGCGTAGATCTTCAGCTTCTTGAGCTGCTGACGACCCAGCGGACCCTTGGGAAGCATGCCCTGCACGGCAGCCTGGATCATGCGCTCGGGGTGGGTGGCGCGCATCTTGGCGGCCGAGGTGGCCTTCTCGCCACCGTAGTAGCCGGTGTAGCGCCAGTAGGTCTTCTGGTCTTCCTTCTTGCCGCTCAGGCCGATCTTCTCGGCGTTGATGATGACAACGAAGTCGCCGGCATCAGCGTGGGGCGTGAAGGTCGCCTTGTTCTTGCCACGCAGAACGTTGGCAATCTGGGAGGCGAGACGGCCAAGGACCTGGCCTTCGGCGTCAACAACGTACCAGTCACGGGGGCTGTCGCCGTGCTTGGCAAAATCGGTCTTCATCGTCGTCCTTTCGATGTCGGACCCTTGCGGGCAAGACACCTGCGCCATCGCGGCGCGTGCGGAGATCGGGTTTCAACCCACTGTGGGCAAAACACGATCCTCGAGGTTTCTGCGTCGCCTTCTTCCCGCTTTCGCGCCGCTCGTCAAACGCTTCTTCGAGGGCCCGTCGCGCCACGTCGGACGCGAACCACGCCACCGAGGCCGTCGACGACCGCGACGACGACGTGGTAGCAGGCCTCACCATGATCGACCTTCGCGCCCTCGAGCAAGATCCCCAAGCCTTCGCCACCAAACTCCGTCGTCGCGGCGAAGTGCCTGCCCTCGACGATCTCGTCGAGCTGGCCCGCTCGCGCAAAGAGGCCGTGCGCGCTGCGCAAACGCTGCAGGAGCAGAGAAACGCCCTCAACGAAGGCATGAAGAAGGCGACACCCGAAGAACGCGAAGCCAAGCGCGCCGAACTGCGCGAACTCGGCGACCGCCTCAAGGTGCTCGAAGACGAAGCGAAGGCCAAAGACGAAGCCCTCGCGGCCGCCGCCATGACCGTGCCCAACACCCCGCGCGACGACGTGCCCGAAGGTGGCGGCAGCGACGACAACGTCGAAGTCCGCCGCGTGCTCGAGCCTGTCGTGCCAGCGTTTGGCGCCAAAGACCACGTCGAGCTCATGGAGAAGCTCGACATCCTCGACAGCGGCCGTGCGGGCAAAATCTCGGGCGCACGCTTCGCGTTTTTGAAGGGTGCTGCGGCTCGTCTGGCGCGCGCGCTGACGACGTACATGCTCGATCACCACCTGGGCCTTGGCGACCTCGAGATGCAGCCGCCGTACCTCGTGGGGGCCGACGCGCTCACCGGCACCGGGCAGTTGCCGAAGTTCGCCGACGACCTGTTTGGCGTGAGCTTCGGGCCGCCGAAGGAAGCGGGCCTCACGCCGCTGTACCTGATTCCCACGTCGGAAGTGCCGATCACGAACTACTACAACGACGAGATCCTCGACGAGAGCGAGCTGCCCAAGCGCTTCTGCTCCTACAGCCCATGCTTCCGCGCCGAAGCGGGTTCGGCGGGTCGCGACACGCGCGGCCTGATTCGTCAGCACCAGTTCGACAAGGTCGAGATGGTCCGCTTCGCCACACCGGAGCAGGCGCTGAACGAGCTTGAGCTGATGGTGCAGCGCGCCAGCGACATCATGACCGCCCTTGAGCTGCCGCACCGCGTGATGCTGCTGTGCACCGGCGACATGGGGTTCTCGTCGGAGAAGACCTACGACCTCGAGGTGTGGCTCCCCGGTCAGAACGATGGCAAGGGTGCCTACCGCGAGATTTCGTCGTGCTCGACGTGCGGCAGCTTCCAGGCCCGCCGCGCGAAGATCCGCTACCGCCCCACGCCTGCTCCGGGCACCGACCCGAAGAAAGCACCCAAGCCGCAGCCGCTCGTCACGCTCAATGGCTCGGGGCTCGCCGTCGGCCGCACGCTGATCGCCGTCATCGAGAACCACCAGCAGGCCGATGGCTCGATCAAGGTGCCGAAGGTGCTCGTGCCCTACATGGGTGGGCTCGAGGTCATCCGCTGAAGGTCCTGCAGGTGCTGCGGGGCGTGGGTGCCGGTGTCGGCCGCCATGCGGTCGTCGTCGTCGTCGATGTCCCCGACCACCGCGGGTCCAGCTTCGCCGCCGATCTTTCGGCGCGGTTGTCGTTGCTGCCGGCCGCTGAGCAGGCGCTGTGCAGCAGCTGGGCCCCTCGTCGACAAGCCACCTTCGCCGCTGGTCGCACGGCGTTGCGCGAGGCCCTCGTGCAGGCCGGCGTGGTGCACACCGTCGACGACGTCGGCCCCGTTGGTCGCGACGATCGCGGTGCGCCCGTGTTGCCGCCCTTGATGCAGGTCGTGCGCACAAGCCTCACCCACAAAGACACCATCGCTGCCGCCCTCGTCGACGTCGGTGATGTGCCAGTGGCCACCACCATGGGCCTCGACCTCGAGCTCGACGATGGCCGCGATCGACAAAGCACCGACAAACTCGCAGCACAGGTGTTGCTGCCCGACGAACTCGCGGCCCTGAACGACAACGACAGCCGACGACGACGCGAAATGTTCGAGCGCTTCTCGCTGAAGGAGGCGCTGTACAAGGGCCTCGATCCGTTTGTGCGGCGCTACGTGGGCTTTTTGGAAGTGGGCGTGAGCGTCGACGACGAGCAGCGCGCGCGGTTCACGCTGCCACCGGTTGAACAGACGCAGTTCGCCGCCGTTGGCGGTGTGCTCGACGTGGCGATCGCCGACGTGGTGCTCACGTGGGCGTGCGTGCAGCGCACCGACTGAGTCGACGAGCGATCGACGTCGACAGATCTGCCCGGGCAGTTTCGTCCGCTGCGTTTCGCCCCGCTAAGCTGCCGACGTGTTGGAGCGCTACGTCATCATCGAGCGGATCGCCGTCGGCGGCATGGGCGAGGTCTTCGTCGCGCGCCAGGAAGGTGTCGGCAATTTCCGCCGCACCGTCGTGTTGAAGAAGCTGCTGAAAGACACCGAAGGCTCCGAAGAAGCCGTTGAACGCATGCTCGACGAGGCACGCATCAACGGTGCCCTCAGCCACGAAAACGTCGTCGCCATCATCGAGGTGGGCAGCGATGACAACCTGCCGTGGATGGCCCTCGAATACGTGCACGGCGAAAACGCGGCCACCCTGCGGGCGCGCGCCAGCAAACGCGGCGTGCAGATGCCCGTCGTCGCTGCCGCACGCATCGTCGCCGACAGTGCGCGCGGCTTGCACCACGCCCACACCGCCAACGACGTCGACGGCCGCCCGCTGCACATCGTGCACCGAGACATCGCGCCCAAGAACATCTTCGTGCGCCACGACGGTGTCTCGAAGGTCGGCGACTTCGGCATCGCCCGCGCCGATGCGCGCTTGAGCCACACCGCCACGGGCGCGCTCGCCGGCACGTTGTCGTACATGAGCCCGGAACAGCTCACGTCGAAGCCCCTCGGTCCGTCGTCAGACCAGTTCGCGCTCGGCGTCGTGTTTTGGGAGCTGCTCACGGGTCAGCGGTTGTTCAAAGGCGAGGGCCTCGTCGACACCGCCGAGCGCATCCTCACCAGCAAGATTCGCCCGCCATCGCGCTACCGGTCCGACATCGGCGCCGACGTCGACGCCATCGTGCTGCGCATGCTGCGCCGCGAGCCCGAGAAGCGCTTTTCCGATCTGGGCGAAGTCGCCGACGCGATCGAAGCCGCCCTGCCCGATGCCACGTCGTCGGTGGGCCGCGCCGCCGTCGCCAGCTTCGTCGAAGACATGGTCGGCAACGAGCTGCGTGAGCGCCAACGCCGCATCGAAGAAGGTGCCGAACAAACCGTGCGCGCCGACAGGCCCAGGGCGTGGGAAGACCCATCGTCGTCGAGGAAAAGCGGTACGCCACGCGCGCTCACCGCCAGCGAAGACGACACACGGCACGAGCGACACACATCAGCACCGCGTTCGCGCTGGCCCTTGTTGCTGGGCGCTGCCCTGGTCGTCGTCGTCGTTGGCGCCGCGATTGCGGTGGCCACGTTGCCGCCTGCTGCCGATCCCGATCGCGTCATGCGCGAGCACCTGCACCACGCGTGGCGGGTGAAGCCGCTGTCGTTTCGCGAAGTCGTCGTCGTCGACAGCGTCGCTGCGTGTGTGAGTTCGGCCGACGCCGAAGCCCTCGCCAACGATCTCACCGACCTGATGCGCGCACGCCTCGACCTGCTGGTCACGCACTGGGACAAGTCACCCGCCGACCGGCAGCGCGAGCGTGTCGACGTCAAAAAGGCCGAGCGCGCGCTGATCGAGCAGCTGCAGCACCGGCTGGCGAGACTCGGCGACAAGCCGCAGCTGAAAACCGACCTGCTCGACATGTGGCAGTACGATTCGTCAGCACCGATTCGCTTTCTGCCGCCGCTCACCCTCGAGCAGATCCAGGCGCGCGTGTACCCCAACGGCGTCGAGCTCATGAAAGAAACCCGCGAAGAACGCTGGGACCAGGTGGGGCTCATCGCCAAACGCTGCGGCGCCGATCCCGCCGTGGTGCGCGCACGCCTGTCGCCGCTGGTCACGCACCGCGAGCAGCTCCTCGAAGCCTTCGGCACCGCACCTCCCGAACGCTTGCCGCTGCTCGAGCAGGAGATGGCTGGCGTCGTCGACAGCGGTGTTCGAGCCCTCGACGGTGTGCTGAACACCGACTGCGCGAGCGCTGTGGCCTACGTGGGCTTCATCACCGTGCCCTCGTCGCAAGTGGGCGAGCCCGAGATCGACCAGCACGTCGACGCCGACGCGAAGAACTGACCCGCAGACGCAAAACGAAACGACCCCGAGCGCTGGCCCGAGGTCGTTGGCGATCGCTGCGCGAGCACTCAGGCGATGGTGGAGGTGTCGGTGTTCGTGATCGGCGCGCACTGCGCACCGTCGTCGTTGATCTGCTTGCCGCTGCCCTTCTTGGCGATGTCGTGCAGCAGGCTGGCCGCGTCGGTGACCGTTTCGGCCTCCTGGATCAGGCAGCTCTTCGTGCCGGGCTCGTTGCTGATGCCCTTGCCACTGCCGCGGCTCTTGATGTCGTGCAGCAGGCCGCGTGCAGGCGCCTGGCTTGAAGCGGCGGGCGCCTCGGCAGCGTTGAGCACGCGGGCTTTCGCTGCGTCCTCGGCCCCAGCAGCGCGCGTACGGGCGGCGTCGACCGTGGCGGCAGCAGCCGGCGTGCGGACTTCGGCAGCCGGCGTGGCGGTGGCTTTGGCTTCAGCGGCCGGAGCAGCGGCGGCAGGAGCAACCGTCGAAGCGCGCGAGGCCTGCGATGAAGCCGACGACTGAGCCGACTGAGCCGACGAAGGACCACCAACGTTCATGAGCGCCTCCAGAAGCTTGCCAACAGGGAGAGTGTCGGCTGGATCGACCGCGTGGTGCTCAGCGCTTTGACCGAGGGCAGCACCTACAGCGCGCCACCTTCACCCACATCAACCGACAAGAAAGCAAAACCAGAGGCGTGCGCGGTGGAACTCGGACCTGGCTGTAACCAGGTGGGGGCCAAGGGCACGGGGGAAGGCTTCCTCAGCGAAGAGGCGTGCACAAACCCGTACGGAGCGGCCCCCTTTCTCGAGGAACGGTCAGAGCATGTACCGCGCACACCTCCAGCACGAAGAGTGTAGCGCGTGACGTCGTCGAACGCAGCTCGATCTGTGCAGCCGAAAAAACGCGAGACAGCCGCAGCTCACTTCTTCAGCGAGCGCACGTAGGCGATCACGTTCGCGAGTTTGTCGCGATCGAGCTCCTGCATAAACGGCGGCATCGCGCCTTTGCCCAGCGCAATCGTGCGCGCCATCTGCGCGTCAGTGAGCTTGCCTTGCGTCGCAGCGTCGGCGAGGGCAGGCACAGCGACGTTGCCTGGCAGAGCACCGCCTTCGCCTGCTGCACCGTGGCAGCGCGCGCACAACGCCTGCCAGATGCCCTTGCCCGCCACGGCGTCGCCGCCCGAGAAATTCTTGATGGCCCCCGGCATGGCCGAGCCGGGGGGCGGCATGCCTTCGCCCGGCGCGCCGCCCATGCCCGCGGCCAACATCGAACGCGGCTGCTGGGCCGGCGTGGCGAAGTCAGCGCCCCAGTTCGGCACGGTGCCGATGGGTTCAGCAGGCGCGAGCGGTGTGGGCACCTCGCAAGCGGCAACCACGAAGGTGAGGGCGACAGCAGTCAGCACGCGAAGCATGCGTCGACGTCTGCGAACATTGCTGCGCCCTTGCAACCCACCTGCGGCACCTGCGTCGACTACATCGCCACACGGCGGCTGACGTCGCGCGTGGGCCGCACCAGGTGCACGCCGCCACCGCCCGCATCGAACGTTCGCCGCATCAGCCGTGCGCATTCAACAGCCGCTTCTGCCGGCGGAAAGCCGAGGTCGCGCACGTTGGAGATGCAGTTCTTCTCGGCGTTGTCCTGGTTCAAGCGCGGGTTGTACGCCGTGTAGATCGACAACGAGTCGCCGGTGCCAAGGCCAGGCCGCTCACCGACGAGGATGATCGTGGCTTTCGCCTTCAGCAGCACGCCGATTTCGTCTTGCACGCCGATGCGCGCGTAGCGCACGAACACGGGGGTGCCGACGACGAAGCCCTGGGCCTTCAATGCTGAAGTCAACGCCGGCAACAACGTGGGCGCCTGCCGCTCGGCCGCCACCGCAGACAAGCCATCACCCACGATGACGACGACGTCGGCTCCCTGCGTGCCCTGCGCCAACAAGCGGGCCTTGCTCTCGTCGTCGAGGCGGCGGCCGTGGTCGGGGTACAGCAGGTATTCGGCGTGGTCTTTCACGCGGGTTTGCAGCGGCACCAAACCGTGGCGCGTGGCGAAGTCGTCGGCGACACGGGAGTGCACCGCGTCGAGCGCAATGGCGTGCTCAGCACGCAACTGGATGTACGCCTTCGTGGTGTAGCGCGTGCCCACGCGGCCCTGCGCGAGACGCGATGGCGAGGCGGCGACGACGCGTTCGACCTCGACCACGTCGCGGTGCGGCGGCGCTTTCTTCGGCGGTGTGCAGTGGGTGTCGCAGCGGTCGTCAGCATCGGGTGCTGCAGAAGTTGCAGACGCTGGTGACGACGACGAATCGCCCCGCAGTGTGGCGGTGACCACTTCGCGCACGAGGGCTTCGAGGGTGTGGCGATCGATGCTCATGCGCGACTCCCGCGGCTGGCGCTGCCGGCTTTGAAGATCGACGGATCGCCCGCTCTCGACGTCAAACGACCGTTGCGCCACAGGCCGAAGCTCTCCATCCACGCTTCGAATTCTGGTGCGGGTTTCAGCTCAAGCAGCGAGCGCAGGGCGGCGTTGTTGTGAAACGACGTCGTCTGGTAGTTCAGCATGACGTCGTCACCCATGGGGATGCCCATCAGGTAGTTCACGCCGGCCATGGCCAACAGCAGCTCGAGGTTTTCCTGATCGTTCTGGTCGGCGTCGGCGTGGTTCGTGTAGCAGGCGTCGCAACCCATCGAGATGCCCATGAGCTTGCCCATGAAGTGGTCTTCGAGGCCGGCGCGCGTGATCTGCTTGCCGTTTTGCAGGTACTCAGGGCCGATGAAGCCGACGACGCTGTTGACGATGAACGGCTTGTAGCGACGAGCGAGGCCGTAGGCGCGGCACTCCATCGTGACCTGGTCTGCACCGTGGTGGGCGTTGGCGCTGAGGGCCGTGCCCTGCCCGGTCTCGAAGTACATGACGTTTTCGCCCTGCGCCGTGCCCTCGCGGCGGGTCATGTCGTAGGCCTCGTCGAGCAGGGCCACGGTGACGCCGAAGTTCTTGTTCGCCCCCTCGCTGCCCGCGATCGACTGAAACATCAAATCGAGCGGGGCGCCCTTCTGCAGTGCCGCCATCTGCGCCGTGATGTGCGCGAGCACGCAGTTTTGCGTGGGCACCCGAAAGCGCCGCATCAGGTCTTTCACCGCCGACAGGATGTCTTTGACCTTGTCGACGTCGTCGGTGGACGGGTTGATGCCAATGACCGCATCACCATTGCCGAAGGACAGGCCGTCTTGAATGGCCGCAAGGATGCCGTCGACGTCGTCGCGCGGGTGGTTTGGCTGCAGCCGCGAGCTCAGGCGGCCCGGCAAACCGATGGTGTTGTTGCAGCGGGCGACGACGCGGATCTTTTTGCCCGCCATCACGAGGTCCATGTTCGACATGAGCTTCGCCACGCCGGCCACCATCTCGGGCGTGAGGCCCGGCGACAGCGCTTTGATCTCGTCACCGGTGGTGGTGTCGTCGAGGATGAATTCGCGCAGCTCGGCCACGGTCCAGCAGCTCACGCGCGCGTAGGCAGCACGGCCCACCGGGCTTGCCTGCAGGTCGTCTTCGATGACGCGGGTGATCTCGTCGAGTTCGTAGGGCACCGACGGATTTTCGCGCAGGTCTTTGAGCGTGAGCTCAGAGAGCACGCGCTTGGCCGCCGCCATCTGCCGCATCGACGTGGCCGCGAGCCCCGCCTGCACGTCGCCAGAGCGCACCTCGTTGGCGCGTGCGAGCACGTCTTTCACGTCGGGGAAGGTGTAGCGCTCACCAAAGAGCGTCGTCGACAACTGCATCCGCCGCTTTTCCCTCGCCTGCGCGTTGTGTTCAAGTCGCGCACCGTTTCAGCGTCGCAGCCGAAAACCGGGTGGTAGGGTGAACATCATGTCGTTGCGTCGTCTTGTCGTTGCGTGTGCGTTTCTCGTCGTGTGTGTGGGGTCGGTACCGGCGCAGGCCCAGTACTTCCGCAACAACGGCATCAGCATCCTCGTGGGCTGGAAGGGCCTCGGCGACACCGTCGATGGCATCAGCAAAGAGAAGATCTGGAACGTCAGCGACCAGGTCACCATCGGTGCGGGCTACTTCACCGCTGTTGGCTACAACCTGTGGCTCGACCTGCTGCAGGCGGAAATCGGCATCGGCAAAGAGCGCCTCGTCACCGGTCGCGAGCCCGGCCCGATGTTCAGCTTCAGCGCCACCAGCGGCGTGCGCTACTTCTTCCTCGAGGAGCGCTTTCGGCCCTTCGTCGGTGCACACCTGCAGTACCTGCAGCTCATCAACGTCACCGGCGGCACCGAGATCCCAAGGAACACGCTCACAGGCACAAGCCCGTTTTGGGTTGGCGCTCGCCTCGGCGGTGGTGCCGAGTACTACTTCGCCGACGAATTCAGCCTGCTTGCCCACGTCGACGGCGCAGCGTTTGTGGGCTTGAACGTGCCCCCGCCCGGTGGCCTCGCCACCTTTGTGTTGCCGCAGTTCAGCGGTGGCCTTGCCGCCAACATCTACTTCTGACTTCTGAGCGCACAATGACGACGACGACGTTCACGCCGTTTCGCGATGGTTCGGCGTGGCTCGCTGGTCGTGCAGTGCACACCACCAGCACCACGCCGCTGTCGACCCCGTTCAACGACGCCTTCCTCGCCGACATCCACGAGGCCGACGACGCGCTGCTCGACGCTGCACTCGCCGCAGGCACAACAGCAGCACAGGCGATGCGGGCGATGCCGCGCTTCGCGCGCAAGGCGATCCTCGATGGCATTTCCGCCGGCATTCGCGCGCGGTTCGAGACGTTTGTCGACGTCATCGTCCACGAAGCGGGCAAGCCGCGCAAGCTTGCGATCGGTGAGGTGAAGCGCGCGATCAGCACGTTCGAAGCCGCGAGCGCTGCGCTGCTGGTCCCCGATGAACGCCTGCTGCCGCTCGATGGTGTTGAGGCCGGTGCGGGTCGGCTGGCGCTGCTGCGTCGTCGAGCGCGCGGCCTGGTGGTGGCCATCACGCCGTTCAATTTTCCGCTGAACCTTGTCGCCCACAAGCTCGCGCCGGCGTTCGCGGCGGGCTGCCCCGTGGTGCTCAAGCCCGCCGAGCAAACGCCGCTCACGTCGTTGTTGTTGGCCCGCGTGTGTCAGGAAGCCGGCCTGCCCGACGGCGCGCTCAGCGTCGTGCCCTGCAACCGCGTGGTGGCCGCGCGCCTCGTCGCCGACGAACGCGCCCATGTCGTCAGCTTCACCGGCTCGGCCTCTGCGGGCTTTGCGATCAAGGCCGCGGCCGGCAAGCGCCACACCCTGCTTGAACTCGGTGGCAACGCCGCAGTCATCGTGTGCGACGACGCCGACCTCGACGTCGCGGCCGCTCGCATCGCCGCCGGGGCCTACGCCTACGCGGGGCAGGTGTGCATCTCGGTGCAGCGCGTGCTGGTCGATGTGCGCGTGCTGCCCGCCCTGCGCGAGCGTCTCGTCGCTGCCACAGCACAAGTGGTGTGTGGCGACCCCGGCGACAGCAGCGTCGACGTCGGCCCGTTGATCGACGACCGCGCCGTCGCCCGCGTGCAAAATGTCGTCGACGAAGCAGTCGCAGCCGGCGGTCGTGTGCTGTTCGATGGTGGTGCCGAAGGACGCGTGCGGCACCCCGTGCTCGTCGAGAATCCGCCCGCGCACACGCGCCTCGTCACCGACGAAGCCTTTGGCCCGGTGTGCACCCTCGAAGCCTTCAACGTCGTCGACGAGGCGTTTGCCGCCGTGAACGCGAGCCGCTTTGGTCTGCAGGCGGGCATTTTCACCAGCAACCTCCAGACGGTGCTCGCTGCGGGCGACCGGCTCGACGTGGGTGCCGTGATCCACGACGACGTGCCCACGTTCCGTGTTGACCACATGCCCTACGGCGGCGTGAAGGACTCCGGCAGTGGACGCGAAGGTCTGCCGTGGGCGATCGACGAGTACACTGAACCTTCGATGTTGGTTCTCAAACAACGCCTGACTTGAGACTCCGAACAAAGAAAACAGCTCCGTCAACGGTGCTGTTTCTTTTTTGCAACCTATTCTCAGACCACTACGGGGCCGCACACTCGACGGTGATTTCCGGCGCATCGATTGCCCCACCAATGGTGCATCTCTGGCCATTGGTGCAGCTGATCGAGCCCGCCCCGATGTGTTCAGCAATCACATCACCAATGCAATCACAGCCATCGCATTGATCTCGTGCAACACACTCCTCCAAAATGGGGTCACCATCAGGGTTCAGCTGGTAGAGGCAGAACTCTGAGGCGGCATCGCAGCTGAGGCGATCGTCTGGGCAGGCGATTGCACCACCTTCACCTTCACCTTCACCTTCCCCTTCTCCTTCTCCTTCGCCTTCTCCTTCTCCTTCTCCTTCTCCTTCTCCTTCGCCTTCTCCTTCGCCTTCGCCTTCGCCTTCGCCTTCGCCTTCGCCTTCGCCTTCGCC
>JBIKRQ010000023.1:0-30964 GCA_044349155.1 Myxococcota bacterium
ATTCGACGAAAGCGACCTTCATGACACCTCTTGAGGGAGAGCTGCGGTACGTGCGACTGCACACGACGCCCGCCGAAGAGCTCGCGCTCGACAACGCGATCATCGCGCGCGGCCTCGACTACCACGCTTGGGTCGGCGCACTCGATCCACGCTCGGAACTCTACGACGTCGCCCGATTGCGGGACGCGCTTCCCGCGTTCGAGGCCCTCGCCCTCGAGCTTCTCGGTCGCGCACCGACGCGCGTCATTCGTGTCGAGACCGTTGTCCCCTTCGATTGGTCCGCCTTCGACGGGATCGCCACGATGAATGCGTGCCTCGCCGGGCTCCCTGGCGCGCTGCCGAGCCCCCGCGAATGGCGCTTTTTCGGCGACAGCTCAAGCCCGCCGTACCTGTGGGCCTCTTTTGAGCCCCCCGGCCTCCACCTCGCAGGACTGCTCGACGCGCCTGACTGGCACGCGTGGTGGGAAGCCTTCGAAGGCGCGACCGCTTCGCTGCCCAAACGGCGCTTGGGGGCATGACGCCGCCAACTGGCGTGTCATCGAGCTGCGGAGCCCGCCTCGACGTCAGAGCGGCTCGCGCAGCTGGGTCTTTTTGCCCGCCACCACGGTGATCGGGATGTTCTTTTTGCGCCCGTCGCCGCCCTCGAGGGTGAGCGTGTACTTGCCCGCGGGCAGCGTGACCGTGAGCGGCGTTTCGCCAAACACGCGCTTGCCCACAGACACCGTGGCCCAGCCCCCCGGCACGTCGACGTAGATGCTGCCCGGTGCGCCCTGCGGCTCGTCGTTGGCTTCGGCTGCCGGCGACGTGGCGGGCGTGGCAGGCACGGCCACGGGCACCGAGGAAACTGGCGCGGCGGTGGGCTTGATGGGGCGCGCCACCGGCTTCGAGGCCAAGGCAGTGGCTGGCGCTGCGGGCGCTGCGGTCACCACCGGCACAGCCGGCTCGGGGGCCGGCTCGGCGACGACGGGGGCGACCGCTGCGACGACCGGTGGTGGTGTGGGCGCAGGTGGGGCGCTCTCGGCGGGTGTGGGTGGCGCGACGACAGCGACCGGAGCGACCGCGGCCACTTCGGCTGCCGGTGCTTCGACGCTGCGGCCACTCATGGCGATGACCACGGCGGCCACAGCACCCAACCCCAGCACCCCGGCCGCATACAGCGGCGTGCGCGAGCGGGGCAGGGCGAGGGCCACATCGTCGGCGTCGCCTGGGCGCTTCAGGGGCGCTGTGGGGGCCGTGACCGGTGCCGGTGCTGCAAGGTTGCGCTGCGAGTCGCTGGCGGGCACCAGGGTGCGCGTGGCGGGGGTGGCGGATTCGTCGGGCTCGGCGATCAACGTGTCGCTGTTGGCGTGCGCGTGCCCCAACAACGCGATCGCGCTGGCAGCGGCAGCGGCAGCGGCGAGGTCGCCATCGTTGAGCAGCGTGATCGGTGCTGCGCGGTTGCCCATCGAGCGCTCAGGCGTGGGCGGCAACGACGACGACGACGGACGCACACTGTCGCGCGGTGCTGGCGTTTGCCGGGCGGAGCGCTCGTCGAACGTGCGCACCGCCTGTTCGAGCGAAGCAGCATCCTCGACGAGGCGGGTGACGTTCTGTGTGCCCTCGTTCTGCGCGCCCCAGGGGCCGGGGGCCGCAGCGATGCGCTCGCTGGCGGCAAACACCTGCGACCCGTCGCCAGACCCACTCACGCTTGGCAGGGCGGCGACCAACGACGGCGACGACTGCACCAGAATCGACGGCGACGTGTTCTGCCTCGGCACCTCGACAGTACCGCGTTGCTCGTCGCGCAAGATCGTGGTCGGGGCGGGCGCGTTGCGCGGGCTGACGTCGGCAGCGGGCAGGATGTTGGTGCGGCGCGGTTCATTGCCGGCGTTGTCGATGATGCGCGCGTAGCAGGAGCGCACCTCGGCGGTCGACGGATCGACGGCCCCCGAGAACAAAAACCGCGAGAGTGCCAGCTCCATCTGCCGCATGTCGGCGAAGCGGCCCTCGGGCTCGCCCGACAACGCGCGCAGGATGATGTGCTCGAACTCGACGGGCACGTCGTTGCGGATGACCGTGGGCAGCGGCACCTCGACGTTGAGCACCTTGCGCAAAATCGTGACGTCGTTGTCGCCGCGAAACAGCCGGCCGCCACACAGCAGCTCCCACAACACCACGCCAGTGGCCCACTGATCGAGGCGGTGGTCGAAGTGCTTTCCTTCGGCCTGCTCGGGGCTCATGTAGGCGACCTTGCCCTTCACGATCCCCGTCGACGTGTGCGTGGCGCGCTCGGCGGCTTTCGCGATGCCGAAGTCGGTGATCTTCACCTCGCCCTGCTTGCTGACGAGGACGTTGTGCGGGCTGATGTCTCGGTGCACGAGGCCCAGCAGCGCGCCGCTTTCGTCTTTCAGCGTGTGGGCGTGGTGCAGGCCGCGGCACATCTCGATGCCAATCTGCGCGACCTCGCCAACGGTGAACGGGATGTTCTTTTTGCGGCTCGCGTCGGCGAGCTTGCGCAGGTCGAGCCCCTCAACGAGCTCCATCGCCAAAAACAACGTGGTCTG
Source organism: Myxococcota bacterium (assembly GCA_044349155.1). GTDB lineage: Bacteria > Myxococcota > UBA727 > UBA727 > VGSZ01 > VGSZ01. Next base: position 2,544 of record JBIKRQ010000023.1, read on the forward strand.
CCCGTCTTCGGTGACCTCGCCGAAGTCGAACACCTGCACGACGTTGGCGTGCTGCAGGCGCGCGGCGGTTTTCGCTTCGTCGCGAAACATGGTGACGAAGTCGTCTTCCTCGAGAAAGTGCGGCAGCACCCGCTTGATGCACACGCGCTTGTCGAAGCCAGCCGTCGCGGTACGGGCGCGAAAAATCTCGGCCATGCCACCCATCGCGAGGCGGTCTTCGAGGATGTAGCGACCGTAGGGACGAGGAAATGCCACGGCGGCACCATAGCAAACGCCCACGAAAACGTGACGCAGATCGTTGCGCCGCGACACGCATCCTCTTCTCGCGATGCGTTGCGCTCAGCCCGCTGCGACCTCGGCAGCCAGCAGACGTTTCGTACGCGCTTCGTCAACGCGCAAGTGCACCACGGTCTCGTTGGCGACGAGAAACAAGCCCGCAGGCGACCCGGCGCCGGCCTTCTTCAGGTGCTTCACGCGCGTGTACTGGATGTCGATGTTGCGTTCTTCGCGGCCCATCGAAAACCACGCGGCCAGGTGAGCGGCATCGAGCAGCACGTCGTCGGCAACCACGCCGCCGGTGCTTGGAATGATGGCGTGTGCGCCGGTGCGATCGCGTGCGTGCAGCCACAGGTCGTGCCCCTTCGCCGACTTCACGAGGGCTTCGTTGTCGCGCGCCCCACGACCCACGCGCACGACGACACCGTCGCTCACCGCGAAGGCACGCCAGGCCTGACGCTTGCCGCTGGTGGCTGCCTTGCGCCGCGCCGATGGGCCGGTCTCGGGCGCGCGCAAAAACGCCTCGGCCTCAAGCACTGCAGCGTCGGTGGCGACGTCGACCGGGTCTGCTTGCAAACGCGCACGCAACGCCGCGACCGCCGCCAGTCGCGCTTCAGTGGCCTGCACGCGCGGGGCGGTGTGGGTACGGCCGGCGCGCGCTCGACGGGCGCGGGCGAACAGGGCGGCCAGGTTGCCCTTGGCGTCTTTCGCGGGGTCGAGCGGAATCGCGTGGGTGACGCCCTCGAAGTCGACGATCTCGATGCCCTCGGTGCCACGCGGCAGGCGACCCATCATCATCTTGAGCAGCTCGCCACGCAGCTCGAGCAGCTCGGGATCGCCGTGCTTCTCGAGGTCGTGCCGCAGCGCCTTCTGCAACCGCTTCAAGCGATCGTGTTCGCTGCGCAGGCGCTGTCGCAATTGCACCACGCGCGGATCGCCCCTGGGCGCAGCCGTCGACGTCGACGCAGCCTCGAGGGCGACAGGCGGTGCTGGCGCACGGCGCGGAGGCTCGTACGGCCGGCCGCGGCGCGTGTCGCGGCCATCGTCGGGGCGTGCGGTGGGCTCGGCGGCGAGGATGCGCGCGTCGTCGTCGGTGGCACCACCCACGAGCACCCAGCGCGGGGCGCGGCCGTCGGTCTCGACGATCAACGTGCGGCCCGGCAGGTCTTTGCGCACGAAACGGATGCGTATCAGCCCGGTGACGTCGTCGTGCTCGATGCCGCTCAAGATCGAGGGCACCAGCTCCTTGCGCAACACCCCCTGCAACGTGGGCGGCTGTGTGCTGCCATCGCGGGCGGCGCGTTCCGCCACGACGTCGATGCGGCCGGGGCGCACCTGGAGGCAGCGCTTGCCGCCGGCGAACAGCTCGAGCACAAAGCGCCCACTGGTGGCGTCGTCGACGGTGATTTTTTGGACACGGGCAGGCACCAGCGACGACCATGTCGTTGCTGAGTCAGCCGAAGCGGAAACGTTGTCGAGGCTCGACATGGTCTTTATGGTGGCCCGTCACACCGGGAACGACAACGATGGACCTCGGACTCCCCCTCTTCGACGACGTCCACCGCCAGCTGCACGAACAGGTGCGCCGGCTGTGTGGCGAACGCCTTGCCATTCTTGCGGGCTCCGAGCTCGAAGACGTCCACGCCACCGTCGTCGACTACATCGCCTTGCTCGGCCAGGAGGGCCTGTTCGACTCGGCCATCGGCAGAGCCCTCGAGGGTGAAGCACCGCGCCCCGACCTGCGGGCGTTGTGTGTCACGCGCGAGCAGTTGGGGCGCACGTCGGGGTTGTGCGACGCGGCCTTCGGCGCCCACGTGCAGGGCATGTACCCGATCGCGTTGTGCGGCAACGAAGACCAACGCGCGATCCACCTGCCGGGCATGGCGTCGGGGCAAACCGTCGTCGCTGTCGCCCTCGTCGACGGTGATGTGCCGTGCCTCGCCACCGCCAAAGACGACGGCTACGTGCTCTCGGGCAGCAAGCAGCTCGTGCCGTTGGCCCCCATGGCCGGCCAGTTCGTTGTGCTCGCGCGCCACCGCGCCGCGTCGGCCACCGAGGCCCCGCGCTACTCGATGTTTGTGGTGCCGGCGTCTTTGTGTCGCGTGGTCGAAGAACCGTTCGTGTCGTCGTTGCCCGTGGGCGCGCTCTCGTTTGACGGCGTGTTCGTCGACGCCGAGAACCGCCTCGGCGGCGAAGGGCAGGGGCTCATGATCGTGCAGACGTCGCTCGACATGATGCGCTTGCCGGCCGCCGCGGGTTGCCTTGGCCTCGCGCGTCGAGCCCTCGTCGACGGCGTGGCATTGCTCGCCCAGCGCGGCGTGGGCGGTCGCGCGTTGCGGGAGCAGCAGTCGGCGATGTTTCGCCTGGGCGATGCCGGCACCCTCGTCGAGGCCGCCGAGGCGTTGTTGCAAAACGCGGCCTTTCGTCGCGACACCACGACGTCGCGCGAGAGCAAAGGCACCACGATGGCGCGGCAGTTGGCGCAAGACGCCGCCGAGCAGGCCTGCATCACCATCAGCGACCTCATGGGCCTGCGCGGCTTGAAGGCCAGCGATCCGTGGACGCGCCTGCACGCCGAGGTCCGCGCCCTGCGCCTCGAGACCGAGTTCCTCGAAAACGCGCGCGCGGTGGTGGCCAACAGCTTGTTGTCGCAAGCCACACCGGGTCAGGGCTGAGGCAAAACCGATTTGGTTTCAAGATGTTGCGCTGATGTAGGCGCGAGTGGGAGAAGTGTCGGCGCCGTGATGCCGTGCTGTCGAAAGCCCGCGAGCACGCGCTCCGTCACGTCGGTTTGAAAGGCCTCTTCGTGCTTGATGTCGAGCACGTAGGCCTTGGCTCGCACGCGCACGGCAAACACGTTGTTCTGCGTGACGGCGTTGACGACCACTTGCGGCGGCTTCTGCAACGACACAAAGCGCGTCGACACCAATGCGCCTTCGACGACGTCACGAGCGGCGGCGACGTCCTGGTCCATGCCGATGAAGAAGTCGAGCTGGATGAGCATCTCGAGCGCGCCCCAGTTTCCTGACGCCACCGCGTCGGTGAGGAACTTGTTGTTGGGGATGGTGACCACGTTGTCGTCGAGGGTGACCACCCGCACCGACCGCAGTCCGATCGCGGCCACTTCGCCGTAGGTGCCGTTGAAGGTGATGCGGTCGCCGACCTGAAACGGGCGGTCGAGGATGATGGTAATCCCAGCGACGATCGACGCTGCGAGGTCTTTGAGGGCAAAGCCAACCGTGACGGCGATGGTGCCCGTGAGCGCGATGACCACCTCCTTCGAGAGGTCGAGCGAGAGCGCCAGGGCCGAAGCCAACCCGACGAGCCACAACACAAACCGCGCAACGGTGGCCACCTGGTGCAGCACGAGCCGCTTGTCAGCGAAGCGCTCCCCCAAGCGCGCCAGAGCACTCGTGGCGGCGCGGGTCGCGAACCACGTCACAACGACGACCAGGGCGCCGTAGACGATGCCTGGGAAGCGGATGGCTGCAGTGACGTCGACGTTGTCCATGGCGTTTCTCGACTCAGGCGGTGGCGGGCGACAGCGTGATCAGATGCTTGCGTCGCAAGAAGCGCCACACCACCGACCACCACGGGGTGGCAATCCGATAGCGCTGGTGCTCGCACACCAACACGCCACCTTCACGAAAGCGCTCCAACAGGTTGACGACGACGTCGCGGGCCACCCCGAGCCCGCGCGCGGCTTCCTCGGCAGTGACGTTCTCGTTCCAGGCCACCGCTGCCAGCACGAAGCGCGCGGTTTCGGTACTGCGCTCGAGGAACTGCTCGTCGGGCTGGTGAAACAAACGAACTTGCAGCGTTTTGTCGTCGTGCAGGTGCAAAGAGCGCTGCCACGCATCCAGCGCGACGGCCGGGGAGCCCTCAGCAAAATCCCAGATGAGGCGGGCGTACTCGCGCGCGGTGGCAAGGACCCGGGTGTCTCTTTCGACGCCGTCGATGGTGGCCACCAGCAGCTCGTCGTAGCGCACCTGAAAACCTGTGCGCGCAAGTCGACGCCGCAGCAGCAGTTCCACATCGGCGTCGCTCCACGGCGACAAACTGAAGCGCTCACGAAACACATGATCGACGTCGACGTGGGACCAGCGCAGGTGCTGTTCGGCCAGCGCATCGATCGTGGCGAGCACGTAGACCCATGGCGATGCAGCATGGATGAATGCCTCGAACGCGCGCCAGACGCGGCGGTCGGGATCGCCGCGCAGCAACAGGTTCTGCAGGTCGTCGACGACGAGCAACTGTGGTGTGTTGCGGCGGCGGAGCGCATCCACCAGCTCTGGGAGCGTGTCGTCCGAGGCCGGCAGCGACAACGCCTGCGCCAGGGTTCGAAACAGTGCAGGCGCGCTGTGCAGGCGGCCGCGCAGATGCACGCGTGTCACAGCGAGCTTCGTCGACGACAAGCGGTCGAGTGCACAGTGCAGCCATGTTGATTTGCCGTAGCCGGGCAGGCCCACAAGTACTGCCGCACCGACGCGATCGTGGTGGGCAGCCCACGTCGTCACCGAGCGCTCCAGCCGATCGAGGTCTGTCGCGAAACGGGCAGCAATGTCGCGCAGCTCGTCGATGTCTTCGGTGGGCGCGTCGGACAGCGCGTCGACGACGATCGCCGGCAACGGCGGCGCTGGCGGCAGTGGACGCTGCTGTGCGTTGCGCTCGAGCTGTCGACGAAACACGTAGGCGAGGGCGCGTCGCGTTTCGGAGAAACCAAGCGCGAAACGCCGGATCGCCTCAAGGGTCGAGCGAAGCGCGACAACCACGAGCGCAGCAGCGACGAGCACCACGCCCGACACGCGGCCATGTTGGCCAGCCAGCCCCGCAGCGAGCGATCCAGCTGGATGCTGTTGCAGGTAGCGGGCGGCGATGTCGTCGCGAAATCGCACCACGACAACGACGACCAGTGTGAGGACAACGACACCGCTGGCGCCGGCAGTGACGACAACGACCACAGCGCCATCGTCCAGGAGCGCTGTGCACCACTGCACCACCAGCCAGGCTGCGACGGCCACGCGCCCGACCACGAGAACGCTCTGGCGCACGCGCTGCAGCATGGTTGGCGACACACCGCCGAGCGGTGTCATCGCGAGCGCCTCGACCGCCAACACCAGCAGCGCGACCACCACACGCATCCAGGTGATGCAGCGCAGCACCGTGATCGCGAGCTGAACCGCGGCGTCGTCAGCGACATCGCGAAAGACCGCGGCCAATCCCGCGACAGCGCACACGCCCACGACGGGAGAGAGCAATTGTGCTGCAGCGCTCAGAACGTGCGTGGCGACGGTGAGCACGGTGCGGTCGCCCGCACGCCGAGCAATGCTGACCCTCGCCCGATGCAGCGCCGCGGTCCCTGCGCTGGCGATCCACACCGTGAAACCGATGAGCGCAAGGCTTGCCAGCAGGTGGGCAAGCACACTGACAAGTTCAACGGTGGCTGCGTGTTGAAGACGCTGCAGATAGCCCGGCACCGTCACACCGACCCCGACGACAGACGCCAAGGCGACAAACACGCTCTCGCGGCGCAGTTCGGCAAAAGCCGCCGGGGACAGAGTTGCGTTTTTCTGTTGCCGCTCGGCCGACAGCGCAGCTGCGAGCACGCTCCGCTCCCGAAACAGGCGTTGCTGCTGCTGCACCAGCTCGACGACCTGCGCACGGCGTCCGTCCTGGAGTGCGTCGGCAAGGGCGACGTTGCCTGCGTCAATCGCGTCGAGGGTCTGGTCGTACCGGGTATCGACAGCGACGTCGGTCGTTTGCGAGGCAAGCAGCAGACACAGCACGCACAGCGCGTTCATGAACGGTCCCCAGGGTGGCCAGTGGCAGTCGATACCGCATCATCGCTGCTGGCAGCACCTGCTTCGCCCGAGCGGGTCAGTGCAAACTTGAAGAGCACAGGCCCAATCAGCTCGTGCACGCCCACGACGGCGACGACGAGGGTGGCCAACGGTCGACCAATGCCGGGCAGCAGGTCTGACACGATGGTGGCCAGGCCGATGGTGACGCCCGCTTGCGACACGAGCGCCATCCAGCCGTTCTTGCGGACCGCAGGCGGATCGTTGGCGAGGCGGTGTCCAATCTTGCTCGACACGTAGGTGGCGATGGTCCGCGCGACGACGAGGGCGAGAGCGACGGGCCACAACACGCGCAGCGCTTCGAGATCGAGCTTCGCCCCAGCCAGCGCGAAGAACACCACGAACACCGCACTGCTGGTGCGCTCGGTGGCCGACAACAACGCGGGCCCCGTGCCCACGATGTTCACCGCGACAAAGCCCATCACCACAAACACGAACAACGTGTCGTAGCGCAGGTAGGCGCACGCGGCAGTGACGACGTAGCCGACGACGACGACGACGAGGACACGGCTGCCTTCGACCACACGCAATACACCGCCCAGCACAAGCCCGGCGGTGATGCCCGCGAGCACTGACTCCCACAGCTCGTGCGAGAGCTCGAGGAACACGCCGGGGTCAAACGGCAGGCCTTCGAGTTCGCCACGCGCAAACGTGAGCGCGCCGGTGAAGATCGGCAGCACCAGCACATCGAAGACGACGACGAGGCCGAGGGCCCATTCGGTGAGCGGTCCGCGCGCGCGCGTGTCGGCGACAATTGCGATGGTCACCGCCGGCGAACGTGTGAACGCAAACACCGCCCACAGCAGCGAAATCGCCAACACCACGCGCTCGCTCTTGCCCTGCAAAAACGGCAGGTGCGACGACAGCGCCCAAAACGCCAGCATCGAGGTGCCGAGCATGATCACGAGCTGCACCACCGCCGCGATGCTCAGGCTGCGCCAGATGCGGCGCAAAATGGGCAGCGTGACTTCAGCGCCCGCCTGCAAGCCGATGAGTGCCAGCGCGAGGCCGTTGACGAGGCCAAGGGACTTCACATCGGTCTTGCCGACGAGGCCAGCGACCTGCGGACCGATCGCGATGCCCGCCAACAAATAGCCTGTCAGACGCGGCAGCCCGACGACGGCCGCGAACTGACCCGCCACCACGCCAACCACCGACAGCAAGCCCAGCGCAAACAAGGGTGCTGCGGTGGCGACGCGCTCGCTGGGCAGTTGCCGAAAGCCGACGGCGAGAAACACGACGACGACGACGCCAACGACCGAGGCGACGAGCTCACGCGCCGTGGGTGCAGAACCGCCGCCGCTCATGCTGCACTCCGCATCGCGCGCCGGCTCCACAACGAGGCCACCACCGCCACGACGTCGACGACGATGAAGCCGATGCCCAGGGCCGCGACGGTCGGGTCAGGCAACGGCGCATGCACCAACGCGAGACCGCCCAACACCAACAGGCCCGTGCTCGACGTCGCGGTGCTGCTGGCGAGTTCGCGCAAGGACTGTCGCCGTGCGAGGGCCACCACCACCACAATCCCCGCCACACCAAGACCGACGACGACGCCGATGGCCGCTGCTTTGCCGTCGACGGCGAGTCCGGCCGCGACCAGGAAGGCGACGACGAGGCGCACGGGTTCAGCCGTCGCCAACAGCATCGACTCAAACGTGTTGTGACGCGCGCGCACAACGATCCCAAGGCCCAGGCCACTGCCCACCACGCCGACGTGCACATCGAGTGCAAAAGCCACAGCGGTCATGAGTGCGGTGGCGGCGAGCACGGCGGAGAAACGGCGCACGTCGTCGTCGCCACCGATGAGCACGGCACTGATGCCAACGGCAAGTGCCAGGCCCCACAGTGCAAACGTGGTCGCTGCAACGGTGTTCGAAAACAACAACAGCATGGCGATGAAAACGGCGACGAGTGCCAGCGCATCCACGGTGGTCGCGCGGCGAATGGCATCGTGTGACGACGTCGAAAACGGCACCAACGTGGCGGCCACCAGCAGCCCGCAGGCCATCGCCACCTGAAACGTGGGGATGGCGCGCCACATCGACAACACGCCCGCACCCAGCAACGCGCTCGCCGCAGCGACGACGACGACGAGGGCAAACGCGGGCACCAGTGATGTGAGGTGTGGCGGGTGCTGCCGCAAGCGCAGGCCCAGCAACACGCCCAACCAGCACACACCCACCGCGGTGGCCAACGACAACCCCGTGAGCAGCGGTGCCGACAGGTAGCCAAGGGCGCGCGGCCCGGCGACGAGGCCCGCCACGCAGGCCGGCAACGTCGACGCCAACACCGCAGCAAACCCACCCTGGCGCGACGCGAGGGTGGCCAGCGACAGCAACGCCAACAACAGGATCGCGGCACTCACGAGCGGTCCTCGGCACGGGGCACAGGGCCGCTGTCGCTGCTGTGGCCTCGATCGCCGCGTTCGGCGAGTCGCACCTCTCCTGCGTCGCACGCGCGCAGCAGCGCCCGCCACAGGCGTTGCTCGGCCCCATCGCCGCGGCCGGCAATCAAGCGGACGCTGAGGGTGGTGGCCGTGGCGGCGCGCACATCGACGGTGCCCCGCTCGTCCAACATTGCAACCAGAAGTTGCAATGCCTGCAGCACCGCATCGCTGCCTTTGCTGCGGGCCACGACGGTGTCGATGTGGGCGCGCGGCTCCGACGGCATGCGCTGCACGGGGCGCAGCAGCAACGTCAGCATGGGTACGGTGATCGTGCCGCCTTCTTCGGGCACGAGCAGCACGTCGTTCAAGCGGATGCGAACGACCTCGCCGTGAGCACTGCCGACGCGCACGTGGTCGCCGATGGCAAACGGTTGCCGCCACTGCACCGCCAGGCCCGCAATCGCGTTTGCGAAAAACGGCACCGCACCAAGCGCGACAGCGGTGGCAGCCACCAGCACGAGCTGCTCCACCGACGTGCCAAAGCGCAAGAAGAACGCAGCGACGACGAGCAGTCCCGCGACCGCCAGCACCACGCCGGGCACCACCACGCTCGCCACGGGGGCTTGATGGGGCTGCAACAGCGACGAGCGCACGCGACCGGCGGCCACACCGTCGAGAAACAAGCGCACAAACCGCACCACCGCCAACGCCACGATGCCGACCACAACAGCGAGCAGTGCGCCAGGGACGCCACGCAGTGCCGCGTTCGCACCACGCACCACGGGGTCAAACACGCCGTCGACGAGCGCGTCCACCCACGGTCGCGTGCGCGCAAACTGCCCACCGATCGTGACGAGGGCTGCGAAGACGATGCCGCCCACGCTCAGCGCACGCAGAATGTGCAGCCCACCACCCAACAGCGCGCGCGAGGTATCGATCGACACGAAGGGCACACCGAGCACGTTTGTCGTCGACGTGCGCTGCTCGAGCGACGCCTGCCAGGCCGCAAACACCCTTCGCTGCGCCTGCAACAGCAGCACCGCGAGCAGCGCGATCGTGACGCTCAAGGTCAGTTGGGTGACCCCATGTCGGATGGCGTCGCGTTGGCGCTGCTCGTCGACAAATGCGGCGAGGGCCGGTCCGTGGGCTGCGGCCCAGGTGCTCAAGTCGGTGCCGCCTTCGGCCTGCACATCTGCAGCTGTGAACGTGGCCACCACGCTGACGCCCACGCGAACGACCACCGCATCGTCGACGACGGACATCGACGCGGCGGGTTCGGTCGGTGGTTGATCGAGTGCCGCCACCAACGCCCGGGACGCCGCCGCCGCCCGGGCTCGCGCTGTGGCTTGTCCTTCACCGCGGATGAAGCGCAGGGGGGCAACGACGTCGCGGGCCACCACGTCGACGATCTCCGCCGGCGCAAGAGGGGCGACGGGCGCCACCGGCATCGCGGGCACAGCAGCCACAGCAGGCGCAGCAACCGCGTCGACGACGACGCCGGCATCGGCAGGTGGGGCGGTGTCGGCGCGAGTGGGGAAAGCCACCACGAAGGCGGAGATGCACACACACAGGCAGGCAAGGCGCTGCATCATCGTCACCACGGGGAGGCTCCAGAAGCACAGCGGGTTGTGTTGTCGAGAGGGCAGGGACTCAGCTGACGTTGAGCACCTGGTAGAGCTGGCAGAAGTCTTCGATCTTCATTTGAAACACGCCCGTGTCCACGTTGCCCACGTTGCCCACGCGGCCGCTGCTCGCCGCACCAGAGCCCCATGGGTTGCGCAGCGTGATCAGGCGTTTGCCATCTTTCTCCTCGACGCCCAGCACCGAGTAGGCGTGGTTCGCGTACACGCCGGTCCCGCGGTAGCGCGCGCTTTCGCTGGTGCCGTAGGTGCCCGCGGCCATCGGCAGCTTGTCGGCGGCCGCACGACTGGCGGCCTTCCACACGTCGTCAACGGTGGCGGTGTTGGTCCAGACCGAGCGGGTCGCGCGGCCCGTGAGTTCTTCGAGCACCTTGCCAACGCTGGTGCCCTTGCCGAGCACTTCGAAGTCGCCAACGCGCGCGGCGTAGGCCTTTTCGACGAGGGGAAACCAGCGCTCGAGCCCACCGGGACCGCTGTCAGCACTGCCGTATTTGGGCCGACCGCCGCTGCCCCACACCATGTTGTCGACGACGATCTCGACGGGCTTCTCGTTCACCGGGTGAAACGTGACGGTGTAGGTGCCGTCGGTGTTTTCGCGGATGAGCTGGCGCACGGCGTCGGGGTCGACGGCAGCGAGGGCCACGCACGCGGCGGGAACGGGGCAGTTGCCGATGCTGCCTTGCCGACCAAAGCCCGGTCCGCCGTCGAGAAACAGCGGACCTGTCAGCGGCAACGGCTTCACGTAGCTGCGATCGTTGAGCAACGCCGCTGGCATGACCGCACCCGCCGGCAAGGCAACATTGAGGGTGTCAAACGGCGACGCACCGTCGATGGGGAAGGACCCGTCGCTCACGCTGACGTCGAGGCGATCGCCCGGCACACCAGGGATCCAAGCCTTGGGCAGACGGCCAAAGACATCAGCGGTGATGTCGACGAACTCATTGGTGCGGGCATTGGTGAAGCGCACAACGGCATCGGGCTCGGTCACCGGTTGGCGCGTACGCGTTTCGAGCGTGACGACGTTGTTGTCGTGGGTGAGGCGCACGCGATCGAGGCGCACCATCGCGCCGACCGGGTCGGGGCGTGTGCGGCCAGCGTCGACGCGGACCTGCAACGCGGTGGTGATCGGCTTGCCCGGTTCGCGAATGGCGACCTGCAACACGTCGCCGGGACTTGCACCCGTGACCGCAGCGAAACGTCCGTCGCTGCCGGCACGCGCGACCTCGACACCGTCTTCGACGACGCCAATACCCGTGGGCAGCGTGGTGAGGTTGTTGACCTCGATGACCGCACCCGCGGGTGCTGAACCTTCGAGTTTGCCGTCGGCATCAACCGTGACCGACAAACCGGTGGTGAACGCGCCAGCAGGCAAAGGAGCAGTGCGAAACACGGGCATGGTGCAGACCCTGCCGCCGTGGCGCGCCGACGACAACTGCCTACCGACAGACCGCGCGTTTTCGGTCGCGTCGGGTCAGTGCTGGCCTTCAGAGACCAGATTGCGGTTCATGGCGGGGATCTCGACGACGAGGTCGGCCTTGACTTCGATCTGACAGCCCAGCCGCGAGGTTTTTTGCAGAAACGGCGCGTTGTCGAGCATGTCTTCTTCGCGCTCGCTCGCTTCGGGCAACGACGAGAACCCCTGCTTCACGATCACGTGGCAGGTGGAGCACCCGCACACACCACCGCAGGCGTGGTCGAGGTCGATGCCGTTGTTCAACGCGGCGTCGAGCACCGTGTGGCCGGCTTTGACGTCGACGGTGCGCCCGGCGGGCAGGAACGTGACCTTGAACTGCTGCGTCATGGCGACGACGTAGCGGATGACCTGCGCCCTGCCAACTGCACACGGCGTGCTTGCGAGAAAGCGGTTGCGCAGCAGACGCTGACAAGGAATCAACGTCGTCATGCGTGAGCGCGACGAGCACATCCACATCCGCTGCCCCATCCACGGCACCTTGCCCGTCAGCCAGCGCGAGATCCGCCTGATCGACCACCCTGCGTTTCAGCGGCTGCGCAACATCAAGCAGCTGGGCTTTGCCGACCTGTCGTTTCCAGGTGCGACGCACACCCGCTACAGCCACTCGCTGGGGGCGATGCACCTCGCCACGCGCTTGTTCGATCGCCTGTTTCCGCAACGCGGCGAAGGCACCACGCCCGAGCTCCCCGAACGCGTGCGCGCGCGCTTTCGCCAAACGGTGCGGCTCGCGATGCTGTTTCACGACCTCGGGCACGCACCGCTCAGCCACACCACCGAAGTGCTGATGCCCGCCGTGGGCGAACTCGGCCTGGGCGTGTTCGCTGGCGACGACGTGCGCCGCCACGCGACCCACGAGGACTACACGCTGAAGATCGTGCTCGACAGCCCGCTGGGGCACTTGATCGAGCAGCAATTCCGCGACGCCGACATCCTCGCGCGCGACGTGGCCGAGCTGATTGTGGGCGCCACGTGGCAGGGCGCGAGCGCGCGGTTCCGTCACGGTGGCCTCGACTACGCGCCGGTGCTGCGCCAGATCGTGAGCAGCGAATGCGACGCCGATCGCATGGACTACCTGCAGCGCGATTCGTTCTACTCGGGCGTGAACTACGGCAAGTTCGACGCTGACTGGCTCATCGACAACGTCGTCGCTGTGGAGCGTGAAGGCGGTGTGTTCATGGGCATTCGCGCCCGCGCCATCTTCTCGTTCGAGGACTTTCTGCTCTCGCGCTACCACATGTTTGCGACGGTCTATCTGCACTACACGCCGGTGATCTTCGAGAAGATGTTGGCGAAGTACTTCGAGACCTGCATCGAAAACGGCCGCGCCGAATTTCATCTGCCCAGCGACATCGAGAAGTACACCAACCTCGACGACATGGACCTCATCCTCACGCTGCGCAAGTCGAAGAACCCGTGGGCGCGGCGCATCATCGAACGTAAGCCCTTCATCCTGCTCGACGAGCAAAACGACGGCCACCAGCAGGCTACCACCAGCGTGTCGCACGACGTGCTCGGCGAGCGCCTCACCGAAGCGCGCATCCCGTTCATCGCCACGCGCTCGCGCTCGGTGCTGTCGAAGTACTTCAACAACAAAGACAAGCAGCCGATCTTCGTGGTCGCATCGTCGTCGGCAAAGCCCGTGCCGCTCGAGGACTACACGCCGCTGTACGCGCGCTATCAAAAGCCCGCCACGCTGGGTCGGGTGTTCGTCGATCCCGATTTGCGCGTCGAAGCGCGTGCCGTGTTGAAGCAACTCATCGACGAGGACACCGGCGTTCCCGCGGGGCAGGCCTGACCGACCATGGCGTTGATGCGTGCGGTTCATGAAAACCAGGTCGATCCCTCGGCGCAGCTGCTCGCCGAGGACCTCGAGCTGTTGACGACAGCACAACGAACGCGCCTCGAGGGCGGCAATCTCCTGCGGACGCTTCTCCGTTCGGGGCTGTGGTTTGCACTCGTCGTCGTCGCACCTCTCGTGGGTTTCGTCCTCGGCGCTGTCGTTGCCATCGTCTTTTTTGGAGCGAGCGACGGCGTGGCGATGGTCGCTGGTGTGATGACGCTGGGGCCACTCGTGCTCGCTGGCTTCGTCGCCGCGGAGCGCTTGAAGCGCGCCGGTGTTGCTGCAGAACTCGAGCGCAAGCGCCGCGCGGTTTCCACACTGCGGCAGCTCGAGGTGTCGTCGGTGGCAAGCACGTCGTCGGTGGCCGTGCCGGTGATGTCGTCGATGCCGCATCAACCAAAGTGACCCTTGTGGTGCGTCGCGCCCTCGTCGGCGCGTTGATCGTCATGCCGGCCGCCGTTGTCGGTGCGACGCTGCCTTGAGCGCGCTGTGGGGTCGACATAGACCACACCCGACAAACTCACCCCGTCCTTCGAACCGCAGGGTGAGCTCGACCCTGACGCGATCCCCACGCGTTGGTCCTCATCTCGTCGGCAAACGCGCGAAGATGGACGACCTCGCGAGGGTGGCGCCGCCACGAGCGCCAGAGGTCAGTTGGCCGGTGTTAGGACTGGGGCAACGTCCTGGGCGACGGAGCGGCCCACCAGCGTGATGCTGGACCGGACCACGTGCTGAGCTGCGGGCCACGAGCCACTGAACGAAGGCTGGTACGAAATCTGAGCAGCCGCAGGCATAAAGACCCAGTCTGCCGCTTTGGCCATCGGCCGGTTTTGCGGTATCCTTCGTTTGCCGGCTCTTTGTGTTCTTCCAGGATTGTTCAGGCTCGAGTCTTTACTGTCCAAAATGAAACAACTCGTCGCAGTAGCCCTTCAGCTTGGTGTCGTCGTCGCGTGCCCCGCAGACGATGGTAAAGCTATTTCCCTTTCCGCGGCTGGGCCCGGAACCAAGAAAAAAACTGTACTGAACGTTCGCTTGACTCACAAGGAGACGCACACAAGATGCGTCCATTTGTCGGACCCGGCAGCGTGGATCATCCCGCGTTACCTTCGCGCCATTGCCAGAGAATTGTTTCTCTATACCCGTAGCGAAGCGATCGAGTTCCGCTGCATCCTGCGTGGGAGGAATCGGATCCCAACGAAGTGTCAATCTATCCCCACAGCGCACGCGGCCACCACCATCGCGGAGCCCCGCTGTGACGTCGCAGTCAGAGGGAAGCGCTATCTTGTGGCCGAAGAGTTCCTCAAGGCCTGCGGATGCGCTGACCAAACGCTGAGGAGTCGGTGCTCCCTTGGTGAGGAGCGAGTCGATCGTCGGCCTGCAGGCCTTTAGTGCCTCCGGGTCTGCTTTCACGGCGAGACAATGGACAAATTGCGTTCGTCCATCCTTCGTCGCACGCGCAATGAAATACGACGTGAACAGGAGTTTGTCGTCTGGGGACTTTGCGGAGAATTGATGGGCAGCGACCTCGGCTCCGTTGATGACCAGGTCTACGGGTGCGTCGGCAATTGTCGCGCCAAAGCTACTTTGTAACGCTTTAAATATTTGCATGGTGAGATCGATGGGACTCGCGCCACCGACCGTGGACATGTTCACGACCCGGGAGCCGCACTTTAGCACCAGGTCATTCGGAGTTGGCTCCTCGCGAGTGCATCCAACGAAGACCTCGTCGAGCGACGGCGGTGATGTTTGGGCAGCACTCTCTCCGGAGTTTGCGAAAGCCAACGAGCTACTCAGGCTCAGCAGAGCGCTGCTCACCAAGACTTGTAGGATCGATTTCCGCATGCGCTCCCTCGCTGTGAGGAAACTCCGGTGTCACGACTGGATGAGAGCCACAATCCCGAACTCCGAGCTACACAAATCTCCACGCGGTCGATGAGAGCGCTGTTGTTCCGGTGGCGGTGCTGCTGGCAGCCCCGTTTCGCTTATCGGCATCGCCACAGCGCCTGTTCGCGCGCGGTGCGGCGTTGACGCTGCTGACGTCGTGGGCGCTCACTCCTTGCGCCGTCTTTGGCGCGGGTGCAGGCGGCGTCCTCGGCTTTTGGGGCTGGTGGTGTCTGGTGCAGGGACCACATCCGCTCAGCTCGCCAATGCCACACGCGCCGCCGTGAGCGGGATGTGCACGATCAAGGTGGTGCCCTGGCCCGCGACGGACAACACGCGGGCATCGCCACCGCGCGCTCGCGCTTCGGCACGAATGGCGCTCATGCCCACACCGCGTCCCGACAGCGTCGTGGCTTCGTTGCGGGTCGAGACCCCGTCGGCGAACAACGCGTCCTCGAGGTCGTGCGGCGTCTGCGACGGCAGGCCGAGGCCCTGGGCCTTGCGTTGCACCGCATCCCAGTTCACGCCGGCGCCATCGTCTTTCACCGACAGCACGAGCACGTCGCGCTCGACGGCCGCACGCAGTTCGATGCGACCTGCGGCCGGCTTGCCCGCAGCTTCGCGCACCTCGGGAACCTCAATGCCGTGGTCGACGGCGTTGCGCACGGCGTGCACCAGGGCCGAGAACACGGGGCCGGCGACGTCGTGGGCCAGGCGCAGGCGACCCGCTTCAACGTGACACGCCACGCGTTTGCCAAGGCGTGTGGCGATGGCTGAGGCCTGATCGGCGATGCGCGTGAGCTGAGCATCGACCCGCTCGTGCCGCAGCATCTTGAGTTGCTCGAGCACGTTCGCGGTGGGCTCGCCGGCTTCGATGGCGCGGATGAGTGCGTCGAGGTCGTTGGCGTTCACGTCGGTGCTGTCGTCGTCACCCTGGATCGAACGCGCACGCTCGAGGAAGCGCGCCCACCCCTGTTGCAGCTGTTCGACGGCTTCGGGCGCAAGTTCTCCTGCCTCGGCAGCGCTGTCTTCGAGGCGGTGGCAGGCCGCAGCGACGACGTCCTGGCCGAAGATCGCGGCGTTGCCCTTGAGGGTGTGGATCGCGCGCAGCGTGGCTTTCAGGTCGGCGACGTCAGCGAGCTGCGCGATGATGCGCGTGCCTTCGTCGATGAAGTTGGCGACACCGCTGGCGTCGTTGCGCAGCTTCACAAACAAGCGCACGAGGTCGCGCTGTTCGGCTTCGGCGCGTTCGTGCAGCAATGCTGCCGTGGCGTCGGAGATCACCACAAGCAGGCGTGCTTGCGCACTACTGCCGCTGATGTGCTGGTACTCCAACTGCAACGAGCGCTCGTTCACCACCGCACGACGCGGCAGTTGATCGAGCAGCAACTCGAGCGGCAGGAAGTCGTCGACGATGGCGTCGAGGCCCAACTGCAGCGAGCAGCCCGCACGGTGATCGGCGCGCGACAACCACGTCGACAGCGTGTCGTTGGCGGCGGGTGCCCCCAACCATTCCTCGAGCACCGAGGCCCGCTCGGGAGGCAGCGCGCCATCAGCGGTGATCACCAGCAAGCCCTGCTGCACGTGGTCCAGCACGAGGCGCATGTGCTGGTTGCGCTCGTTCAACGCGACGGTGCGTTCGGCCACCGTTGTCTCCAGGCTGGCGGCGTGCTTCGCCAGTCGATCGTCGCGCTCGGCGATGGCTGTGGTCATCGCGTTGAACGACGTCGCCAGCGCGCCCAGCTCGTCGTCGCGGCGTACTTCCACACGCGTGTCGAAGTGCCCGGCGCGCACATGTTCGGCACTGCGGGTGAGGTCCTGCAGCGGTGCGGCCACCTTGTGTTTCAACACGAAGAACAACACCGCCAACTGCACCACCAGCGCAGCAAGGCTGAGCAGGAACACGAAGCGCACGGCAACAAGTGCCCGGGATTCGATGAGCGCATGCGGATAGACCACAGCGAGGTACCAATCCGGCCCCTCGATGTGGCCAAGGGCGACGATGTTCTCGTTGTCGAGTTCGCCCACCGTTGTGGTCGTGCCGTTCTTCTGCGCGAGCGCCAACAGGGCCGCAAGCTCGGGCGACTTCGCCTCGAGCATGTTGAAGTCGCCGCCTTTGTCTTCAATCGCCGACGTGTAGTCGGGGTGCGCCACCAACTTGCCTGCACCGTTGAAGAGCACGTTGTGCGCACCAGGGATGTGCACGCTGATCGTGCGCGCTACCACTTCGTTGAGCAGCACGTCCTGGCCAACGCTGGCGACATGGACGCCGTTGATGTCGATGGGCTCAACAGCGCTCACCATCCACGCCTTCGCGACCTTGTCGAAGTACAGCGGCGTCCAGGCCGCGGTGCGATTCGGGTTGTGCTCGACGTCGGCGACGAACACGTAGGGCTCAAGGCGCATGTCGAGGTCGGCCTTCGCCGTCGTTCCCCAATCGGGCACTTCGGGCCAGTACAGCACCATGCCGTTGTGTGGTGTGGTGATGTAGGTGTCCTGGAACTGCGAATGCCACGCGCGCCCATAGTCGCGCACCATGTCCCACCCGACGACGAGCAGCTGCTTCGTCGCGTCATCCACGATGGTCTGTGGGCCGGCGAACAGCTGCGGCTGCTTGGTGTGGTCGACACCGTCGCGCGCGCGGAGTGTGCCATCTGGCGCAACGCGGGCGATGGCGCTGAAGCGCGCATCCACGTCGATCATCGGTGTCGCCAACGCGTCGGTCAGCTGCCGGCGAAACGTCGCCAGGTTGGTGTGGGCGGCGGTAAACAGCGCCTGCTCGCGCGCGAGGCGTTCGGCGGCGTAGTCGCGCAGCTGGATCGTCGTCTCGTCGGTGATGGTGTGCTGCAGCTGCCAAAACACGGCACCACTCATCACGGCCATGAGCACCGTGAGGCGAAGCCCCATCGTGAGCAGGGCATCACGGGTCAACGAGCGAGACGGGCCAGCGCTGCCATCGGACAGACGGCCGGCCCCTGTAGCCGATCTCGTTCAGCGCTCGATTTGACCCAGGTTGGCGTGCAGCACGGCTCCGTCGAGCACGGGTTGCTCTGCACACGTCAGCAGCAACCGCGCGATTTCGGCGGGCTCGATCAGCCGACCATGGCCGCTGAGATTGCCCAGCGCGCGCAAGGTGTTGTCGACGTTGCCGCTGGAGGCGATGTGGGCGCGCAACATCTCGGTGTCAACAAACCCGGGGCACACGCACACGGTGTGAATCCCCAGGCCCGCGCTGTCTTGACACGTGGCCCGCATCAGTCCGACCACCGCGTGCTTCGACGTGACGTAGCTGGCGGTGTTGGCCACGGCCTTCTCCGACAACGTCGAGCCCACAAACAACACGCTCGAGCCGGTGACCATGCGCGGGCGCAGCAGGTTGTTGAGCACCGCGGGGGCCACCACGTTGACCTCGAGCACATGGCGCAAGCGTTCGCCGTCGAGGTGCAGGGCGTTGTCTTTCTCGAGCAGCGCTGCGTTGTGCACCACACACACCACGCCGCCGTCGAGCAGAGGCAGCACGCGCTCGCGCACGATCGACGCCCAACCGCTCACGGTGAAGTCGACCGCGACACTGACCACGCCGTCGACGGGGCAGGGCCGGCGCGCCAGGCTGATCACGCGCCAGCCAGCATCGATGAAGGCTTTCGCCGTGGCGCTGCCAATGCCGGTGGAACCGCCGGTGACGACGAGGGTTTTGCCTGCACACGCGTTGCTCACGTGGCACCCGCACGCTGCCAGCGCCACGACGCCCACTGCCCGGGGCCCGACGCACACTTCACCGTCAAGCCGACCACCCCGTCTTCCTGCAGCTTCTGGTCGTCGTGGCAGAGGCCCTCGCCGAACAAGCGCGCCAGCTCTTCGAGGGTCACGTTCTTCACGGGCAACACCGTCACGTCGCGCGGCAGAAACGGAATGCGCTCGCCGGCGAAGTGGGCGATCACCAGCGGCCGGCCGCCTTCCTCGACGTGCTCGACGCGCAGATACGGCGACTCGCCGGGCAGCATGAACGTTTCGTTCCAGCGCTTGCAGGCGTCGATCACCCAGCGCTTGTAGCCGCCGTAGTCGGCCAACATGCCGTTGTCGTTCACCACGCCTTCGACGGCGACGTAGACGGTGAAGTTGTGGCCGTGCAGGTTCTCGCGCTCGGTGGCCGAGAACACCGTGAAGTGGCCAGCGGAGAACTTCATCTCCTCTTTGAACAGCTCGATCGTCGTCGTGGTGGGCACAGTTCGTCCTGCGGCAGGTGGGCGAAACAACAACAGACGCCTTTGATGCCTAATCGAGCTGAAAGGTGCGCTCCTGGATCGACAATTCCGCTTCCAGCGACGTGATCGCGTCTTTCTTCTGCAGCTTCAGCCGCTGCAGCGTCTTGAGCTCGAGCTGCTCGCCGGTGGAGAGCCACTTGCGCCGTTGGTACTCGGCCACGCGCGCTTTGACCTCGGCGTGCTCGCGCAACAGGGCGTCGAGCCGTTGCCGCAGTGCCATCGATGACGTCGCTGTGTTCATCGTTGTTCCTCGTGCGTGGTGCGTTGCGCGTCGTGGGCGTCGAGGTCGGCCAGCACCGCTTCACGGCGGGCTGCTGGGTCGACGGCCGGCAACTTCGCGTCGGCCCCCCGGACATACACCGGCAGCGGCGGCGCGTGGGAAGCCTGGGCCGTCTGGAGCGCTTGCCACATCCCGGCTGCGGTAGGGCCCGGCAGTGCCACTGTTTGGGCCGTGGCGGGCCATTGCAGTTCGTCGGTGGCCCCGATCGCCAGGGTCGCGCCCGCGGCATCGACCATCGCGTTCGGCACCGCGGCGATGACGCCGCTGAGCGCGTTGTGTTTCACATGGCCCACGTAACGCTCGCCGCGGCGGGCATCGATGACGACGACGGCGTGCTCGTGCGCACGCATCAGCTCCGGCGCAACGCTGCGGTGCAGCGCGAGCAGGCTGCTGACGCCCACGACGTCGACACCGCAGGCGCTGCCCAGCCCGCGCGCATACGACAACCCCGTGCGCACGCCGATGAACGAGCCAGGACCAATGCCCGCGCCAATGCCGCTGATGTCGCGGATGGTGATGCCGGCCGCGGCGAGCGCGTCGTCGACGGCGGCCCCGAGGTGCTCGGCGTGCCGGCGGGTTTCGTCGAGCAGGACTTCGCTTTTGATGTCACCGCCGTTTGCAACAACGGCGACGACGGCGCGGGGCAGGGCGGTATCGAGCAGCAGCCACATGCACGCAGGCTGGTCGACCTCGTCGCGGCTGTAAACCACGAGGAGGTCGCCAGCGCTCAAGCACCCGAGATGTCTTCGTCCTGCTCGATGCGCGAGGCCACCCAGTCGAAGCGGCCGAGGGTGAGCTTGCTTTGGCAGTGCTCGCACACGCCCGTTTGCGACACCTGCAACGGCGCGCCGCAGTTGGGGCAGTTCACCAGCGACGACGAGCCCTTCGCGTCGGCGTGCTTCACGAAGGTCCAGTACTCCGAGAAGCGTCGCGGCTTGCGCGCATTGCCGCTGATCAGTTTGCCGCTGGCGTCGACGGTGGTGTCGATGCAGCTCGCGGTGATGCGCAGCGTAGCAGCCATGTGTGCGCCGTCTTTTTGCACGCGACACAGCTCAACAGCTTCGACGTCGACGTTGTCGACCCGGTTCTTCAACTGCTGCCGCTGGTACTCAAGCACCCAGAAGCGGTGCGATTGAAACAGCGCGTCGGTTTCGAACGGCCGCATGCCCTCGAGCTTTTGCTGTGACCACGCCGTCTGCAACGTCGTGAACACGTCGCGGGCGCGAACCAGCAAACGCACGCGTTCGTCAACGCCGATGAGGCGATGGGCGTCCATCAACACCGCGCTGTCTTTCGACGTCGGCGCATCGGTGCCCACTTCCTCGACAGTGGAGCCGAGCAACGGGCCCACGTCTTCCTGCCGGAGCACTTGAATGCCCGACAGCGCCCAGTCGGCACCGGCAGGCGCGAGTACGGTTTGGCAGTGGACACAGCGCCCATGCACGTCGGCCTCGAGGGTGCTGCCGCAGCCGGGGCAGCCGAAGCGGTCGACGGTGTCGTCGGTGCGCGTGATGACCTCTTCGCCGAGTGCGCGGCCAAAGCGCCAGACCTCGTCGGAGTAGATGCTGGTCTCTTTGCCGCTGGCGAGCACGACGTGGCGGTTCAGGTGCAGACGCACGCTGATCTGCAACGCGCCACCGCTCGAAGAGGCCTGCACACCGCTGATGTTCACGCTGCCGATGGTCACACCGCGCACCTGCTGCACACCGGCGTGACGACGTTGTAGCTCCTCGGCAGCACCTGCGGTGATGTACGGCGACAACTGGGCCAACAGCGACGCCTTTGGTGCGGCATCGAACAACCGCGACACCAACAACACCGCACGCTCGAGGAACAACACCTCGGAGAAGTTGCGGTCGTGGCGACGGACCTGGTTGCCCCACGAGGGCGGCAACGGTTCAGCGAAGCGGTGGCGATTGTCGTCGTCATCGTCATCGTCCGACGAGTAGTAGGCATCGGGCCTGCTGCTGCCGCCGCTGGCAACGTTGACGAGCACCAGCAGGATGACGACCGCGATCAGCACCACGAACAGCGCGGCGGACCCTGCGCCCGACCCGGAACCCGACGACACGTACACGCCACCGCCCGACGATGACGAATGCGACGACGACGTGCCGCCCCAGCCACTGCTGCGACTGCTGCCACTGCTGCGGCTCGAACTCGAAGTCGAGCTGCGGCTCTTGTAGTTCTGCCCACCACCGATGCGCGCATCGGCCTCGGGTGCTGCGAGCCACGTCGACAACGCCACGGCCACTAACACGATCCAGCGTCGAAGATTCATGCGGCACCTGCCACGTCGGCGAGGGCATCGTCGACGCTGTTACCCAGCTCGTTACCGCTGGTGCTGTCGTGGGGAACAAAAGGCGCAAGGGCCGCACCAATCGCGGCAATCGCTGCTGCGCGCTGCGCAGGCTGTTGCAACTGCTGGTGCAGTGTCGACGTCAACTGCGTGCGCACATGGGCGGGCACGTGGTGCTCCAGACCGCTGTCGAACACAACGCGCACGGTGCGCTCGAGGTCGAACCACATCACGAGCAGGCCGATGCGCTTGCCGGTTTTGTGGACGCCACGGTGCAAAAACGTGTGGCCAACAACGAGCTCGACGGCCTGCTGCTGCCGCGCCTTCGACGTCAGCAGGGCGAGCACGCGCGATGAGCGCAACAGCGCCAGCACCACGACGGTGACGCCGACGATCAGCGGGAAGGCAAAGTCGTGTTCGATCTCGACGGGCAGAAACAACGTCGCGGCCAACGCAGCGACCGTGGCCAGCAGTGCCGTGCGAAACACGACGTCGGCGTACCCATCGGCACGGCGGTAGCCGACGACGACGACCTCGGCACCGCAGGCCGCTTCGGCCGCTTCGACCGCACGAGTGAGCTCAGAAGAAACAGACATCGTCGCGGTATGGCACAGGCACCCACTTCGGACGTGTGCGGCGTCCCACGCGGCTCGTGCTGGCCACGGTGTCAGTTGAATGTCATGTTTCGGGCCGAGCGCTGCGCACACGCCAGAAAGCGCGGCAATGTCCCGAAAAGACGAAGGAATCGAGCATGAACCGCACCGAGCGTTTGTTTGCGTTGGCCGAGGTGCTGCGCGGTCGTCGCACCGGCACCACCGCGCAAGCATTGGCCGAGCGTTTCGGCGTGTCGGTGCGCACGGTGATGCGCGACCTCGATGCCTTGCGCGACGCCAACGTGCCCGTGGGTGGCGAACGTGGTCGCGGCGGTGGCGTGCACCTCGACCGCGCGTACACGATGCCGCCCGTGGCGTTTACCGCCGAGGAGGCGCAGCTGTTGCTTGTGCTGGGGGATTCGGCCGACACGCTGCGGCTGGTGCCCACGGTGCACACGTTGCGCTCGGCCCTCGACAAGGTGCGCGCCGCATTGCCCGAGACCACACAGCGTCGGCTGCTGCGCCTGAAGCAGCGCGTGAGCGTGGTGGGTGTGCCCACGATGCCGGTGAGCGACGCGGTGCGCGCGGTGGTGGAGCGCGCGTTTCTCGACGAGGCACCCGTGGCGATCTGCTACCGCAAACTGCCCACGTCGCCCGACGAAGTGCGCCACGTGCGCATCGACAGCCTCGTGCTCGACCGCGCCGAAACCCTGCTGAACTGCCACGACCTCGACAAAGGTGCAGCCCGCCAGTTACGCCTGCACAAGGTCATGTCAGCGCACCTTCTGGCGAGCGACCTTTGACGCGTCCGTCGATCGCGGCCGCGTTCGCTTCGGTGGTGTTGGTGCGGGGCCAGTGGAGTGTGTCGGAGACCGGGGCGCGTCGCCGCCGATCACTCCGGCAGTTGCGACGTCATCAACCCGTTCAACGCCTGGGCGGGAGGTCAGGGTGTTGAAGACGAAGCGAAGTCTGGTGCCAGCGCCGACGGCAGACTCGAGGACGATGGATCCGCCGGCCCTGGTGCATGCGGCCTGCACGGCGGCCATTCCGACGCCCCGGCCACTGATGTCGGTGACTTCCTTCGCCGTGGACAGTCCGTCGACAAACAAGGCCCGCTCAAGATCGAGGGCGGTCGCGCAAGGCAAGCCCAGGCGCCGCGCCTTGATGTGGACAGCGTTCCAGTTGATGCCATTGCCGTCATCGGCGATCTCAATGGTGTATCCTTGTGGCGTCGAAAATGCTCGCAACTCAATGCGGCCTTGCAGTGGCTTGCCTCGTGAACGGCGGTCATCTGGCGACTCAATGCCGTGGTCGACGGCGTTGCGGACGACGTGTATGAGTGTTGGAAGAAAGCCTTCGATGTTTTGATTCGGGATTCTGGCTTTGTCGCCGATGGTGACGACATCGACGTCTTTATCGAGCCGCTCAGCGACCCGAACCACCTGTTGACGGATGCGGTGTAGTGCCGCCAAAGAGGAGATGTTTCGCCAGCTTTCTGCCTCAGCAACGACGGATACATCGGCGTTTGTTGCGACAAGATGTTGAACGAAGGCTGTGTGCTCCTCCAGGCTGATTTCGAGGTCCGTTTTTCTGGTGTTGGAGAAAGATTCGATGCGGAACTTTGTCGCATCCCACGTTCGCTGAAGCTGCGAGATGGCTTCGTTGAGCCTTTCTGGTGCCTCATCGAGCGCCGTCTCAATCTCGTGGCACTTGCTGCTGATCGAGTCGATGCCAAGCGTTGCTGCTGTGCCTTTCAGCGTGTGGATTGAGCGCTTCAGGGATGCGGGAGTCAATGTGGATATGGAAGAGCAAATGATGTCGGCATCTTCGGTGAAAGAGACGACGGCGCCGCGGTCTCGGAGCACTTCTCGCCCAATGGCAATCAGTTCACGCGATTCGCGTTCGTGGTTCTCAGCGGCAGCAAGCGCGCTGGCATCGGTCAAGACAACGAGCACGTCCGTGAGCGCCCCCGCGGAATTGCGCACAGGATGGTAGCGAATCCGCCACAGGAATTGGCCGCTCGAGAACTCATTCAAGAGCATGGTGGCGTTGATTTCAAACGGAAGGCCATCGTCGGCGAGCTGAAGGAGCGAGAGCTCAAAGAGCGTGCGCTGTCGGCTCGAGAGTGGTAGCCAATGGGCAATATTTTGCCGCTTTGTTGGGCCGAACCACTGAAGTGCAGGTGCTGAAATGGTGTCTCTCAGCTCGCCTGATGGACTCATGAGCACAAGCCCGTCACCAGTCGAGTCGAGAACAAGCTGGAGCGCGGACTCCCGCTTGGCGATGACATCGGCCATCTGGTTGAATGCGGAAGCGAGCGCGCCGACTTCATCATTGCTGCAAAATTCTACTGGAGTGTGCTTTCCTTGTTGTATCGTGTTAACGCCTTCAAGCACAAGATTGAGCGGCCGAAGGATGCCCGTCATGACCGCCGTGAGTGTGACGACGGCCAGCAGAAATGCCGCAAAATAGAGACCGAGGTTGAGTGCCTTCAGGAGAGTGTCCGAGGCAGCCCTGAGTTCCCGTGGACGAATGATTCTCAGATCAAAAAGGTCTTGATTCGTTATGTCATAAAATCGAGCATATGAAACGAAGTTGCTTTCCTGTTCAGCAATCTCCTCACTCGCGCCTGCTGTGAGTGCTGCACGCGCGGACGCGGAAATGGAGTCTGGAGCGTTGGTCCACAAAGGCAAAAAGGAAACATCAAGAAATGTAATGTTTCGAATTCGCTCGATTTGGGAATCGCCAATTTCTCTGGTCGTGATGAGGTGACCCGGCGATTTCGGTGGGCTGTGATCTGAGTTCTTAATTGGCCTTGAAGCGATGAGGTGAAGCTTGTTGCTGATCTTCACAAAGCCAGAAACAGTTTTGTTCTCTTTGGTAAGAACCCCGCTCTCGAAGAGACGACGGAGATCGTCCGGTATCGGAGTGAGTTCGCTGGCGTTGGCGTTGCTCTCTCCAGCGAATACGATTTCTCCGCGGTCATGTGCGATGATGATGTGGTGCCAATTGATGCCAAGCATCTGGTCGATTGTGAGGTTGCTCTCCTCAAATGACTTGTTCTTGTCTGAGAGGTAGTCAGCAAGATCGGTCCAGTCAGACCAGTCGGACCCGCGTTCCTTGAATTCATGTACAACGGTTGAGATGACGCCTTTGGTCTTCTTTGTCGTCGCTCTTGTCTCTTCGAACTCGATTTTGGCGAAGTTCCGACCAACAATTGCTTTGAGAGACGAAGAGAGGCCTCCGAGAAGCACGGCCGTCGTCAAAGTTATAAACAGGAGGGTTTTAACCTTGAGATTCATGCTGTCCCTGTCGATCGAGCCGTCTCTGAAACTCGGCACGTCGCGAGACAACTGAAGCAGGCCCAGGCCTGCCGGATGGGAACCTCCCCGTCGATCCAGCGAGCTCGGGTCGCCCGCCTGGACCTGTTGCCGGCGAGACCGCTGCGGTCAGGCCGGCGATCCCCGCGGCGTGGGCGCGGCCCGGCTGATCTTCTTTGCCTTTGGCTTTGCGGCGATCTCGAAGGGCATCGGTGCACTCGGCAAGGCGTCGTGCCCCTGGCGCGCCAACTCCAACATCTCGCGCGCGTGCGACAGCGTGGTCGACGTGATTTCGCGACCGCCCAACATGCGGGCGAGTTCGCCTTCGCGATCGGCCCCGCCCACGATGCGCACCGACGACACCGTGCGGCCATCGCTGACGTGTTTGGCGACGACGAGGTGCGTTTGCCCACGGCAGGCAATCTGCGGCAGGTGGGTGATGCACAGCACCTGACGCGAGCGGCCCGCGATGGCCTGCAGCTTCTCGCCAATCGCTTCGCCAATCGCGCCACCAACGCCGACATCGACCTCGTCGAACACGCTGACGGGCACCGGGTCTTTGTCGAGCAGCACGCGTTTCACAGCCAACAGCACGCGCGACAACTCACCGCCCGAGGCCACCTTGGCCAACGCTGCTGGGGCTTCGCCCGCGTTCGCCGAAAACCGCAGCTCGACCTTGTCGGCCCCCGTCGACGACAACGCCCGCCCATCGGCGGTTTTCACCACGGTGTCGGCCCCCACCGGCAACGGCTCCACCACCACCTGAATGCGCGCGCCGGGCATGCCCAGCGCTGGCAGTTCGTGCTCGATCGCGGCCGACAACGACGACGTGGCTGCCAACCGTGCCGCGGTCAGCCGTTGCGCAATCACGTCGGCTGTTGCGGTGGCCGCGTCGACGTCGACCTCGAGGGCGGCGATGCGCTCCGTGGCCTGCTCGAGCAACGTGCGCTCCGCCGACAACTGTTGCTGGGCCGCAAGCACCGCCGTGAGATCGCCGCCGTGCTTCTTCATCACGCGACGCAAGCCATCGAGGCGGTCTTCGATCTCGCTCAGGCGTGCTGGGTCGTCGTCGGTGTCGTCTCGGCGGTTGAGGTCGCGGGCCACGTCGTCGAGCAGCGCCGCCGCATTCTCGAGGCTTTCCACGAGCGGCAGCAGCGTGTCGTCGTCGCGCGAGGCTTTTTTGAGCACCTGGATGGCGTGCTGCACGCGGGTGAGCGCGTCGTCTTCGCCGTCGGTGACGAGGGCGCGGGCTTCGTCGACTGCCACCTTGAGCTTGCCGGCGTTCATCAAGCGGCGACGGTCGGCTTCGAGCTGTTCGTCTTCGCCGGGGCGCGGCGACAGCGCATCGATCTCGTCGAGGTAGAAGCGGATCACGTCGAGGCGGCGCTCTTTTTCGGCCTCTTTGGTGCGCAGTTCGGCGAGCTCACTCGCCAGATCGCGGGCGGCGCGCCACGCGGTGGTCATCGCCACCACGTCGTCGCCAAGGCGGGCAAAGCCGTCGATCAGCGGCAGCGCTGCGTCTTTGCGCACGAGCTGCTGGTGCGCGTGTTGGCCGGTGAAATCCACCAGGCTCTCGGCGACGGTGCGCAGCTGCGACACCGTGCACAGGGCCCCGTTCACCTGCTGCTTGTGCCGTCCCTCGCGTGAGACCACCCGGCGCAACACGAGCTGTCCGTCGTCGAGTGCTGGCAGGCCAGCGTCGGCCAACGCGCGATCGAGGTCAGCGGCCACGTCGCCTGCGAGGTGCCACACCGCTTCAACGACGGCTTCGCTTTCGCCGTGGCGAATCACGTCGGCCGAGGCGCGCTGACCCAGCAGCAGCAGCAGGGCCTCGACGAGGATCGATTTACCGGCACCCGTTTCACCCGTGAGCACCGTGAGGCCAGGCGCAAACGCGAGCTCGACGTGGTCGATGAGGGCGATGTTCTTGACGGTCAGGTGCGAGAGCATGAACGCAGTTTCCTCTACCTGTACATCCGTTCAAGCTCGATTTTCGTGCACGTCTGCCGCACCAGATCTGGCGAAGCGCGCCCGTAACGGCTTGAAACAGCGAAGATCCTTCGCCGCGCCACCCTCTTCAACGCCGAGCACCCACCGAGTGAGCGAACCATGGCCAACCACATCCTTGTTTTCTGTGCATCGCCCGAGCCGCTGTCGCTGCGCGAGGTTGGTGAGTACATCGCCACCATCGGCCTGCTCGACCACCTGACCTGCTCCCGGAATTTCGGACCGCGGTAAATGTGAAACGCTGGGCTGCCGGCCAACCCCGGAGACCGCCATGCGCAAGAGCCGATTCACCGAAGAGC
>JBIKRQ010000275.1:0-8545 GCA_044349155.1 Myxococcota bacterium
CCGACTCTTTCATGGGCCCAAGCAGGGTGAGACCAACGGGAACAAGCCCGTTCGGGCTCATGCCCTGGCCATGAAAAAAGTACATGACAGGGTAGTCTTCGTTGGAAACGAAGTAATCAGGAGGCAACAAAACGCCGTACTCAACCGCGCGGTTCGATGTCTTTGACTCGTAGGAGGTCATGAAGGCGAAGTCGGTGAGGCTGCCGGTGGGGCCGAGGGTCGCCACGTCGCCACCAAAGCCGTCTCGGCGCCCCTGGGCGGGAACGCGCTCCGACAAGAAGCCGAAGAGGGCAAACACGCGCGCGGCCACGTCGCCAATGCCAGCGTGGTTGCCGTCGCCATTGACGGCATCAGACGACGGGCACACCGAGGGATCGCCGTAGCGCACGTAGGAAGCCTGCCCGAGGGCTGCGCGTGAGTAGTCAGGCATGTAGTACTGAAACTCGTCGGGACTTCCAGTGTATTGTGGGTCGACCGGGAGATCGCTGAAACCCGTGAACGATTTGGCCGACGGTGCGCGCGCTTTGATTTCCGAAAAGAGCGAGTTCGAGATCTGCGCGCTGTTGAGGAAGTCGCGAACGCCCGCGTCCATCCAGAAGTCAATGCGCGCCACCTGCTGCGCCGAGATATTTTTGTACAACGCGGCGGGTGAGTCGCTCAGCAGGCCGTCGAGCGTTGGCGACCGATCGAAGCTGCCGTTGCCCTCGCCAAAATCGCTCGTGGCGGGGACACCATCAATGCCGTCGTCGTCGAAGGACTCGCCGTCGTCGAGGCGGCCGTTCTTTTCCGTACCCGTCGGGTTGGTGTTTGGATCCCAGTTGTCGTCCTCGGCGTCGCCGGCATCGCCGTCGCAAACGCCATCGCTGCCACAATCGAGGAAGCGCTCCTGGTCGTTGATGAGCACCGGCTCGCCGTAGTCGCGCAGACCATTGCGGTTGAGGTCGACGGCGAGGAGGAACTCCACGGGCACCGGCTTCGCCCGCTGCAAGGGGTCGTAGTCGCCGCTTTTGCCGCTGCCGTCGGCGTTGTCGTTGTTGCCGTCGCAGAAGCTGATCACCGGGTAGGTGCCGTCGGGGTTGTACTCGCGGTTGTACACACGCTCCAGCACGACGGGGTTTTCACACAGCGCCCGGCGCGCGTCGTCGAGGTTGCTGGTGCCTGGCCCGATGTACCAGCTGGCAGCGTCGAGCCCGGGCGGGAAGTAGCCCGCGGGAGCGTCGTAAAACGGGTTGCCGAACGCCGCCATCAGGTCGTGCATGACCTCGAGGAGATCGTTGCGCGCGAAGTCGCCCGCACGCCCGGCGTCGGGGCCGCGGTACCAATGGTTGAAGTCGCTGCGAAACATCGCGCAGTCGGTGTCGGGGGCAGCAGGAAAGAGCCCCGGCGATGCTTGCTGCGCGTCGACGAGCGGGAAGACGTCGTGCACGCCGCAGAAGACGTCGGGGTTGCTGCTGTCGTTGAGGTCAACACCGTCGGCCATCAGCTGCTCGAGTTGCTCGAGGCTGCAAAAGCCCGACATGTGGTTCTCTTTCAGCATGCGAAAGAAGAACTCGTTGTCGGAAAACGGCGTGCCCAGCACACCCACGAGGTCGAACAGCTCGGGATGGCGAAAGCCAATGCGGCCCGCGGTACCACCGCCCATCGAAACACCAGCGACAGAGCGGTAGGTGAAACAGCGGCTCTCGGGGTGGGCAGCGACGGTGGCTTCGTCGCAAGCGAGCAGGCCCTCGGTGGTGCCAAAGACCGGTGTGTCGACGGGCGGTGGGGCGGGATCGGGGCACCCCGACAGAGCCAGCGCAGCCGCAGACGCAACGAGCACAGAGACGACGCGAACCATGAGGCACCCCGACGCAGAAGACAGCCCGGCGACCGTGACGGGACGGCAACGTGGCGTCAACGTGGGTTCGCCGTCACGACGCGCTGCATGCCCACCACCACATCGCAGCACCCACGACAGCGCCCACAAGGCGGACGACCTCGGTCGCGCGTGCCCACGGTTTGCCGTCGAGGAGGCCGCCGATGGAGCCGTACGAGACAGCCAACCACACCGCGACGACGACCTGCTGCCCCGTGGACAGGTGCCGACCGCCCACGAGGTAGGCGACACTGCACACGAGCACGACGACAAACTGCAACGTTGGCCACCACAACGCCGATGCGCCTGCAGCGAAGCGCTCGCGGTGATCGTCGACCGCGGGGCCTGCGGGCATGCGCTTCGGCAACCACTCCGGCGGGCCAAACACCGCGCGCACCACGTCGACGATGGAGTCGGCGTAGCGCCACTTCGTGACGATGTCGGCGAACGGCAACCACACCGCACGCAGCGGGTTCCAGGTGCGCGCCGGCGTGACGGTGCCATACACCGCAGGGCTGGTCTCCTCGACGAACGTGCCAAAGAGTCGGTCCCAGACGATGAAGATGCCGCCGTGGTTTTTGTCGATGTAGGCGGCGTTACAGCCGTGGTGCACGCGGTGGTGTGATGGCGTGTTCAGCACCCACTCGAGCGGGCCGAGTTTGTCGACGAGCTCGGTGTGGATGAAGAACTGGTAGAGCAGGCTGATGGTGGCCATCGTGACGAACAGCGGATGGGGCACACCGACGAGCGCGAGGGGCAAATAGAACAGCTGTGACACCAGCGGCTGCAGCGGACCCTGCCGCAGCGCGACGGCGAAGTTGAAGTCTTCCGACGAGTGGTGTGGTGCGTGGGCGGCCCAAAACAGCATCACGCGATGACTGCCGCGGTGAAACCAGTAGTAGAAAAAGTCGACGCCAACGAAGGCGAACACGAAGACCCACCAGGTGTTGGGCAACGTCGTCAATCGGTGCTCGAACACCATCAGGTACAGGCCGGCAAGTGCCGCAGCGCCCACAACGGTGACGATGACCTGCAGGGCGCCGAGGGAGATGTCGGCCATGAAGTCGTGGTGGTGAAACACCTGCCGACCGCGACGGCGGCCGACGACGTATTCGGTGCCGATCAGCGCCAAAAAGACGGGCAGGGCAAGAGCGATCAAGTCCACAGCGCAAGCCTACTGCCAAACCAGTTTGGCGTGAGCGGTGGAGCCTCGAAGAGAAGCTTGCTTTGGGGTTTGTCGCCGAGGCGAGTTCCCCGCCGACCAAAACTGAGCCTGGCCACACAGTCCGCAACACTGCGGTTCACGTCGACGCGGGCGCACCGGCGTTGCCCATCGCGCCATCGGCGAGGCGGTGGTAGGGTCGGCGCGTGCGTGACCTTTGCGTGGCCCTCGTTGTTGTTCTGCTGTCTGCGTTTTCGGCCCGCGCCGTCGACGATGACGGCCTGGTCACGGTGACGCTCGCCATCGCGCGCGACAGTGAGTCGGCCCGCGCCAGCGTGTTGACCGCCCCCGCGCTGCGCGATGCCTTCGCCGGCGATGGCCGCTTTACGCTGCCCGACCTCGAGGCTTTGCTCGACGACGTCGATGTGCCGCCAGGTGTCACCAGCCTGACCGAAGCCAACCGCCTCAAGGCCAAAGCCGACCTCGCATTGTCGATGGTTGACCTGCCCGTCGCTGCCGACGCGTATGGCCAGGCGCTCGTGGCCTTTGAGCAGGGGGCTTCGGCCATCGTCGACATCACCGAAGTGGTCGACTGTTTCGACAAACAGGCGACGACGTTGGCGCTGCAGGGCGATCGCGCCGGTGCCGAAGCCGCGTGGGCCCGCGCGTTGTCGATCGACCCCGGCTTTCGCGTCGCCACCGATGCTGCACCGCGCGTGAAGAAGGCCTTCGACGGCGTGCTCAAAGACTACAAGGTGCCAGCCGTCGGCAAGCTCACGGTGTATTCGACGACGGGTGCTGCCGAGGTGTGGATCGACGGCGTGCCGCGCGGTGCAGCACCCGTCACCGTCGAGGTGCCGCCGGGCCGTCATCTCGTGCGCGTGTTTCGCGAGGGCTATCGCGCATGGGGCGGTGCCGTCGACGTCAAAAAGAACATGGAGGCCACAGCGCAAGCGGCGCTCAAGCCCACGCGCCAGTTCGCCAAGCTCGACGACCTGCTCACGCGCCTGGTGCGAAACCCCGACAACCCCGAGACCGTCGCCGAGCTGTCGCGCCTGCTCAAGGTCGATCGCATGGTGTTGGCCATTGTGGGCAGCGAAGGCGAAGTGGCCAGCGTGCAGGGCATTGCCGTCGACGCGGTGAACGGTCGCGTGCTGGCGCGCGCGGAAAAAAGCTTCCCGATCGACGGCGACTTCTTCGCCCGCGACGCCGTCCGCTTCTTTCGCGATCGCCTCGTGGCCGTCACCGCTGAGCGTGCGCAGCCCACCGCTTCAGACCTCGAGCAACGCGGTCCCACGCGCCTGTCTGGCGATGCCGAGATTGTGGAAACGCCGGGTGCCGTGATTGCGGGGTGGGTGTTCACCGGCGTGAGTGTTGTGCCTTTTGGCGTGGGCATCGGGCTCGGCGTGGCGACGTTGGGGCAGTCGGCGGCGTTTCGCTCGCGCACCCAGGTCGCCGACGATGTGTCGACCATCAAGAACGCGTGGCTCTTCTCGTCGATCGGGGCCGACATCGGCTACGTCGTCGGCGCCGGCCTGCTCACCACTGGCATTGTCTTTCTCGTCAACGGCTACGCCGAGCAGTCGGCGCGCGAAGACGTGTTGCGACCTGGACCATGACGATCATGAGCAAGAACATGCGCGCTTCGATTCTCTCTCGTGTGCCAGTGCTCCTCGTCGTGGTCGCGCTTGCGGCGTCGGCCGGGTGCTCGATCATCTATCTGACGTCGTCGAGCGAAGAG
Source organism: Myxococcota bacterium (assembly GCA_044349155.1). Taxonomy (GTDB): domain Bacteria; phylum Myxococcota; class UBA727; order UBA727; family VGSZ01; genus VGSZ01. The sequence continues at coordinate 4,759 of JBIKRQ010000275.1, forward strand.
AACCTGCCCTGCGGCACCGACCTCGAAAAGCCGCGCTGCCTCGACGGCTACGCCTGCGTGGTCGCTGCCGACGACATCGAGCGCTGCGTGCGCGCGAACTTCAAAGACGTGGGCGAAGAATGCGTCTCGTCTGACGAGTGCAAAGACGAAGGCGTTTGTGCCGACGCCTACACGGCGCTGTGCCCCACAGGCAGCACCGACTTGAACTGCGCGCGCCTCGCCAACGCCGACACCGGCCTGCGCTGCCGCGCCCCATGCGACGACGCCAACAACTTCGCGTGCGATGCGGGCAACCGCTGCTTCTTTCCCGACGACGAAGCGATCGCGCCGTTTTGTCAGGTTGGTATTTGCGCCACCGACAGCGACTGCTCTGGCGAGGGCGAAGTGGGCGTGTGCGTCGGTGAAGCCGTCAGCGGTGGGCGCAGCGGTTTGTGTGCGCAAGCGTGCGAACCACTGCCGTGCTTCGACCGCAGCGTTGGTGCCGGCGGGTGCCCCTGTGCAACGAACGAGTCGTGCTCGACGCCGCCCGACGAGGCGAACCCCACCGACCACAACATCTGCCAGGCGACCGGCGTGATTCGCTCACAACAAACCTGCAGTGCCGTCGACACCTGCGTCGACAACAACACCTGCGTCTTGCTCAACACAAACACCCAGGTGTGTTTGCAGTGGTGCAACATCGACGGTGGTGCGCCGACGTGCCCCAATGGCGGGCTGTGTCAGGGCGTGTCGCCGAACAGCAACCTCGGCATTTGTCCTCTCGAATGAGCAGGCGCTTCACCGTCCTCGTCTTCGCGGCGGTGCTGTGCGCGTGCTCGGTGGCGCCGCCGTCGGCCAATGCTCCTGTGGTCCCACTGGTCCCACCGCAGCCGAGCATCGTCGTCGACACAGCGCTCAAGGTGCCGGTGCTCACGCCGTGGTCGGTGACCCTTGAGCCGCGCCGCATTCGTGGACACGTCAGCGATGTGCCGCGTGCCCTGGTGGCGCAGCGCGACGTGCCCGACGACGACGACACCGACTTTCTGTTGCTGCACGATGGTGGCTCGCGTGGGCACCTCGTGATCGACGCCACCGTCGGCACCACGCCGCTCGCCGTCACGCTCGACACCGGAGCAACACGCACCGTCATCACGTCGGCCATCGCGCGGCGTCTTGGGCTTTCGCCTGCGGGTGAGCACGCCATGCGCGATGCCACCGGGCGTGTGGTGCAGGCCGGCGAAGTGGTGCTGCCCGACGTCGTCGTGGGGCGCCTGCGCTTCACCAACCTCGTCGCGTTGGTTCCACCCACAGCACTACGCGACGACCTGTTTCTCCTCGGCCTCGACGCGCTTGCCCACGTCGACGTGGTCTACGACGGCCCGTTGGGTGCTGTGGCATTGCGTCCGGCGGGCAGCGGGCTCGACGACGTGGCCGACCTCGCCGACGTCGACATTGTTGGCCTCGACGCGAGTGAGCGCCTCGTGGTGTCGGCCACCGCACCAGGCGCAACGGGTGCGGCAGCGTTCGACCTCGTCGTCGACACGGGCACGCCGCTCACCGTGGTGCCGGCAGCGATTGGTGTGGAGGCACGTTTGCCGGCCGATGTGTCGCGCACCATCACGCTCAAGGGCCAAAGCGGCCAGGAGAGCGAGCGTCGAGGTCGTTTTCTGCTGTCGCCGTTGTCGTTGGGGCTGGTGCAGCTGGGGCGGGTCAGCGCGCTCGAGACGAGCGAGGCGCAGGGCCTGCTGGGCAACGACGTGTTGGGCCGCAGTCGCGTCGTGATCAGCGCGGCGCGTCGGTCGTTGGCGTTTGTGCCCACGACGGCGTGGGGCGGCGATCGCCTCGTCGACGGCCACCGCGCGGTACGTCTCGTGCCGGTGGGCGCGTGGGGCGAGTTCGACGTCGAAGTCGCACCCGAGCTGGTGGGGGGCGTGCGCCTGCTGGTCCGTGCCCACAACGCCTCGGGCGGCGCTCCGCTGGGAGGTGTCCTCGAGATCACGCCGACCACGGCGCGCAAGCACGTCGACAGCGGCCTGTACTTTGGCGCTGGCGGCGTGTCGTACACGGTGCTGCCACGCGTGCGCACCGCACCACCATGCAACGACGGCATGTGCATGAAATTGCTGGGCGATTGGGGAACCGCGCCGCCTTGAGCCTCGGCGAGAAACCCGGCGTGGTGGGTGCTGTTGGTGTGGTGGGCGGAGACTTCCCCGGTGATCACGATTCGGGGTCGTACAGTGACCTACCTTTTCTGCGCCCGCCGGCGCCCGACGTCGTAAAGGCTCGACATGTCTCAGCAAACGGCAAAGGCGTGGCAGAAGGTCCAGACGGCGGCGCTCGAGCTGCTCGAGTCAGGCAGCAACGAGGCCATGTCGTACCGGGCGATCGCCGCGCGCGCAGGCGTCGCCCTGTCGACCGTCCAGTACTACTTCCCGTCGCGGGATGAGCTCCTCGAATCCCTGCTCGATGGCTACTACGAGCGGATGCGGGCCCTCTTCGATGAGATCGTGGCCGAGGGGCTCCAGCTCTCGCCACCAGACCCGCAGAACATCGCGCGCTTTGTCGGGGCTGCCGTCGACCGCTTCTACACCTTCGCGTGCGATGAGCGCCGGAGCTTGCGCTTGCGCAACCAGATCAACGCCGAGCTTGGCCGTTTTCCAGCTCGGCGCGACGCCGCCTTCCGACGCCCCATCGTCGACGACGCTGAGCGCATCCTGCTCACGTTTTTTCCTGGAGCACTGGACCTGCGCTTCTCAGTTCAATCTGTGGTCTTCGTGGTCGCGCACTACGCGTTGCTCAGTGCCGACGAGGCTCGCGCGCTGTTCGGCATTGTCGACGCGAAGGAGCTCGACCGTCGCATCCGCGACCATCTGCAAGGCCTGGCCTGGCGTCTGCTTGGTCTTGCCACCCCAGCCTGATCCCAACGACCCCAAGAGGCTTGATCGTCGTCGACATAGCGGAACGCAAGTCCACGAACCATGCATTGTCGCGCGAGTCTCCTGAGGGGCGGGCGGGGAACCTTCCCCGCCAATGAATTCGATTCGACCGCAAGCGGTCGAATTCATATTGATATTCATGGCGTTGGCGGAACGCCAACGCCATGATTTCGACCGCTTGCGGTCGAAATCATATTAATATTCGAACACTTGGCGGCACGCCAAGTGTTCGAATTGGCGTTCGCTCGACTGACTTGGCCGCGTTCAATGGTCATTCCGGATCGGGTGCTCTCGGTACACCGACCGACAGATCAGCCGTGCAACCGCGCGAGCGCCGGCGACAATCAATGCATGGAGTCAAACATGAAAATGCGCTTCTCGGTCGCGATTGTGATTGCTTTTGGTTTTGCATGTTGGCGCTTGCGGTGATGCTGCTGGCGAGGGTGAAGGTGAAGGTGAAGGTGAAACAACCTTCGCCTGCCTCCGCGATGATGTCGTTTGCGACGCTGCGAATGGTGAGATGTGCTTGCATGAGCGGTTCGCCAATGGCGAAGGCCATACGCCCACCTGCATCAGCGCCGGTGACTGCACCGATTGTGACTGCGCCGAAGCAAAAGCCCAGGCCGAGTTCGCCGGGGTCAACAACTGTGATGGTGGCGTGGCCTGCTCGATCAGCAACGGCGCGATCACCGTGATTTGCCAAAACGTCGGCCTCTGAAGTACGAAGGATAATAAAATGTATATGAAATCGGTCGCGACTGCTGAGCGACAACTACATCGCCCCGTCAGCGACAACTACATCGCCCCATCCGTGAAGCGCGACGCGGCCGGCAGGCCACCCTTCCAGCAATGGAAAGGCGGGCTGCATGCGC
>JBIKRQ010000276.1:0-8540 GCA_044349155.1 Myxococcota bacterium
CCAGCGCCTCATCGACGCGGGGGCCGACGCCCGCGCGCTCCATCGGGCGTGCGAGGTGGTGCAGGAGCACGCCGTGCGCAGCGCCTGATCGAAATCGAAGGCAAGCCGGAGAAGACAAAGAAGACGCAGGAGTGATCGACGTCGAGATTGAACCTTCAAAACTGAAGGGCGCTGCGCAGTTCTGCAGGGCGCAGTGACCGTGGTTCGCAAGCGGCTGCGACCGCGATGTGTTGGCCCGCCGCGTGCTTTCCTGGTGCGCGGAGGTCATCACCCATGCAGCAGCGCCACCTCGTCGACCGCTCAGAACGCACCAGCCTCGCCGATGTCCGTCTGCGTAAGCTGCACCTCCCCGTTCATCATCACCGCCTTCTGCCGGGGCGCGCCGACCTCGTTGCACGACGACAACAACTCCATCTGCCGGCCCTCTACGTCTTCGTTCTCGACGATCGCGGCGTCACCGTGCACGTGAGCGAGGGACCACTGCCGCGCCTGCTGTCGGTGGGCCGTCACGCCGCCTGTGATGTGCTGCTGCACCAGCGTCATGCCTCGCTCCGCCACGCGGTGATTGCGGCCGACGACGACGGCGTCTCCCTCGTCGACCTCGCCTCATCGTGCGGCATCAGCGGCACCACCTCCGCACAACAAGGCACGTGGGCCTGCATGCGCACCGGCGACGCCGTCATCGCCGCGCAGGTCGTGCCCGTCCATCGCCACTGCTCAGCACCCGAGCCCGACGTGTGGTGTACGGCGACGCAGACACCACCAGAACGCACCGCACCGCGCGAGGCCAAACGCCTGCGGGGTGAAACACCGAGCATCTGCCTCGACGAGCTGCAGACCGCGTTGCTGCTCGGTCGCGACGGACGAAATGACCTCACGATCCTCGACGAGAACGTGTCACGCGTGCACGCCGTGGTGCTGCCGCTTCGTCTGGGCGGCGTGCGGCGCGCGGTGGTGATCGACGCCGGCTCCACCAACGGCACCGAGGTCCTCACGACCAACGCCGCAGGAGTCGCGACCGTGGCGTTGGGACCAGCGCTGCGTGGCTATGTGGTGGAAGCCGGCGACATCATCGAGCTGTCGACGTCGTGCCGCGTGCGCGTCCGTGGCATGCTCGGCGGACAAGCGAAGCAACTCGACTTGTGGGGGAAGGCATGAGGCGCTTGATCGACGACGGCAGAACCGATGGCTCCGCGCACGTTTCGGCGATCGGGCAGCGACGTCTGCGCTCGCCCGATGTCACGGCGATCCGCGTGCACCGCTCCGGGCAGGAACCACTGCTGCTGAGCCTGAGCGCCAACCGCAGCACGGTGTTGATTGGTCGCGGCGAGAACGTCGAGTGCCGCTTCGACGACACCAGCATCTCGCGCGTCCATGGCTTCTTGCGCGGCGACGGCGGTGTGTGGGCCTATGTCGATACGGGTTCTGCCAACGGATCGTTCGTCGACGACCTCGACGGCCGAAGCCGCCTTCGGCTGCGCCCCGGTGAGCCGATGCTGCTGCAGGTGGGCATGCCCATCATGTTGGGCAAAGGCGACAACCGCATCGAGCCCCTCGAGGAGCTTCCGCCGAGCCGCGTCGACGCCAGAACGTGCTCCGTCAAAGGCATCGAGTTCGAGCACGCGCTTTTGCGTGTGGCCCCATCGCGCCTGCCGGTGTTCCTGCTGGGCCCATCGGGCTCGGGCAAGTCGTGGGCCGCAGAGGTCATTCACCAGCACAGCAAGCGGCGCGGCGAGTTCGTCTCGCTGAATTGCGGCGCACTCCCCAACGACGTGGTGCAGCTGCAGTTGCTGCTGCTGGGTCATGTGAAGGGTGCGTTCACAGGCGCTGACAAAGACCGCGTGGGTCTGCTCTTTCAGGCCAACAAGGGCACGTTGTTTCTCGATGAGGTCGAGTCGCTGCCCAAGCCCGCGCAGGACTTCTTGATCTCGCTGCTCGACGACAAGGGGCAGCTGCGCCCGCTCGGGACGACCACGGTGCCGCCGCGTCCCGACGTGCGCATCATCTCGGCGTCGAAGAAGACGCTCCGCTACAGCGAGCTGCGAGGCGACCTGGGGTGGCGACTGGTGTCCAACGAGAACATCACGTTGCCGCGCCTGAGCGAGCGTCGCGAAGACATCCCGGGCCTCGTGCGCAAGTTCACCACCGACGACGTCGCCTTCAGCGCGGGCGCGATGGCCGTGCTGATGGAAGCCCCGTGGCCAGGTGAAGTGCGCGAACTGAAGGGAGCGGTCGACACGCTGGTGGATCGCGCCTCGCGCGGCCGGCGCATCGTCGAGGCCGAAGACGTCCGGCAACACCTCGACCGTCTGTTGCGCGTTCGCGGCGAGATGCCGAATCCCTTCGACGACGAGGACGACAAGACAGAGCTGAAAGAGGCGCTGCCCCGCGGGACGGCGGTGGATCTGCCAGCCCTCTCGAAGCTCAGCCCACGCGCAGCAGGGGCCGACGACGTGCGCGCCGCCCTTGAGCAGACACGCGGCAACATCGATCAAGCCGCAAAGCTGCTGACATGGTCGCGCAACACGCTGACCAAGAAGATGGACCAGTTTGGTCTGCGCGCGCCGCGTAAGCCATGAACGTCGACGTTCACGCAACGCCAACAGCGAAACTTCAGGGGGAAGCGATCGATACATCCGAGGCGAACCTTCGAGTGCACCACGTCTGGGTGCCCACCGACAGCGCATTTCAGAGGCAGTGCCGGCTGAAGCAGGCACGGTGGCGAGAGGCGCAGGACCTTCCCATCGGCCACAAGCCCAACGGCGAACTGCTTGGTTCGCGCCTCGCGATGCCGCGCGCGAAGGAGCTGCTCGAGAACTTCCTCACCCCCGTCATCCGCGACGTCGTCCGCGCCGAGGTGATGGACCCGGTGCAGGCAGCCGACAAGCTCTTCGGCGAGCCACGCATCTACGACAACCTGCTTTCGTCGCAGCCGTTGTGCTTCAACCTGTTTGGCGAGCTGTCGAGAGACCTCGTCGCGGCAACGCGCGTCATCCAGAAGCTTGAACCCGCTCGTGGCGTGTCGCGCGTAACGGCGATTCGCTTCGAGCATTCACCCGGTCGCGGCGACGTCCGCTACACCGGCGACCGTTCGGCATTCGATGTGTTCGTCGCGTACACCACCGAGCAGGGCAAGCGCGGCTTCCTCGGTGTCGAGGTGAAGTACCACGAGGCGATGACCGACGCTGCGGCCAGGCACCGTGCACGCTACGACGAGATTGCAGAGGCGTGCGGCTGGTGGGTCAGCGAGCGGCCAACGCTGCAGAAGAAGCCGCTGCAGCAGATGTGGCGCGACCACCTGCTCGCCGCCAGCCTCGTTGTCACCGGTGACTACGACGAGGGCGCTTTCGTCTTCGTGGCGCCCGCGGGCAACGTTCCATGCATGAAGGCGGTCGAGACGTTCAAGCCCTTCGTGGCACGCGATGGCGTTTTCTCAAGCTGGACGCTCGAACAGGTCGTCGCCGCACTGGACGACGTCATCGACACCGCGAACCTGCGCGCCCGATACGCCTGATTGGGAAATTGCGACATGTGCCGCATTTCCAGATGCGGGCTTCGCCCCATCGACGGCAGCCTGACGCGACCGCTGATGGTCGGTGATTCGCACTTGATATCGCGCCCCGTTCTTCCTACCCGCTTGCCTTGGTCGACGTCGTTCTCATCGAGCGGCGAAGGAGGAAGATGCCGACACCGATCATCGAAGCGAAGGGCCTGTCGCGGACCTTCAAGGTGCCGCACAAAGGCGAGGGCGACTTCGCTGGCCTGCGCCACTTCTTTCGCCGGCAGTACAAGGACGTCGTCGCCGTCGAAGGCGTGAGCTTCAGTCTGCAAGCGGGCGAACGCGTCGGCTTTCTCGGGCAAAACGGTGCCGGCAAAACGACGACGCTGAAGATGCTCTCCGGCTTGCTGCTGCCTTCTGCTGGCGAGGTCACGGTCGCTGGTTGCAGGCCCTTCGATCGCACGTCGGACTTTCTGCGCTCGATCTCGCTCGTGATGGGCAACAAGCAGCAGCTCATGTGGGATCTGCCCACGCGTGAGAGTCTCCGCCTGCAGGCCAGCATCTTCGGTCTCGACGACGCCGTGTGGCGCGCCCGCGTCGATGAACTCGCCGGGCTGTTGTCGATGACGACGCTGCTCGACCAACCCGTCCGCAAGCTCTCGCTCGGTGAGCGCATGAAGGGCGAGCTGTTGAGTGCGCTGCTGCACCGCCCGCAGGTGTTGTTTCTCGACGAGCCCACCCTCGGTCTCGACGTCAACGCCCAGGCCGCCGTGCGCGAGTTCCTCAAGCGCTACAACGAGGAGACCGGCGCCACGATTCTGCTGACCTCCCACTACATGGCCGACATCACGGCGCTGTGCAGTCGCGTGCTCGTGATCCACGCGGGCCACCTGGTCTTCGACGGCGACTTGAAGGCGCTCGCGGCGCGCTTCTCCCCCGAGAAGCGCATTGAGCTGGAGCTGAGCGACGACGTCGACGATGCCATCGTGCAGCGCGTGGTGCGCGCCGTGCACGAGGACGAACGCTGCGCCGCCTTCCGCCACACCTCGACCGATGGCCGCCTCGTCTGCTTTGCGGTGCCGCCGCAAGCCCTCGCACCAGCACTGCAACGACTCCTCGCCGTCGTCGCACCGCGCGACCTCAGCGTCACCGATCCGCCCATCGAAGACATGATCGGCCGCGTGATCACGGGCGAACTCGGTGCATGACGCAACAACACGTGATGACCACGATCTGGCGCCGAGCGAAGGGGCTCCTGCGCAGCCAGTACGCCTACATGGTCGAGTACCGCGCCGAGCTCGTGCTGTGGGCGCTGTCGATGTCGCTGTCGTTCATCCTGATGGGCATCTGGTACGAAGCCTCGGCCCGCGCCGACGTCGGCATGAGCCAGGCTGACGTCGTCCGCTACTTCTTCTGCGTCTTCATCGTCCGTCAGCTCACGGTCACCTGGGTGCTGTGGGACTTCGAGCAACAGATCCAACAGGGTCAGCTCTCATCGCAGCTGTTGCTGCCCATCGACCCGGTGTGGAAGCACCTCGCCGGCCACGTCGCCGAGCGCCTCGCCCGCGGCCCCTTCGTCGTCGCCCTCGCCGTTCTCTTCTTCGCCCTCTACCCCGCCGCGTTCTTCGTGCCGTCGCCGATGCAGCTGCTGCAGTTCGTTGTCCTCGCTGCCGGCGCGTTCCTGTTGCGTTTCGCGATCCAGTACACGGTCGCCATGGCCTGCTTCTGGCTCGAGCGCGCCAGTGCCATCGAGACGCTGCACATGCTCCTCTACATGTTCGTCAGCGGGGCCGTCGCACCACTCGAGGCCTTCCCGCCAGGCCTCCGTGACATCGTCATGTGGACACCGTTTCCGTATTTGATCTGGCTGCCCGCCCGCGCCGTCATGGGCGGTCTCGACGAGACGGAGCTGTACCGCGGCGTGCTGGTCATGACGGGCTGGTTCGTCTTCTTCGTCGCCCTCAACCGCGTGCTGTGGCGTCGTGGCCTACGCCGCTACTCATCGATGGGGGCCTGAGCGTGAACCTGCGTCGAACCTTCACGATTCTGCGGGCCTTCTGGTCAACGTCGTTGGCCGCCGAGAGCGAGTACCGCGCCAACTTCCTCGTCGCAGCACTTGGCTCCGTCGGTAACCTGCTCGGCGCAGCGTTCTCCATCTGGCTGTTCTATCGCCAGGGTGCGGGCTTCCCGGGCTGGACGATCCCCGAGGTCACCGTCGTCCTCGGCCTGTTCTCGTTGTGGACGGGCATCGTGGGCGCTGTGCTCACGCCCAACCTCTCGCGCATCGTTACGCACGTCACGAACGGCACGCTCGAGTACGTGTTGCTACGCCCCATCGACGCACAACTGCAGGTCTCGCTGCGCGTGCTGTCGCCGTGGGGGCTCACCGACGTCGCCCTTGGCCTCGTCCTCATCATCGCGGGCCTCGTAGGTGCGGACCGCTTCGTGCCTGCTGCGCTGCTGGCGGTCGTGCCGCTGCTGTCGGCGGCGGTGCTGCTCTATTCGCTGTGGTTCATCCTGGCGACGACGGCCATCTGGTTCACGAAGATCTACAACGCCACCGAGGTGCTGCGCGGGCTGATGGACGCCGGCCGTTTCCCCATCTCCGCCTACCCCATCGCCTACCGCTTCGTCTTCACCTGGCTCGTGCCGGTGGCGTTTTTGACGACGGTGCCAGCCGAAGCACTGCTGGGCCGCTCAGGCCAGAGCTGGCTGTGGGGGAGCGCGGTCATCGCCGCCATCGCCTTCGTCGCCTGCCGCCGCTTCTGGCTACGAGCCCTGCGGAGCTACACCGGCGCCTCCGGCTGAGTCGTTCGACGACGTCATTCAGCGCAGAGAAGGAAAATGGCGACAACTGTCGCAATTTCTGACGATGCGCACGGTTGATGAGCGAATGCGCCCCCAACGGTTCACGTTACAGGCGATCGCTTCGAACTTTCGAGTTGCCGCTGCCGTTCCAGCGCAAGGCCTCGCCAGCGGGTTCGCCTCGCAACCCACGTGAGCTAGAATGAGGGCGCTCGAGATGCCGATGTCGACTCCTTGCATGGTCCACGACGAAGACCAGGCGCGGCCACTTCTTGTGCATGCGGCGCACGAGCCTGCCCGCGACATCGTGCGCGAGGGTGAGGCGCGCGACGAGGGGCGAGGCGTTCTCGGCGGCCAGCAGTTGGAGCACGCGCTCGGGGAGGGGCGACAACCCGAGGTCGCTGCGGTCGGCGTCGGTGGGACCCATGCTCAACGCCGCCGAGCCAGCGCGGCTTCGACGGCCTCTTCCAGCGCGCGCAGACAGGCCTTCAGTTCGGCGTCGCGGGGCAGCTCGGGTCCGTACTTGGCCAGCGAGCGCTCGAGGCCCTTGAGGGCCACCAGGGTGCGCGGAGGCTCGTTCCGCTCGGGGGGCGCCGCCTTCTTCAGCGCACGCTGCACGGTGCGAGCGTGCTTGCCGAAGATGAGCGCCATCGCGGGCATGATCGCCTTCTCGCCGGGCTTCGGACGGCCAACGCTGGACTTGTAGCCGGCCTTCTGGAGCTTCGAGTAGACCTCGAGAATCTCGTCGTTGGAGAAGTCTTCGCGCTGGGTGTTCTCGCTGATTTCGACGGCGAGGGCGGTGGCGCCGTCGGCATTGGGCATGCGGCGCACGGGCACGCCAGCGTCGAACCCTTCGCGCCCCCACGCCGAAGCAAGCTGCTCAAGGTCGGCGTCGGTCAGGCCGCCGGATTCAAGTTCGAGCGCGAAGAGCTCGCGAGCAAGGTCGACGTTGCCTGAGATGGAACGCAGGAGGAGCAGTGCTTCGCGGCGATGCTCACCGGCGAGCAAGCGGCCCACTGCATCGACAGCCGGGGGTGAGATGAGGCCGACGGTGGCGATGTTCGCCGCGAGCATGCGGACGTGCTCGGGGCGGATGGGCCGGAGGTCCTGGTCGCGCGGGACGACGGCGTCGATGCTGAGGACATCGGCGATGGACGAAGACGGCGTTGCAACGGGGGCTTCGGAGGTCATTCCGGCGGATTAGCAGATGTCAGCCGGCAATTGCGACAGCTGTCGCAATTACCGGCCGGGGCGATAGCCGGGGCATTTGACGCGGTCGACCTTCCACCCTTCCGCGCTGTGCTGCACGGTCGCAACGGCGACCCCACCGCTCGACAGCGTCAGGTTGACCTTCGCGGCCGACGCGGGTCTGGATGCAAGGGAGATGGCCGCGGGCTTGAGGAAATCCTGGGCACACAGGAGGTCGGCGTCGCACGTCCCGTCGTCTGGATTCTGCTCCGCAAGACAGCGCTTCTGGTGTGCCGCCAGCTCAGCTTGAAAGCGCTTTGTGAGCCAACGCTCGCGAGCTTCCTTGTCGGTCAGGACTGGCCGGCCCGGACGTTGCTGCGTGCGAAAGGCTTCGCGCTCCCGGTGGTTCTTGAACGCAAGGTCGTCGACGTCGACAAACAGCGAATAGACGGGCTGCAGGGCACCTTCGACCTGCACCGTCAACATCGGATCGAGCACAACAGGTCAGGCTCGGCAGCGGGCGGCGGAGGCACCGCAGGAACCACCGGCACGACCACGGTAGGTGCTGGTGCCGCGACTCCTGCGTCGCGCATCGCAGAAGGAGGCGCACTGCAGGCCCCTGCAGCAGCGAGAACCAACACGATCGACGTGCGCGTGATGGCCATGACCCCGGTTAGCAGACATCCCCACATGATGGCGACGCCCGAACGCTGAACCTCAGTCTTCAGCGGCTTCAATCGCGGTGTGGTGCGGGCTGGACTCCTCGATTTCTTCAACCACTTTCGACCTCCACTGGCGGGCTGACCCGCGTTCCCGATTCACGTCTCGTTGTCCCCCCTCTGCCAACAACCGTGGGAATCCTCGACCGCCTGAAATTACTGATGGGGCGTGAAAGTCTTGCCCATGACCAACCAGGTCGTCCCCCCTCCCCTCGAACAAGCCTGACACCGAGGTCAGCGCTCGTGCTCGACGTCGCACGTACACTGCCGCCTACAAGCTCAAGGTCCTCGACGAGATCGCCGCCGCCACCGAGCGCGGCGCTGTCGCC
>JBIKRQ010000277.1:0-8523 GCA_044349155.1 Myxococcota bacterium
AGGAATTTGGCACCGTGCCCGAGACGATCTACGTCGCGGCCGTCCGCTACGCGGGTGCTGATGGTGGTGCGCTGGTCGCGCAAGCGCCGAGCGGCAATGGCGACAACGTCGTCGACGCCAGCGAGTTCTTTGCCTTCGACCTCACCACCGAGGTCGATCCCGTCGTTGGCGAGGGCGAGGGCGAAGGCGAGGGCGAAGGCGAAGAGGGTGAAGGCGAAGGCCCGATCGTGGTGGGGCCTGGCGACCTCGACGGCGATGGTGTCGAGAACCTCGTCGACAACTGCGGTGCCATCTACAACCCCGCGCAGGCCGACGCGGATGGCGACGGGCTCGGCGATGGCTGCGACACATGCCCGCTGACGGCTCCGGGTGTTGTCGTCGACGCCACGGGCTGCGGCGAGCGCGACGAGGGGCAACCGCAAGACCTCGACCGCTCCCCACCTCGCGTGGTGCAACCCCCCGAAGAAACGTTGCAGCGCGAAGGCTGTTCGAGCACCACGTCGTCATCGACGGCGTCGTTGTCGTTCGGTCTGTTGGGCCTGCTCATGCTGCGGAGACGTCGATGGCTCTGAAGATTTCCGCTTCGATGCTCGCGATCTCGTTGCTGTCGGGGTGTGCGGGCTTCTCCGGTGAAGCCGGCGACAAGCCCGAAGGCACACGCCTCATCGAAGGTCGCTTGCAGGTTCCCGACGAGGACCTCCTCGGGCGGCAGGTCACCGGATTGCAGTTGGCAGCACTCCACCTCGATGCGGCAGGCGGCGTCACCGCATTTCCGTCCGATGTCTTTGACCCCTCGGTGCAGCGGTCTGAGGCGTCGTTTGTGGCCACCGTTGGTGGCGGTGTCGACGTCGTGTTGGTGCTGCAGGTGCCATCGGCGAGTCAGATCGGTGCCGGGTCCTTTCTCGGCGTGTTCGTCAGCGACGACGGCGCAACCCTCGTGCCGCGCGGCGAAGACGACGTGAACCTGGGCCTCGTCAGCGTCGCGACCGGGCAACGCAAGCCCGCCGACACCACGCTGTCGAGTGCCGCAGCGTCGCCGATCGAGCAGACCGACACCGACGGTGACGGTGTGAGCAACGCTATCGACGACGACGACGACGACGACGGCATTGCCGACGCGAACGACACCGACGTCGCAGGCGACGGCATCGACGACGTGCTGCAGGTGCTCGCGGCACTTGCCGATGCTGATGACGACGGCGTTGCCGACGTGCTGCAGTAGTGGCGCTGTTCGCCGCCACCGTTGCCCTCGGCAGCCTTGTGGTCGGCGTGCTCGGCGGGCTGTTGGGTGTTGGCGGCGGCGTGTTTCTGGTGCCGTTTCTCGTTGCTGCGGTGTCGTTGTCTCCGCAGCAAGCAGTTGCGGCGAGCCTGTGCGCAGTGATTGGCACCAGCGCGTCGTCGTCGTTCGTTGGTGCGCGCAACGGCTTGACCCGGCTCGATGTTGCGCTCCGCCTCGAGCCCTTTCTCGTGCTCGGCGCTGTGGTCACGAGTGCGCTCGCCACGCGTGTCACCGATGGTGCGCTGCTCATCGGCTTTGGCGTGTTGCTCATCGTGGTGGTGCTGCTGGTGTTGGCCCGACAGCGCGCCGTCGTCGTCGAGAACGCGTCGTTGTCGCCGCTGCGTCAGGCGGCGTTGGCGATCGCCGCTGCGGCGTCAGGGGCGGCGAGCGGTTTGTTCGGCGTGGGCGGCGGCGTGTTGGTGGTGCCTGCACTCATGCTCATTGGCCGGCTGCCGGTGAAGCAGGCGGCCGCGACGTCGTCGGCGTGCTTGATGACCAGTGCTGCGTGTGCAGCCCTCGTGCATTGGTCGCACGGCAACCTGCGCGTCGACGTCGTGGCGTGGGCCATGCTGGGCGTGCTCCCCGGCGGCATCGTCGGCGCACGCCTGCAGCGACGGGTGCCTGAGCGTGCGCTGCAGCTCGCGTTCTTTGTGCTCACATCGATCGTCGCCGCCATGTCGATCTGGCGCGGGGTCACAGCATGACGGCGCCACATGCAGCCCGCGAAGCAAGTACCGGTGCCGCCGTCGTTGCCAGTGTTGCCCTTGTGGCGATGGTGGTGGCGAACCTCGTCGACGCTGGCGCCCGCGAAGCCCTCGGTGTGTTGTTGCTCGTGCCCGCTGTTCGCAACGTCGTCCTGGTGGTGCGGGGCGCGGGCGACGAACGCATCTGGGCAGCTGTGGGCCTTGTGGTCATGGCCACAGTCCTTGTCGTCGTCATGCGTGCTTGACCGCAGCAGACCATGCCTGCGAACGTCGACGACGTGACCACCGTCCCCGCTCCCGAGACCAGGAAGCCATCGGCGCTCCAGCGGGTGTTGGTCGACGTCGTCACGGCGATCGGGCGCGGGCCATTGCAAGTGGTGCACGAGGCCGGCGCGCTCGTGTTGTTCGCGCTGTCGACGCTGTGGTGGCTCCCGCGTCGTCCGTTTCGCTGGGCCGAGCTGCTGCGCCACCTGCGCGACATCGGCTTTGGCTCGCTCTTCATCGTCGTGCTCACGGGCTTTTTCGCCGGCCTCGTCTTCGGCTTTCAAACGCTGCAGGGCTTCCGTCGTTTTGGTGCCGAGGCACTCGTTGGCCCCGTCACGTTGCTGATGTTGTCGCGCGAGTTGGGGCCCGTGCTCACCGGGCTGATGGTGGCGGGGCGCAGCGGTTCGGGCATCGCCACCGAGCTTGGCACCATGAAGGTCACCGAGCAGATCGACGCGATGTCCACGTTGGCCGTCGAGCCCCTGCAGTACCTCGTCGTCCCGCGCGTGTTGGCGGCCACGTTCATGATGCCGCTGCTCACGTCGATCTTCACGGGCTGCGGCTTCCTCGGCTGCTACCTGATCGGCGTGGGCCGCGAGGGCATCGACCCCGGCGTCTTCTTCTTCGAGACGTGGCAGGCCCTCGACCCCGACGACTTCTACGAGGGCTGGATCAAGTCAGCGTTTTTCGGCGCGCAGATTTCGCTCATCGCCTCGTACCAGGGCTTTCACGCCGAGGGCGGCGCGCGCGGCGTGGGCGAGGCCGCTACGAAGGCAGTGGTGCTGTCGTCGGTGTCGATCCTCGTTGGCACCTACGTCCTCGCCGAAGTGCTCGATCCCCTCATCCACGCCTACATCCGTTTCGACGCCTTGCCGAAGTGAGGGCTCCATGACCGACGCTGCCCGCACATCTGTCGACGTCACCGCGGTGGTCACTGCACCAGCGGCCAGCACGCCGATGATCGAAGTCCGTGGACTGCACAAGCGCTTTGGCACGCGCGAAGTGCTCAAGGGCCTCGACTTCGTCGTCGAGCGCGGCCACGTCCTCGTCATCCTCGGCGGCTCGGGCATGGGCAAAAGCGTGCTCATGAAGCACCTCATCGGCTTGCTGCAGCCCGACGAAGGCCAGGTGATTGTCGACGGTGAAGACATCAGCCACATGGGCGCCCTCGACCTCAAGCGCGTGCGCAACAAGTTCGGCATGGTGTTTCAGCAGGGCGCGCTGTTCGACTCGATGACCAACGCCGACAACGTCGCCTTTCCGCTGCGCGAGCACCGCAAGCTCTCAGCACAAGCGCTCAACGACCGTGTGCGCCAACTGTTTGCGACGTTCTCCCTCGACTACGACGTCGTTGGTCCGCGCTTTCCGTCGGAGATTTCGGGCGGGCAGCGCAAGCGTGTGGCCCTTGCGCGGGCGGTGGCACTCGAGCCAGCGATCGTGTTGTACGACGAGCCCACCACGGGCCTCGACCCCATCACCACCGATCAAGTCGACGAGATGATCCTCGACGCCAAGCGCAAGCTCGGTGTCACGAGCGTGGTGATCAGCCACGACATCGCGAGTGCCTTCAAGATCGCCGACAACATCATCTTCATCTACGACGGCGAGATCGTTGCCGAGGGCTTGCGCCGCGAAATGCTCGCGAGCACGCACGCGTTCGTGAAGCAGTTCTTCGCCACCTGGTCAGCGAAGAACCTGTGATCCCGACATCTCCATGATCTTCGATCATGGAGATGTCGGGATGTGGTTCCTCGGGGGCTGATGCAGCCCCCGCCCCACGAAGCGTGGGGCCCCACCCCAACTGCGCTCCGCGAGTCATCCCGAATGACCTCATGGTCAGTGTTCAATGGTCATTCGGGATGACGGCACGACCCGCCAGTCGTCGAAAAAGAAGGCCATCGGCGTCAACGTTCCGGTGGGCCGCACACCGCTCACACCCACGCGGTGCACCACCACGGCTGGGCGGAAGTAGAACGACAGGGCCGGCAGCTCGCGAATCATGGCCTCCTGCGCGTGCTGTGCCGCGTTCTGGCGCACGTTCTCGTCCAGGCTGGCATCGGCAGCGGTCAATTCAGCAGTGAGGCTCTGGTTGCGCCAGCCGGGCAGGTTCTGGCCGGTGAAGTTGTTGCTGGCCGAGGGGATCCTGTCGGCGCGCCACAAGCTGCCGCCCACGCCGTCGATGTCGATGGTCCACGCGTAGAACGCCATGTGCGGCAGCGCCCGCTTCCTGGCGCCCTCGGCGAAGAACACCTTGAACGGCTTGAGGTCGAGCACGATGTCGATGCCCACCGCGCGCAACGACGACTGCACCATGGCCAGCAAGCGCTCGGTGTCACGCTGCCCCGACGCTGCGGCCAACTGCAGGCGCAGCGGCGTACCGCTGACGTCGACGCGCACCGCGTCCGCAGTGGGTCGGCGAAAGCCCGCTTCGTCGAGAAGCCGTTCGCTGCGAGCGGTGTCGGGAGCACGCAACGGCGTCTTCGTCCACGCCGGATGGTGCCGCGGCAGAAATCCTTCGTCGACGTCGTAGGCCTCGCCCGCCACGGCGTGCACAAGCGCTTTGCGGTCGAGCGCCAACGCGATCGCTTCGCGCACACGAACGTCTTTGAGCACCGGGTCGTCGAGGTTGAAGTCCAGATGCACCCACGTGGTCCCCGGTGCTTGCTCGACGACGAACCGCTGCGGATGCGCTTGCCACAACCGGTCGGCCTCGGTGGGCGACAGGCCGACGTGTTGCATCGTCGCATCGACTTCGTTCGCCAGCAGCGCCGACGTCAGGCCATCCGTTGTCGGAAAGAAGCGCACGAGCACGTCGTCGACCTGGCTCCCCGATGCGGGGCGTGACCGACGCAGCAGCACGTGGGCCCCGTCGAGATGCTCCGTCACCTGCAGTCCCGTGTTGCCGATCGGGCGCTGCAGAAATGCGGTCAGCGGCTTCTTCACCGCACCCGTGGCGTCGAGCACGAGGTGGGCCGGCAACACGCGGTGCACGCGCGGCACGGCGAAACCGGCCTCGGGCTTCTTCCAGACCACGCGCAAGTGGTGGGCGTCGACGACGTCGATCCGCTCGATGGCCTGCGCCTGCTCGCGCCCCTGCACCACCGCGAGTTCTTCGTCGAGCGCAACCTTCCACCCCGCCACGACGTCGGCACTCGTGACGGCGACGCCGTCGCTCCACTGCGCCGTCGGCTTGAGCTCCCAATCAACAATCAGCTTCTCGCCCTCGAGGCGCGCGCCGTCGCCGACCCGCGGTACCCGCACGGCGAGATCGGCGACGAGCCCTTGCGGCGTGCGCGCCACCAACTCGCGAAACAACAAGCCGGTGACTTCGGCGTCAGCACTTGCGTTGCCAAACAGCGGCACCAGTGCGGTTGGTTCACCAACGAGGCCGAGCACGAGTCGCGTGGGCGGTCGCGGTGTCGTCGTCGATCCACAGCGGCAGCCAGCACCGCCCAGCAGCGCACTTGCCAGCAGGAGCAGCAGCAGGCGCGTCAGAAGTCGTCGCCGTTGTAGTTCGCACCGCGATCGCCGCCCGCGATGATGCGCACCGGTTGTTGTGCGCGGTTCCAGCTGGCGACGACGGGGGCGCGCAGGTCGTCGTAGCGATCTGCGGCCAGCGTTCGCTCCTGGGTGGTCACGGTGCGGATGAACGTGAGCACGCCGTCTGCCACCGACCAGCGCTCCTGAAACGACACGAGCGAGCCCGGTTTGTCGACGGAGATCGGCAACGCGTCGATGCCCATCGTGGGCGGCAGCGTGATGTCGACGCGCAGCGTGTGCGTGGCGCGCGCGCCGAAAAACACCGGCGAGGTGCGGCCCTCGCGCCACAGCCAGGCGAGCTCGCGACCGATGATGTCGTCGACGACAATGGTGTTCTTCACGCGCAACGGCGTGAGCTTCGCCTGCAGTTTGATGGCTTCGTCACGGCTGCGGTCGTCGGTCGTGCGCGAGGCGACACGAAACACATCGCCCAGTTCCATGCCCCGAAACGGGTGCGGATCGCCGGCCGCATCGCCGTACAACAACGTCGTCAGCGCCCGCGCCTGCTGCGTGTCCTGCAGCGCCAACACTTCGCGTGCACGGGCTGCTTCCACACCCGAAAACGAGCCGCGGAATTGTCCGCTCAACAGGCCATCGCTGCCGAGCTTCAGCTCGTAGCGAACGTCGGCGATGTTCTCGTCGGGCTTGTCCTCGGGGAGGTTGATGAGCTCGCCGCTGTCGGGCGTCACGAGAATGCCCACGGCGCCCTGCAACACCGCGGGCAACTTGCCGGTGGGCAGCCCCGGCGTCGACGGGTCGATGAACGCGAACGAACCACCAACAGGCACGGCCACCAGCACGTGGTTGAACGGTGCGGGAGAGGGCAAATCGGGCACGCTGGCAAAGCTGCCTTCGCGCGACACGAGTACCGGCAGCCCGTCGACACCGGCCGCTCGCAGCAGCGCAATCGTGAGGCTGGCCTGGTCTTTGGCATCGCCCACCCGGAAGCGCACGACGTCGCCAGGTGTGCGCGCCTTCATCGCGGCGAGGTTCACAAACACCGGCGCGTCTTCGATTTCGTCCTGCACGTAGCGCTGCACCTGGCGCATTTTGTCGGTCTTGCCGCCTTTGAAGTTCTTCGCGAGGCGCGCGATCTCGGGGCCCGACGCTTTGTCTTCGGCCATGCCGCGCACCATCTCTCTGTACCAGGCCGCCACGTCGTCGATCGAGCGAAACGCATCGGCGCCACTGCGCAGCACGGCATGCACCTGCGTCGACAACGCTTCGGGTGCTGCCCCCGCCCCTTCGGGGAACACCGCCGGCGTGCGTTGAAACACCCACGACGTGCGCATGCCCGAGGTCATGTCTTCGGTGAGCGGCACGGGCTCGGTGAGCAACTTTAGCGTGGTGGGAATGCGCGTGGGTTTCTCGACGACGATGCGGCCGTTTCGTGTCACCCGCAGGTCGAAGTCGAGGTTGTCCTGCACATCAAACACCACCTCGCCGCGCACAAACGGCAGGTCGCCACCGACGACCACCGGGGGCAGCCAGCGCGGATCGCGCACGCGCGACAACGTCGTGACTTCGAAGATATCGCCCACTTCCACATCGGGAACTTTGAGCAGCTTGAAGCCCGGGCCGTCGTACAAGCGGGCAGGGGCGGTGTCGGTTTTGAAACGATCGACGTCGACAATCGCCGACTCGTTCATCGGCACGATGCGCCCGTTGGGCTTCACGGTTTTGCCCACGATCGAGAAGAACCGCGTGCGCTCGTCGAAGGGCACCAGCACCTTGGCGAGGTCACGACCGGCTTCGGTGAGCACCTGCACGCGGCGCGTGTGCACCACTTCCGCCACAGGCTTCTGCCCCGGCGACGGTGCCGCCACAGTGACCTCGGTGCGATCGAGCAGGATCACCGCGCGCGCGTCGGGGAAGTCCATCGCGTCTTGCCGTTCGCTCAGCCCGACCCGATCGACCTCGGGGCGCGGGCGCACGCAACTGCCCACAACGACGACACAGGTGAGCGCAAACGCGAGCAGGCGAACAGGCATGGGCCGAACCCTACCAGAGCGTGCTTGCCGTCGTCACAGTCCAACAGCATGCTGCCGACGATGACGACCCCCACTTCACTCCACGTTGCCATCACGGGTGCCACCGGTGCCGTTGGTGCCCGCGCCCTGGTGCACCTGCTCGCCTCGTCGACGGTGGCGCGCGTGACGTCGATCGGCCGGCGTCCGCCAGCGCTGCAACACGAGCACCTCGTCTCGGTCGTCGCCGACTTTCGGCATGGCCTCGCCGCCGCCGTCCCCGATCGCATCGACGTCGCCGTGTGCTGCCTCGGCACCACCATCAAGCAGGCAGGCTCGAAGCAGGCGTTTCGCGCCGTCGACTACGACGCGGTCGTGCAGTTCGCACAGGCGGCCCATGAGCGAGGCGCACAGCGGTTCATCCTCGTCAGCTCCATGGGGGCTTCGGCCACGTCGTCGAACTTCTACCTGCGCACCAAGGGCGAGGCCGAAGCCGCGGTCAACGACATCAACTTTGCCGAAGTCCACGTGCTGCGCCCGTCGATTCTCGACGACGAAGGCGCGCGTCAGGGCTCACGCGCGGGCGAGCGCTTTGGCCTCGTGGTGATGAACGCGTTGGCGAACGTGTTGGGCAAAACCCACCGCTACTCGCCGATCACCGTCGACACTGTTGGCCGTGCCATCGCCAAAGTCGCCACCGCCCCGTTTGAAGCACGCAGCCGGGTGGTGGTGTTGTCCGACGGCATTCACGCGATCGCGGCGCGTTGAT
>JBIKRQ010000278.1:0-8479 GCA_044349155.1 Myxococcota bacterium
GGGGATGTTTCCCCGCCCACCCCTCAATGCCACTCGCCTCGGCGACAAAACCGCAAAGCCGGTTTTCTCTTCGAGGCTCACCAACGCAGATGGCGGGCCAGCAGCCCCTGCGTAAACGCGCGTCTTAGGTAGAAGCCCTGGGGCCGCAGCACCACATCGTCGTCGACGGTGCGGGTGGCGCGCACGTGTTGGGCGTCGCGGGCTTTCGGTCGCACGTGCAGCGCCTGCCCCCGCCTCGACGTCACCGCGAAGCCCAGCCCGCGTGCGAGCAGATCGCTGAGGTCTTCCCAGTCGGCGCGCAGCAGGCGTTCCTCGTCGTCGTCGGGCAGCCACAGAAACGCTGTGCCGATGCGATCGACATCGCTCGTCGACGACACCACCGGCACAAACAACACGCGCTGCAGCTTGTGGCGCACCCGCGACGTCAGCCACGTCTCGTCGACGAGCTGCTCCACGGTGGCCGACGTGACCCAGGTGACTTCCTGCACGCTCGGCCCACGCGCCCCGAGCTTGACCGGGAGTGTTTTCACTTCGCAGCCGCTGTCGGGGTCGTCGACGTCGTCGAACACGGGGCGCAGGCCAAGCGCACGCTCTACGCGCTGCCCCGCACCACCTTTGTGCGCCGACGGCATCGCCGTGAGCGACGATGACGACGTGAGTTCAGCAACGGGAATACCCGCCAACGCGCGCGCACGCTCCATCAAGGCGCGCGCGGCATCGTTCACGCCGCAGCCTTCGATGACGACGACGACGGCGGCAGGCCACACACTTCTTCGGACAACGCCCACAAACGCGCAGCAGCCGAAGCATCGCGTGCCGGCTTCGACGTCGTGGCTTCCTTCTTGTTTGCGAAGTACTTGCCCGTGGTGCCCGCCACGTCTGGCGACGTGCACAGGTAAACGCTGGTGGCCGCACCCTTCGCTGGCGTGGTGAGAAAGATTGGCGACAAGTGCTTCGTGATGAAGCCGAGGAAGCCCTTGTTGTTTGTGCCGAAGCCCGAGGCGATGACCCCGGGGTGCAAGCAGTTCACGGTGACGCCCGTGCCGTCGAGGCGACGCGCCAACTCCGTCGTGAACAGCACGTTGGCGAGCTTGCTTTCGCCATACACCGCCATGCCGGCGTAGCCGTGCTCGCGCTTGACGAGGTTGGCGAAGTCGAGGCCATGGCGCGGCATCTTGTGCCCCATCGACGAGACGTTGACGATGCGCGCCGGCGCGCTCGACTTGATGACGTCGAGGAGTTCGTGCGTGAACAGGAAGTAGCCGATGTGGTTGGTGCCGAACGACAGCTCGAGGCCATCCTTCGTTTCGCCGCGCTCCATGAACACCGCACCGGCGTTGTTCAACAACACATCGATGCGCGACGTCTTCTGCTTCAGCTCGGCAGCACCAGCGCGAATCGACGCCATCGAGGCGAAATCGACGAGGACAACATCGACCTGACCGTTGCCAGCAGCGGCCACCTGCACACGCGCTGCTTCGCCACGAGCGGCATCACGCGCGGTGATGATCAGGCGCGCGCCCATGGCCGCCATCGCCTTCGCCGCCTCAAGACCAATGCCCTGCGTTGCGCCAGTGACCACCACGGTCTTGCCGTTCATCTGCGTGCTTGTCGTCGTCATGGATGGACCTCATACAGTGGAAGCAAGGCGAATGCGTTGCTCGTCATAGCCACCGCACCCCAGACAACAAGCGAGTCAGGCCTCGATGGTGATGCCCTCGGCACCAACCGCGGTGATGCGCCCGGCAATGCTGGCGTGCGCATCGACGCCGAGCGCTCCAACTGGTGCCACCGCGATGGGTTGCCCGCGCACGACGACGTCACCGACGTGAACGATGGGCTCCGCAGCGACAACAGCCTTGAGCTTTGGGTTGTCGATCAGCGGCACGCGCACCATGGCCGACGACAGGTACGACGGCGACAGCGTGGGGGCCACATCGGTGCGTGGGTAGCCGGCCTTCGCTGCGGTGGCGAACACATCGGTCTTGTTTACGTCGACGACAGCAGGGTCGAGCACCAGGATGGCGTTGGTGCGTTTGGTGACCACTGCCGTGTGCGGATCGATGCGCGTGAACCAGCCGGGTCCACCATCGACGACGACAAAGCCGCGGGCATCGACCTCGGCGAGCGGGACTTCCGCGTCGGCCAACACGTGCCCCACCGGCGTGCCCACGGGAACATGGCGAAACGTGTGACGGGGCCCCGCACCGTAGACATGCACGAAGGTATCGACGACGGGCTGCCCCTGCGTGAGGAGCTCGTGAATGGTGAACAGGGTCTCGCTGTTGACGACGATGTAGCCGTGCTGACCGGGGCGTTCGCCCTGCGGAATCTTCTGCTGCGCCACGATCAGCAACAGCGCGGTTTCCATGCCGAAGGCGTAGCGGTCGTCGGTGTAGGCAAACAGCAACGGCTCGGGCTGCTCTTTCAACACGTGGCGGTTGCGGCCGGTGCAATCGAGCACGCGGGCACCACCGACGTCGACGCCAGCGAGTTGCTCCATGGTGGTGAACCACGCGCGGTCTTTCTGCTTGGCCGCCACCACCACTTTCGCCAACGACAACGTGTGCTGCAGGTACTGCAGCACGTCGAGCAGGGCGCTGGCGCGGTGGGCGTGCAGCCACTTGTCGATGAAGTAGCCGGGCTCGCTCTCCTGGGCGTTGACGACGAGGATTGGCCGCTGGGAAACAACGTCGTCGGCGAACTTCGCCCACGTCGGAAAACCGCCGCCGCCAGCGCCCACGACTCCTCCGGTGCGCAGGATGTCGACGAAGGAACGACCAGCGAGCGAGGGATGCAGCGTCAGCATCGGCGGACTCTAGCAGTGGTCAGGAACTCGCGAGGCACGATGCGCGTCGCTAGCGTTTGGCCATGAACTCCGTCGACGACCGCCAGGTGACAGGCGGGGAAGTGGCCCTCGAGGCTGGATTCGACAGCGCCGTCTCTGCGTGGTTGTCGTCGCTGCGCCACATCCGCCGTGTCAGCGAACACACCGAGCGCGCCTACGAGGGTGACCTGTCGTTGTTGCGCGAACACCTGGCGCGCTCGTTTCCGCGCGTGCTCGACGACATCACGCGCCTCGACGTGTTCATGTTGCGTAGCTTTCTCGCGGCGCGCCACGGCCACGACGCCGTGACGTCGACGGGGCGACGGCTGTCGGCGATTCGCACGTTCCTCACGTTCTGCCGAAAGACCAGGCGCATCACGGCGTCACCTGCCGATCTGCTCGATGCACCAAAGCGCCCGCGCTCGTTGCCCCGGTCGGTGTCGGTCGATGAAGCCTTCGCCTTGTGCGAGCAGCCTGCGGCAGGAAACGACGACGACACCGCGAGCCGCGCCAGCAGAGCAACCGCCCTGCGCGACACCGCGGTCATCGAGTTGTTGTACGGCGCGGGCCTGCGCATCTCGGAGTTGTGCGGCCTCGACCTTGGCGATCTCGACATCGCTGGCCGCTGCGTGCGCGTGCTCGGCAAGGGCAACAAGGAGCGCGTCGTGCCGTTTCACGACGTGTGCGCCGCGGCGCTGTCGACGTGGATCGCCACGGGACGGCCGCAGCTCGCGAACGCTGCCTCGGCGAATGCGCTGTTCCTCGGTGCCCGCGGCAAGCGCGTGATCGACAGCGAACTCCGTCGACGACTCGCTCAACACGGGCAGCAGGCCGGCGCCCGTACGCGCATCCATCCGCACAAGTTGCGCCACAGTTTCGCAACACACCTGCTCGAAGGTGGCGCCGACCTGCGCGGCATTCAGGAGCTGCTGGGGCACGCGAGTTTGTCGACGACGCAGCGCTACACCCACGTCGACGTTGCGCGCCTCACGAAGGTGTACGACCAGGCCCACCCGCGCGCGCTGATCGACGACTGAGCTCCGACACCAACGTCAGCGACGACGAACGCTCTTGCCAATGTCGCGACGCACCTGCGCTCCGTCGACCTGCAGCTGATCGACCGCGGCATAGGCCCGATCGAGTGCTTCGTCGAAGGTGCTGCCGCGACCAGCCACCGCCAGCACGCGCCCGCCGTCGACGACGAGGCCGAACGCGCCCTGCCCCACGCCCGCGAAAAACACCTGCGCGCCCGCGACGTCGTTGGCCGCCGGCACGCCCACAATCGGTGCGCCCTTCTCGGGGGCTTCCGGGTAGCCCTCGGCCGCGACGACGACGACAGCCCCCTTGGCGGGCGACGCAGGCAGCACGAGTTCAGGCTTTGCCCCCGTCGCGCAGGCGAGCAGCACCGGCGCCAGATCGACGTCGAGGGCCCACAACAGCGCCTCGGTCTCGGGGTCGCCGAAGCGCACGTTGTACTCGAGCAGCGACGGCGTGCCGGCCGCGTCGAGCATGAGCCCGGCAAACAACACGCCGCGAAACGGCAGGCCCCGCGACGTCAGCTCGCGCAACGTGGGCAAAAAGAAACGTTGGCGCAGGTCTTCGAGGAAGGCCGCGGAAACACCTTCGTCGTCGCCAAGCGGCCCCACAGCGCCCATGCCGCCCGTGTTGGGGCCTTCGTCGTTGTCGCGCAGGCGCTTGTGATCGCGCGCCGCACCAAAGACCACCGCGTCGTCGTCGCTGCAGAGCGCGAACACGCTGAGTTCGTCGCCGGGCAGCAGGTCCTCGACGACCACGGTGCTCGACGCCGCCCCAAAGCGCGGGCCAGCACCACCATGACCAAGCATTGTGGCGAGTTCGGCGCGCGCCTCGTTCACGTCGCTGCAGACCACAACACCTTTGCCCGCGCACAAGCCGTCGGCCTTGATGACCGCCCCACGACCGGCGCGCGCGGCGAAGAACTCTTCGGCCTGCGCAGGCTCGGTGACGACGACGAAGTCGGCGGTGGGCACACCTGCTGCGCGAACGACCTCCTTCATGAAGGCCTTGCTCGACTCAAGCCGTGCTGCTGCAGCAGACGGACCAAAGCAGGGGAAGCCCTCAAGGGCGAGCACGTCGGCAGCGCCCATGTCGAGCCACGCCTCGGGGCCCACCACGACGAGGTCGGGGCGCTCTGCACGGCACAGCTCGACGAGGTCTTCCACCGTGCGCGCCGGCATGCAGCGGTGGGTGCGGGCAATGCCGGGATTGCCAGGAGCGACGATCACCTCGCGCTCGGCCAGTCGCGTCGACGAAGCACCGCACGACAAGCGCCAGGCCAGCGCATGCTCACGACCGCCGCTGCCCACCACGATGATCTTCATGACTGCTCCCATACCCGACAGGTAAGACCTACAACCACACCGCAGAAGTTGCTGATTTCACAGGCGGATTTCTTACTTCGCGACCGGCAGGTCGAACGACTGCACCGCGGTGCCACCGCGTCCGTCGCGCACCACGACCCACGCGTGCACGACACCGCTTTTCGGCAGCGGGTCTTCCTCGTCGCCGGTTGGGGCGACGTAGGTGACCTCGGGGCTGCGTGCGTCGCCGTCGAGCGACGGACAGTCGACACCGCGCACATCGAACGCGCGCGCAACAACACCTTCGTCGACGGTGAACTCCTGGCGCAGCCGGCCCGCGGTGACGAACCAATTGAACGTGGGCAGCTCGCAACGCTGCACACGCGTGACGCGGCGGAGCACGTCGTCGACGGTGAGCTCGGCCATCGCCGCGTCGTCGGCTGGGTCGAGGCCAGCAAGGTCGACGTCGTGGCCGAAGAAGCTCTCAATGCTCGCGTCGTCGATCTGCGGCACAAACGCGTACGTCTTGCCCGCCTGCAACGTCGTCACCACGTCGCCAGCAGCCTTGTCGGCATGTACCGTGACGGCGGTGAGCACGGGGTTGGTGTTGGCGGCAACGGGCCCATCAACGGTGGTGTTGGCGTCGAGGTCGGCCAGGCGCGGGTCGATGGTGCCAAGGTCGATGCCCGAAAACACCGTGATGCGCTTGAAGCTTTCGATGTCGGTGTCGAGTGCTGTCGTCGTCGAGCCGACGATGCGCGTGAAGCCCACTGTGGCGGCCAACAGCATCTGCGATGCGATGGTGGCGTTTTCACCAAACAGGTCGGCGGGCACCGTGTCGACGTACGAGGTGCTGGTGGCAAGGTCGAGGCGCTGCTCGGGCACGCTGCACTGCCACAGGTCGGTGAGCGCGTCGCTGTCGGTGTCGGGGCAGCGCCACCACGTCGACGACGTTGCATCAAGCGCCACCGCACCATCGGGCGAAGCCACCACCGGCGTAAGCGTGACGACATCGCCCGGCAAGGCCTGCGGCGGGTCGGCGACCACCGCAAGCACGCGTGGCGTGGTCACCAGCGACGCTGGACCAAACGCCTCGCTGCACCCGCCAGCACCTGCGGCAGAAGCCAGCACCAGCGCCAGCGAGAGCGGTCGAAAACACAACGCGTCGACGACAGAAGCCATACCCGCGCCGTTAGCATCCGTCGTGCAAGGGCGGTAGGGTTTCTCGGCGTGTCGACCTGGGAGATCCTTGTCAGTCTGGCCACCCTCGTAGCCCCGGTGCTCGCGAGCATCTCGGTGAAACGCGGCAAGGCCGAACAAGAAGCACTCACCTTCATCGAACCGAAGGTGCTGGTCACCCCGCTGCTCGTCGTTGTCCCCGCGCGCAACGAAGCCGAGCGCATCGGCGACACCCTTGACCACCTGCTGTGCGAACCGTCGCCGCACCTGCGCGTTGTCGTCGTCGACGACGGCTCGACCGACAGAACCGCCGAGCTCGTCCGCGCGCGCATGACCCGCGACCCACGCCTCAGCCTGCGTCAGCCCAACACGCCTCGCCCCGCCGGTTGGTTTGGCAAGCCGGCAGCGCTGCACGACGGCATTTCCAGCGACGAAGAACACGAACTGGTGCTGTGCCTCGACGCCGACGTGCACCTGCACCCGGGTGCATTGGGCGGCTTTGTTGCGGCCCTCGGTGATGCCGATGCGCTCTCGGCCATGCCCCGGCTGCACAACGTGGGCGTCGTCGAAAACGCGTTGGTGCCGGCGTTCGTGGCCGCCGTTGGCATCACGCATCCGCCGTCAGAGGTGCACAACCCGCGCAGCAGCACCGCGTTTTTGAACGGTCAGCTGATGTTGCTGCGTCGAAGCGCCCTCGACGACGTGGGCGGATTTGCTGCGGTTGCGACCACGGTGCTCGAAGATGTGGGGCTGGCGCGGCTGCTCAAGTCGCGCGGCAAGAAGCTGCGCATCGTCGACGGCCGGCGTGTGTCCACGACGCGCATGTACACCAGCCTCTCTGAGATCATTGAAGGCTTTGGCAAGAATGCGCGCGCACTGCACGGCAGCGAGCTCGTGCCGCTGGCGATGGTGTTGGCGACGGTGGCGTGGCTGCCGTGGCTGGTGCTGGTGCTGGCGTGGCTGACCGATGGCGCGTTCGACGACGTCATGGCGATGGGCTGCCTCGAGATTTCGATCGCCTGCGCATTCATCAACCGCAAACTGCTGTGGTCGCCGTCGTGGCTCGCGGTGTTGTCGCCGATCGTCCAGGCCGTGGTGGCGGCGGTCTACTTCCGCGCAGCGCTCGTTCGACGCGGATCATGGAAGGGTCGGACGTTTTCAACCTGAGCGAACGCGCGTACAGCGGCTGCGTCGACGTCACCCCGCACGGAGCACGCGCCATGGCCAACCCGCTGAACTTCACCGACATCATCGAAGCCATCAAACCGCACCCCAAAAAGCGCGTGGCGGTGGCGTGTGGTCAAGACGAAGCGGTGCTCGATGCTGTTGAGCGCGCTGAAAAAGACAACATCGCCGACTGCGTGCTCGTCGGCGACGAAGAGCTCATTCGCGCCGCCGCAAAGAACGCCAACGCCGACATCTCGCTCGCTGAGATCGTGCACGAACCCGACACCACGAAGGCCGCGCGCAAGGCGGTGCAACTCGTGTCGTCGGGGGCCTGCGACATCGTCATGAAGGGCAAGCTGCACACCGACGACTTCCTGCGCGCCATCCTCGACAAAGAGGTGGGCCTGCGCACCGGGCGCCTGCTCAGCCACGTGTTCATTCTGCAGGTCGAGCATCCGGTGCGTCGGTTGTTCTTCGTCACCGACGGCGCGATGAACATTTCGCCGAACTTTGAGGAGAAAGCGCAGATCGCCACCAACGCGATTGGCCTCGCGCGCTTGTTCGGCATCGACGAGCCGAAGGTCGCAGCCCTCGCCGCCGTCGAACTCGTGAACCCCAAGATGCAGGCCACGCAAGACGCCGCCATCTTGAGCTTGATGAGCCACCGCGGTCAGTTCGAGGCCGGCACCGTCGAGGGGCCCCTCGCGATGGACATCGCGGTCAGCGAAGAAGCGGCGCGCGTGAAGGGCATCAAGAACCCCGTGGCGGGCAAGGCCGACATCCTGCTCGTGCCCACGGTCGAAGCGGGCAACATCATGGTGAAGGGCTTCTCGCACCTCGCTGGCGGGCTCACCGCGGGCCTGGTGCTCGGCGCCAAAGCGCCCATCGTGCTCACCAGCCGCAGCGATTCGGCGGAGTCGAAGTTCCTCTCGATCGCCTGTGCGGTGTACGCCGCCGACATGGAAGC
>JBIKRQ010000279.1:0-8455 GCA_044349155.1 Myxococcota bacterium
TGCTTCAGAATGCTCTGGAAAGCGCGCCTCCGGCCTCGGGTCGGCGCTCTGGAAAGCGCGCCCCCCGGGTCGGCGTTCTCGCTTCCGGCTCCCCTCTCCTTCCAGGAGAGGGGCAGGGGGTGAGGTTACGGCACCGCGGGCACGTCCTTCTTCGGCTGCATCGCGGCCTGCTTCAGAATGTAGTGGAAATGGCGTTATTGGCGATCAGTGCATTCCAGATTTGGACTACGCCTTCGGCGCGACCAGAAACCATCCAGGGCCATGGTTTTCTGGACTTTCCGGGCCCTTTGTTCGGGTCTGTGCATCGCTCACCGTGCACTTTGAGCGTCGGCGCCGTACTCTGCTTTTTTGGTGTAGGGGCTGGCGCCTCCTGGTTCAAAGTGCATCGGCCAGCGGCACCTCCGGCCCACCTTGCGCGTCATCGTTGTGCGCGTCCGCGTCCGCAGGGTGGCTTCGAGGGCGCGGACGGTCACGGGGCGTCGAGTGCGGCCTCGATGCGCTGTCCCCAGGCGAGCCTGGCTGCGGCCATTTTTTCTGGCCTTGTTGGTTTTCGGAACGCGACGTCGCAGCTGATCGACATGTCCTGGACCAGGATTTCATTCCACTGCCCAAGCACCCTGTGGCTTTTGACTTCCACGAGCTTGAGGCGGCCTATGAGGTGATGCGGCAGCATGCCAGTCGCCGCGAATGGGCTGTTGTCGTCCCACGGTTGCGGGTGACAGCGCACATCACCTGAGAGCTCAAACTCACGACCCTTCCGCTCAAAGCGCAGCGTTGGTGCAGCGTCACGCTCCCCAAGCTCGGGGTTGCCACCGGGGATGAGAATCGGCGCGAAGAAGGTGGCGATGCCGAAGTCGTCCCACGACCGCGTGAACGCGCGGCGACACACGTGCGGCGGCGGCTGCATGATCTGCTGACGGATGCTCGCGCCGACGTCGCCGGTGGGGCATGCGGGTGGGCAGGATGGTGTGGTCGAAGTCCGCGATCTCGTCGCCTGCGGCGGAGCGCGTCGACCAATGGGTGGTGATCACCGCCTGCGTCTCGTTGTTCGGGCGGGGCTCCTCGGTACACGAGATCTTCGCCGTGATGATGACAATCGGGCCATCGACACGGCCGGCGATGAAGCCGTTGCCGCGCTTGTGGACCTCGATCCCCTGACAGCCTGCCAGGTGCCTTTGGACCATGGGTTCGACGAGGGCGTCAAACACCGAGGCACCGCCTCGCGCCTCGACGGGGCTTGCGGGTGGCGAGGCGCGTCCCTCGGTGACGAGCAGGAAAAGGAGAGCGATGGCGATGCGCACAAGGGCGACCATGCCACAAGAACCGAGGGCGTCGCGGCGATCGCGCTCACGTCGAGAACTCGCTGATCTGCTGCGTTTCACGACGACGACACCCGTTCCACCGACGACGACGCCTGCAGCCCGTGGGCTTTGATCTTGCGCATCAACGTCACGCGGTGCACGGCCAACGCTGTGGCGGCGCGCCCGACGACGCCGCCATGCTCGGTCAGTGATCGCGCGATCAAGCTGCGCTCAAAGCGGGCCACCTGCTCGTCGAGGCTGCCGGTCTCGCGGCCTGTCACCACACCGGCGGCGGCGGCGATCGATGCTGGCAGATCGTCGACGGAGATCGTGGTGCTGTGCCGGGCCGCCGCCAACAACACCGCGCGCTCCATCGCGTTTTTCAACTCGCGCACGTTGCCGGGCCAGCGGTGGGCCAACAGCGCCGACGTGGCCTGCGCATCCAGCGTCAGCGGACGCACCGCGTGGCTGTGGGCGGCGGCATCGATGAGGCGGCGTGCGAGCGAAATGACGTCGTCACCGCGTTCGCGCAGTGCGGGCAACGGGATCGGAAACACGCTCAAGCGGTAGAACAAGTCGGCGCGAAAACGGCCCGCGGCCACGGCTCCTGCCAGGTCGGTGTTGGTGGCGGCGATGATGCGCACGTCGACGATGCGGGTGCGGTTGCCGCCGACAGGGCGCACTTCGCCGGTCTCGAGCACGCGCAGCAATTTCGCCTGCAGTGCGGGCGTGGTGTTCTCCACCTCGTCGAGAAACACGGTGCCGCCGTCGGCGGTGACGAACAAACCGGCGTGGTCGGCGTGAGCGCCCGTGAAGGCACCGCGCACGTGGCCGAACAGTTCGCTCTCGAGCAGCGTGTCCGACAGCGTGCCGCAGTCTTGAACAACCAGCAGACGTTGGGCGCGATCGCTGAGGCGGTGCACGGTGCGCGCGAGCACTTCTTTGCCGGTGCCGGTTTCGCCTTCGAGCAGCACCACGGTTTTTCGGGGCGCAACAATCCCCACCTGACGCAACACTTGCTTCATGGCGGCGCTGTCGGCGACGAGGTCGTTGCCTGGTCGGGTTTGTGGGGCGGTGCGCAAGGCGGCGAGTTCGCGGGCGAAGCGAAACGTGGTGTGCCGCAACTCGGCGCGCACGCTCCACTCGCGACAGGCATCAACGATGGCCTCGCGCAGGGCGGTGTTGTCGGCGGTCAGCGGCACCAACGTTGCCGACGACGCGGTGTGCGTCGACAGCGTTGAGAGGTCGCCGAAGAAGACCCGTTGGGCGGCGTCGTCGAGGGCGTTGCCGGCAGCGGCGCGGGGCACGTCGTTACAGCCCACAATGCAGGCGATGTCGAAGCCGGCGACGTCGTCGGCGTGGTCGAAGAATTCCAGGCTCACCACGTCGCTGGCGACTTCGATCAAGCGCTGTCGTTGCTGTTGGCTACCGCCCACCACGGCCACGCGAAAGCGAAAGCCGGCGAGGAAGCGGGCGAGGGCGTCGGTGCTGTCGTCGAGGACGTCGGCGAAGGTCAGGCCGAACGACACCGTCGCTGTGGGTGCGGCTGTTGCCGGGGTTGCCGGTGCCGCCTGCTTCACCCAGGCCACGGTGCCGCGCGCTTCGATGTCGGTGCGGTCGGGGAGCGCGAAGCGGGCGATCATCGACTGGCCGACGCCTGGCGCGGTCTGGCAGCGGCAAATCAGGCCCAGGCCGTGGCCCGACACGTTCTCGGTCCAGCACTCATCAATCGCCGGCTCGGTCACGACCGGGACAAAGAACGGCCGGCGCAACTCGCGGGGGTTCAGCTGTGAACGAGGCATGTTCAAGAATGAACACACCAGCGATCCCGTCCGCAAGCCGCACGGTCGAACGGTGCGATCCAGGCCACGAACGCCTCGTCACCCATCGTTCAATGAGGTGACGCCTCGTTCTTTGAGCGAGCGCAGATGGGAGCGCATCATCTCGAGCTGCTCCAGAGGGTGACTGCGCCACCCAACCACCTCGCCAACGATCAGCAGCGGATGAACAGTGCGATAGGACCTGGTCGGATTTCCGGGAAACTTTCTGTC
This sequence comes from Myxococcota bacterium, assembly GCA_044349155.1. Lineage (GTDB taxonomy): Bacteria > Myxococcota > UBA727 > UBA727 > VGSZ01 > VGSZ01. Next base: position 3,353 of record JBIKRQ010000279.1, read on the forward strand.
TGTGACATCCGGGTCGTCTTCAATCTCGCCGGTGGGCTGAACGAGATAGAGGCGCTCTGGTCCGTCGCCGAGGGCCAACTCCGCGCCCCAAATCGCAGCGTCCAATGTTGCGGTCAAAAACACATACTTTGCGGTCTTCATCTCCCCATAGTTTGAAGTGAAGCCCGCGCTGACAGCGTCACCCACGACGAGATTGGCCTTTGTCCCGTGGAAGTAGGTCTGCGCGAAAGGTGTCGCCTGGCCAGACATTCTTTGGTCCATACATGCTCCTATGTATGCATGAAAATGTGCGGTTTTAACTGGCTCTGCGCGAGCGCAGCCATTCGACAACGTTCGCGTGGCCTTCGCGAAGCGCGATGTCGAGTGCGACGCCGTCCGGCGACGGTTCGCTGACATCGGCACCGAGGGCAACCAATGCCTTCACCGCCTCGAGGTGTCCAAGGCCGCACCCGATCTGGAGCGGCGTGTGCCCGCGTGTCGTCCGACCGTCGAGCCGGTGCCCACGTTCGACGAGCCACCGGACGGCCCATGCGTTCCCCACTTCGGCCGCAGCATGCAGGGCGCCAAACCCATCAGCGTTCGACGCCTGGAGGTCGGCTCCGGCGCGCTCGAGCGCACCGAAGAGTTCTGGTGGTGCACCGTGGACGATGGCGAGGCCCAGCGCGAACATGTCTCTGTCGCAGCGTCGGTTCACGTCGGCGCCAAGCGCGATCAGCCGCTCGACTGCCGGCGTTTCGCCGCGCACGACTGCAAGGTGAAGCGCTGTGTAACCTTCAAAAGTGCTCGGGGCGTCGACATCCTCGCCGGCGTCGACTGCACGGGCAAGCTTCTTGAGGTCGCCTTCACGGATGGCAGCAACAACACGCCCATCACTGCGTAACGGCTTTCGTACCGGGGGCGGTTTCCATGACTTGGCAGCGCAGAAGATGACGTTGCCAAAGGCGCTGAACGCTGTGAGCGGGGCCTCCTCCAGGATCGCTGCTCCCTCGTCGTGAGCTGGAAATGGCAGTTTCTCCCCCAGAGCATGACTCCGAAGCAACCATTCAAAGGTGTGCGGGAGCGTTCCGAGCGTTCGAAAAGGCGACGATTCCAACACACGAACGCGCTCAATCAAAAGCGTATCGCCGTCTCGTTTGGCGTCGGCAACGACTTCGACGCTGCCGGTCCAGCTCCGCGCGGCAATGATGCGGCCTTGCCGCCAGGCGATGACCCACTTCTCGTCCATCGATGAAGGCGTGAACAACAACCCATCGGGGAGACTCCGTTCGACAGGGAGCCGTATCACGCAGTCGATTGGTGGCAGGTCCGCGACATGGGTGATATCTAGTTCCTCACCCAGACTCCCACTCCACGATACAGATCTGGCGGCGATCGCTCGGTCCGTCGTTGTTGCCACGATCGTTTGCGTGACCATCAAGTCGAGGAGTTCAACGTTGAATGGGTTACCGGGCCCATCAGCAGGCAGCCAGGACGCCTTTTCCTGCGCGCGGCCTCTGTTCGGCGGAGGGATATCGCCCCCCAAATCCTTGGCGGGACGCGAAGGATTTGAATTGCTTCTGCGGAACAGCTTCTTCCACCAATTGGTCACACCGAGCCTCCACGAAAGAGAAGGCGACCTGGCGCCCTCGAAACCAGCCCTGCGGGCTCCGCCGCAAGCGCTATACGAAAAAATCGATGTGGAAGCGAGCCAATAGCTAATTGTGCGCAACAGTCAGGAGCAAGGCATCTTCTTCTTCTTGCAGCCGGACGCATTGCGGCGCTCATGGCGGCCCTTTGCCCCACGCAAGAACGGTCCACGCGAGGGTCAAAGCGGCGGACAGCAGGATCGAAGGCAGTGTCACGACCACGCACAACAGGATGCTTGGTCGCGCGCGACGAAAAACGAACCGGAGTGCACCCACCGAAATGCCTGCAGCAACAAGCCCTGGAAGCAGGCCATACACCGACGACGAACTGTGCGGCGTGCGCGTGCTGGCGGTGCTGCCCAACCGCTTTCAGGAGTACCGCGCGCAGTCGACGGTGCCGGCGAGCGAACGGCTCGCGATCCTCGGCGAGTTTCCCGTGCGCAAGGCCGACGGCAGCACCGACGCCCTCGGCGACCCCGACACCAGCTTCAAGGTGCGCCTGCCCGCCGACACGCCGTACGTCATGCAGGGCATCGACTGCGAGGGCCGCACGCTCAACACCGACCAGACGTGGCAGCACGTGCGCCCCGGCGAGCTGCGCACCTGCAACGGCTGTCACGTGCACAGCGGCGCCGCCAACGACCTGCCGTTTGCCAACACACGCGCTGGGCAGGGTCAGGTGCCGCCGGTGTTGCTGGGTGGCGGCACGGTGCCGTTGCTTGCGGGCGGCAGCGGGGCGGCGGTCACCACCACCTCGGTGGCGTCGTGGGGCGTGCAGGTCGAGTTCGAGCGCGACGTCATGCCCATCTTCGCCTCGCGCTGCGTGAGCTGCCACGGAGCCGAGCGTGCCGACGCCGGCTTGCGCCTCGACATCCCGCGTACGGAGGCCATGCGTGCCGGCAGCCTCGCCAACGACAACAGCACCTGGCGCCGCCTCGCCAACGACAACGGCCAGACCTTTGTGCCGGCTGAGGTGAAACACGGCACGCGTCAGGGCGTGCTCGCGAAGCCGAACCTCAGCAAGTACCTGCGCATGCTCAACGCCCGCGGCAGCCTGCTGTACTGGAAAGCGAACAACGCGCGCACCGACGGACGCACCGACGCGCAGTACCCGTCGGCTCCCACCGACGGCGTCACCACCGACATCACCGCCGACGAGCTGCGCACGTTGGCGCGCTGGATCGACCTGGGCGCGATGTGGGGCCCGGCGGTTTTTGAGGACACGCTGGCGCCCACCCTCGCGCTCGAGGGCGTGTTCGCCAACGACGCGCTGACCGCGGGGGCCATCGGCACCACCGACGTGGGCACAGGCATCGACCCGGCGTCGCTCACGGTGTGCATCGACAGCGGAACCGGCACGTGCGCGGCACTGGCCCCTGGTGAAGCCGCGATGGCTGGCACCATCACGCTGCCATTGGCCACGGCACCGGCCCTCGACGACGAGCTCGTCGTGAGCGTGCGCGACGTCGCCGGCAACACCACGACGGTGCGGCGCACGGTGCGCGCGTTGTTGAACCAGCCACCGCCGAACCCCGATGTTCCAGATGACGATGGCCCCGACGCTGGACCAGAACCCGACCCCGGCACACCCACCGATGGTTCAGCAGACGGCGACGATGTTGTCTCTGCAGGGTGCGGCTGCGGTGCGAGCACGCCGAGCACAGCGGCGGTGTGGCTGTCGACGTTGTTGCTCGTCGGGCTGCTCCGTCGTCGTCGCCCGTAGCCCACGTCGAGCCGCATGCGAGCATCCCGCCATCTGCAGACAGATGGCGGGATGCTTCGTCTTTGGCCTCAGCGTCGAACGCCGCACGTGCCTTGCTTGTCGACGTTGCCCGCGCCATCTGCGACGGCGATGGAGCCGAAGCCGAAGACCGCCACGACGAAGAAGCAGGCCCCGGCTTCCGATTCCGGCAAGGTGCCGAGCGAGCGCCCGGGTCGTCCGGGTGGCCTGCGCGACACGAACCGCAAAGAGCGCACGAAGCTGCTCACCGACGCGGCCCTCGCGCTGTTTCTCGAACGCGGCATCGAAGCGGTCACCATCGATGACATCACCGCCGGCGCTGGCGTCGCCAAGGGCAGCTTCTACCGCTCCTTCGACGACAAGACCGCCCTCGTCGAGGCCCTGTTCGCACCGTTGAGCGAGGCCATGCGCAAGAGCTTCGACGACAGCCTCGCTGCCGTCGCCGCAGCCAAAGACAAAGCCGAAGTCGCGGCTTCCTACGACGTGCTCGCCGCCGGCCTTCTGCATCTCCTTTTGACGCAGGGCGATACGACGTTGTTATATCTCCAGGAGAACCGCGGCTCGTCGAGAGGGGCCCGTGCACCGGTCATCAAAGTCGCGGCTTTGTTGTCGGAAAAAGCCATCGAACACACCGCGCGCGTGCGCGAGCATGGCTTGCTCAAACCCTATGCGCCCGAGCTGTCTACGTTGACCGTCATCGGTGCTGCCGAGCGCTTGCTCTATGCGGCGCTGTCGGGCGAGCTGCAGGTCAACCCGCTGGAGGTGCCGGGTCAGCTCATCTCGCTCCTCCTCGATGGCCTTCGCGTTGCTGACGACGGCCTCGGCGCACCGACCGCCTGACCGTCAGGCCGCCGTGGGCTCTGCCAGCGGAGCGGCACGGGCGGCGCGGCGGGCTTCGTCTTCGGCGAACGCCTCGGTGCCCACGTACTTTTCGCGGGTTCCCACCATCCAATCGGTGAGCGGCCAGGTCACGCACCAATTGGCATCTTGATTCTTGCCCATGTGGTGATCCACATGCCACGGCAGATGCTCCTTCGCCCAGGCCGGATCGAGGTGGGCCTTCTTGTGCACGCGATAGTAGTTGGCGGCACAGGCCCAGACGGTGAGGGTGAAGAACGGGGCCACGGGCAGCAGCGGCGCGTGCAGTGCGCTGGCAGCGATCAAACCGACGGCTTCTTTGGTCTTCGCGTTCCACTCGCGGTTGCGCAGCGCATCGATCAGCGAGCCACGATATTGATCGTCCATCATATCGTTCTTGCGCGACTTCTTATGATGCTCATGCCAGTGGAATGACCAGAACGATTTTTTGTCTCGCCCCACGCCATGCAGGATGTGCTTGTGGATGAGCCACTCGAATGCGTTGGCGTAGGCGATGCCGACGGGGATGCCGATCATGGGGAGCCTCCGACAGAAATCATGACCGAACAGTCACGATTCTGCAAGCCGCACCGCAGCCGCCACAGGCCGGCAGTGGTGTTGACCGACGGGCATGTTGGCCGCGGCCGGACGCGGGGTGGAGGAGCGGCGCCGACGTCGACAGCTGGCCGGAGGGGTGCCTCGCCGATGCACTTTGAATCAGGAGGCGCCAGCCCGTTCGACGACGAAAGAAGTGTAACCGTTCAGCTGGCTGACGCTGGCAGCAGCGACTGGCGGCCGGCGAGGCTCGAAACGACGAAGTCGAACACGTTGCGCGCTTGCTTCCGGCAGGTCTGAACGGCGGTGGCAAACCGCTCGATG
>JBIKRQ010000280.1:0-8454 GCA_044349155.1 Myxococcota bacterium
CGACGTCGTTGCCCAGGCAACGCCTGTTTCAACGCTGCTGTGTCGCCCTGCGTTGAACGTGCGCGGACCTGATGTGCCTGTCGCCGTCGTGCAGGAGTTCGCGGCACTCGCCGACACCATGGTCGACGACCTGCGCGAGCGCCTCGGCGATACCGACTGTCGCCCGATCACGATCACGCTCGTGTCGTCGATGAGCAACGCTCACGCGCTCGATCCGCCGTGGCATTTGCCGTCGTGGGCTGCGGGTGCTGCGCAACCAAACGAGCGCCGCATCGTCGTCGGCATCGCCTCCAACGGCCTCGTGCAAAACCGCGAAACCACGCTGCGGCACGAACTCGCCCACGTCATCGCGCGCAGCGCCGCTGGAGGTCAGGCCCTGCCCCGCTGGCTCGACGAAGGCATCGCCCGCGTGGCGGCGGCTGAGCACGGTGTCGACGACCTGCGCGCCCTCGCCTACGCCCGCCTCGGCGACCGCTTTCTGCCCCTTGTGGCGCTCACCGACGGCTTTCCCAGCCGCTCCGCCGACGCCAACCTCGCCTACGCGCAAAGTGGGCGCGCGGTGAGCCTGCTGGAGGCGCGTGGCTCGACGGTGGTGCCAAACCTGCTCGCGCGCGTGCGCGGCGGCGAAAACGTCGACGACGCGCTTGTGGCTGTGTCGGGGCGCGCCACCTGGCAGCTCGATGTCGACGTTCGCCACAGCGTTGGTGGTTGGGCCGCTCTTGCCACCGTCGGCATCGAAACCGACTTCGCCATGGCTGGTGCCGGTGTCGTTGCCGCGTTCGCCGGGGTGCGCGCACGTCGTCGTCAGCGCGAACGCCTCGCGGCTTTGGACGATGACGCACCCATGCCCCGCGTCGACCCACCGCGCGATGTTCAGCTCCGCCGTTGGACCGTTGCGCGCGCGACGTGATAACCGCTGAGGCGTGACAACGGACACCACGCCTCGCTCATCGTCGTCGTCCAACACTGCCGAGGGCATCGAAGACAGCGTCTCGATCGCCATCGACACTGTCGACACAGATTTCGACATCGTCGACGGTGTTGAGCCGCAGGCGGCGCGGCCCCAGGTTGCGTCTGCTCCTCCAGCAACGCCCATCGCTCCACCGTTGCCGCTCGTGTCGTCGACACCGCCGCCGGTTGTTGAGCTCAGCGCCGACAGCGCGCGCGTGTTTCTCGATCGCGTCGAGGCGCTGAAGAAGGAAGCGAAGGCCGTCGCCGTCGACAACGCCGCGGGTGCTGCACCGTTGTGGTTCGAAGCGGGCCGCCTCTACGAGCACGAACTCGGAAACCACCGCGAAGCCGCGGTGAACTACCAGGAGAGCCACCGCGCAGACCCCACGTTCCTGCCCGTGATCCACGCGGCGCGCCGCCTGTTCGCCCAGCTGGGCAAGTGGGGCATGGTGGCCATGCTCGTCGACGAGGAGTTGCGTCTGCCGGGTGCTCCGGTCGCGTCGTTGCTCATCGAAAAGGCGCGCATCCACGAAGGCAAACTCGCGCGTCCCGAAGACGCGGTGATCCTCTATCGCCAGGTGCTCGTCGTCGAGCCGCACAACCCGATCGCGGTCGATGCCGTGGTGCGTGCGTTGTCGGCGCGCGGTGCGTTTGGCGACGTCGTCGACACCCTCGTCGCTGCGGCGGGTGCTGCCACCCGTGACGGGCTGAAGGCGGCGTGGCTGCTCGAGGCCGCGCGCTTGTGTGAAACGCGCTTGTCCGACGACGCACGCGCCCTGCAGTTCGTCGAGCAGGCCAACAGCATCATCCCAAACCGCCGCCCCGTCCTCGAGATGCTGCGTCGGTTGTACGCCCGCAGCGGCGATCAGCAGCGCCTCGCCGACGTGCTCGAACGCCTCGCCGACAACGCCGCCAGCGGTGTTGAAGCCGTCACGTTCCTCTCGGAGCGCGCGCGTCTCGAGAGCAGCAACGACGACACCGATGGCTTGCGTCGCGCTGTCGCTGCCCTTGAAGAAGCCCGTGCGCGCTCACCGCAAGACACGCTGGTGCTCGCCGAGTTGTGCCGCCTGTACGAGCGCCTCGAGATGTGGCCGAGCCTCGCGGATTGCGTCGAAGCCCGCGCCCTCTCCGCCGTCGACAAGCGCGAGCGCCTCGCCTTCACCGCCGATGCCGCGCGCCTGGCCGAAGAACGCCTTGGCGAGGTTGAACGCGCCATCCGCCTGTACCGCACCTGCGCCGAGCTCGACCCCGCCGACCAGACCGCGTTGTCGGCGTTGGGCCGCTTGTTTGCGAAGACGCGCCGCTTCGAAGACCTCAGCCACATCTACGACGTGCAGCAAGAGGCCACCGCCGACGCGCAGCAGAAAATTCCGCTGCTGTTCAAGCACGCCGAACTGCTCGCGTCGCAGCTCGACGACGTCGAGGGCGCGCTGGTTCGCCTGCGTCGCATCCTCGAATTGTCGCCTGGCTACGTGCCTGCTTCGAAGCTCGCGGCGGCGCTGTACACGAAGCTTGGTCGGCATCAGGAGCTCGTCGACATCTGGGAAGCCGAATTCGGCAACAACGTCGACAAAGACCAGGGCTTGTACCTCCTCGAAAAGATTGCCGAGGCGCACGAAACAGCACTCAACAATCCCGAGGGCGCCATCGACGCCTACCAGCGCATGCTCAAGCTCCACGCCGGCTATCTGCCTGCGCTGCGGAGTCTGGGCCGCCTGTATGCCCAGCAGGAGCGCTGGGAAGACCTGCTGCGCGTCAACCTCGAGGAGGCGCAGTCGGTCTCTGACCAAAACGTCGTCGTCAGCCTGTGGTTTCGAAACGGCGAAGTGCTCGCCGACAAACTCGGTCGCGTCGACGACGCCATCGAGTCGTTCACCCGCGCGCTGCAACTGATGCCCACGTATCTGCCGGCCCTCAAAGCGCTCGGTGGCATCTACGCTCGCGCCGGCCGCTTCACCGACCTCGTCGCCATGCACCGCGCCGAAGCCGATGTGGCGCGTCGTGCCGAACAGCGTGCGCATCTGCTGTTCATCGCGGCTGAGCTGCAGGAAACGAAGGTCAACGACGTCGACGCCGCCATTCGCACGTACCGCGAAGTGTTGGGCGAAGACCCTGCGCATCACCCGGCTCGTCGTGCGCTCAAGCGCATCGCCACCCAGCGCAACGACGCCGTCATGCTGCTCGAGCTGCTGCAGGGCGAACTCTCCGTCGTCGCCGATGCCCGCGATCGGGCGCTGCTGCGCTGTGCGATCGCCGACCTGCTCGAGCGGCGCCTCAGCCGTGTCGACGACGCTGTGGCCATGCTCGACGACGCGCTGAAAGATGCACCGTCGTTGCTGACGGCGGCTGAAGCGTTGGTGTCGTTGTTGTCGCGCCACAACCGCGCCAGTGCCGAAGCTGCGGCGCGCGAACGCATGCAGGCGGTGCTGCCCGACGCCGACGGCCGCGTCGCCAACCTGCGCGCGATGGTCGACCTGTACCTGCACCGCCTCGACGATCCGGCCCGCGCCCTCGACGCCGCCACGCGCTTGTTGTCGCTCGTGCCTGGCGATCGTCCAGCACTGCGCAATTGCCTCGGCTGCTCGTTGCGCTTGCGCGACTACCGCTCGGCGATCACCGCCGCGACGTCGTTGGCGCAGGTCGAGCCCGCCGCCGACGAGGTGTGCAACCTGCATCTGCAGATCGCCACCTGGCGCGAAGGCCACGTCGAGCCCGCCGAAGACCCGCTGCCCAACTACGTGCGCATGCTCGAGTTCGCGCCGCAGCACCCAATCGCCTTGCGCGCCGTTGAGCGCCTCTACGTCGAGCGTCGTGCGTGGGCCGCGTTGTTTGCGCTGTACGAGCGCGAAGGCCAGGCGTTCACCGACCCCGTCCTCGTCGTCGACAACGCGATGAAGATGGGCGAGCTCGCCGAAAACCGCCTCGGCCGTCTCGACGTCGCTCGTGCCTGCTACGAGCGCGCCTTCGCCGCCAAGCGTGATCACTTGCCAGCGATCAGCCGCCTCAAAGAGCTCTACGGCAAAGAGGGCCGCCCGCAGGACCAGCTGCGCCTGCTCACCCTCGAGGCACAAACGTCGAAAGACCCGGCACACGCCATCCGCACGCTGCTCGAGGTCGGGGCCCTGCAGCGCGACAAGTTCGGCGACGTCGACGCCGCGATCGATTGCTTCACCCGCGTGCTCGAGCGCGACCCCTTGCATGCGCAGGCACAGCCGGCCCTCGAAGCGCTCCTCGTCGGCGCCAGCCGGTGGCCCGACCTCGCCCGCCTCTACGAGCGCCGCGCCGACGCCATGCCCGCTGATGCAGCGAACCAACCGCAGCGCATCGAGTTGCTGTTCCGTGCGGCCCACCTCGCTGGTGAGCGGTTGCAGAACCCGCGTGAAGCAGCCCGCCTCTACGAGCGCGTCGTGCAAACAGCACCGACGCACACGAGCGCGTTGTTGCACCTCGGCAACTTGAGCTTCGCTGGCGGCGACTGGGACAAGGCGATTGCCGCCTACGGTGCGTTGCTGCCGATCGCCGGCGACCCGATGCTGTTGGTGCCCGTGCACTTCAACCTCGGCGTCATCTTCGGCGAGCACAAGATCGAGCCCGTACGCGCCGTGCAGCACCTCACGACGGGGCTGGCGATGCAGCCCGAGAACCGCGCGGCCCGTCAGCTGCTCGCGCGCGCCTACATGATTGCCGGCTCGCCTGCGCAGTCGTTGCAGACGTGGCGTCAGCTGCTCGACTCCGCCGTCGACAACGCCGAGCGCAAAGAGCTCAACCTGATCATTGCCCGCTTGCACGACACCGCGTTGCCCGACCCGGCGCAGGCCGCCGTGCACCTCGAAGCGGCGATGCAGCTTACCGACGATCGCGCCGAAGCAGCCCGTCTCCTCGACGATCTCACCTCGATCTACGAGCGCACTGGCAACCTGCAGGCCCTCGTCGACAGCACCACGCGCCAGGCCGAGCAGCTGGTGTCGAGCAACCCTCGACGTGCAGCGGAGTTGCATTTCCGCAACGCCACCCTCGCGCTGTCGCGGTTGAACAACGTTGAGCTGGCATTGCGCTCAGGCCGTCGAGCCCTCGAACTCGCCCCCGACGTCGTCGACATCCGCGGGTTCGTCGCCGACTTGTACTCGCGCGTGCCGAACCAGCAGATGCTCGCCGTCGAAGAACACCGACGCATCTTGCGCGCCGGCCGCGTGCGCGTGGCGTCGTTGAAGGCCCTGTACAAAGGCTTCGCCCAACAGCGCGCCCACGATCGCGCCTTCTGTGCCGCTGAGCTGTTGAGCTTCCTCGCCGCCGCCGATGACGCCGAGGAACTGTTCTTCGCCGACAACAAAAAGCGCGTGAAGAAGGAGTCGACCGAGGCCCTCGACCTCGCGCAGATGACGGCGTGGCTCACGCACCCGCAGCAGCGAAACGCGGTGCGCGAAATCCTCGCGGTGTGCGCGCCCGACCTGGGCAAGCCCCTCGCCGTCGAGGATCTCGAGCCCCTCGACAAGAAGTTCATCCTGCGCCCGAAGGCCGCCGATCCGCTGCGCACCCTCGCCGACAACATCGCCGTGAACCTCAGCCTCGCGCCGTTTGACGTGTGGCGCAGCCAGGCCCGCAAAAACGGCGTCGAAGCCTTCGCGGCCGCCACGCCGATCCTGCTCGTCGGGCTCGACGTCACACGCACGCATCCCAACCGCGAGCAGCGCTTCCTGCTGGCCCGCAAGCTGATGGCGCTGGCGTCGGGTCATCACCTCACGCGCGGCCTCGATGCGCGCGGGCTGGGCCTGCTGCTCACGGCGATCGGTCGCAGCCTCGACAAGGCGTTTCCCGCCCTCGCTGTCGGCGACGCGGCCGAACTCGAAGCACTCACGAAGAAGGTTGGCAGTGCCCTGTCGCGCAAGGCGAAGGCGGCGTTGGCGATGCCATTGCAAGAGCTGGCAGCGCACCCACGCAGCGTCGACCTCGGCGCGCACCTGGCGGCCAACGCCTTCACCGAGAACCGCGCTGGCCTGGTGCTGGCCGGGGCCTTCGACGCCGCGGCCCGTCTCGTCGCACGTGACACCGGCACCACCCTCGCGGGCGACACGGCGGCCATGGTGACGGCCCTCGAGAACAACCCGCAGCTCGCCGACCTCGTGTCGTTCGTCTTGTCCGACGAGCACTTCCAGGCGCGGCAGGCGTTGAAGCTGGCGATCGATACCTGATCAGCCAACCCCGCCGGTCAGCCGGCGGCACGGTGGCAGCTGGAAACCTGCTACCTTGTCGGCGGTTGTCACCGTGCGTCTGTGTGTCCCCAGGAGCAGCACATGTCGATTTTTAAGCGCATCAGCGATGTCGTCCGCAGCAACGTCAACTCCGCCCTCGACGCTGCCGAGGACCCTCGCAAGGTGCTCGAGCAGACCATCCTCGACATGGAGGGCGAGCACAAAAAGGCCAAGCAGAAGCTGCTCGAGTCGATGACGCTGCTGAAGCAGGTCGAGAAGCAAGCGGTCACCTACAAGGCCACGGGTGTTGAGTGGGAGCAGAAGGCGATGGCGGCGCTCAAGGCCGGCAGCGACGAGCTGGCGCGCACCGCCCTCGGCGAGAAGCAGAAGTTCGACACCATGGCGATGGAGGCTGAAACCGGCGTGATGACGCAGAAGGCGTCCACCGAAAGCCTCAAAGATCAGATCATTGGCCTCGAGAAAAAGATCGAAGAGGCCAAGGGCAAAAAGGACGAGCTCATCGCTCGCCTGAACGCTGCCGACATGAAGAAGAAGCAGTCGTCGCTCAACGGTGGCGGCAGCGCTGTCAACGATCCCAGCGCTTTCGACACGTTCGACCGCATGGTGAACAAGATCGAAAACACCGAGGCCGAGGTCGAAGCCCGTGCCGAGTTGTCGGGGTCGGCGATGACGCCGCAGTTCGACGCCGAGCTGCAAAAGATCACCAAGGCCCAGGCCGGTGACGACGCGTTGGCCGCACTCAAGGCCAAGATGGCCGCCAGCGGCACGCCCGCAGCAGCAACTCCGGCAGCACCCGCGGCTCCGGCTGGAAATGCCGTCGACGACGAATTGGCGCGTCTGAAAGCCAAGCTCCAGGGCTGAGGCGCTCGACTGGCGAACGATTGAGGCGGGCGCATGCAATCAGCGCTTGCCTGTCGGCGAGGATGCCTCTAAGAGACGCTCCGTCGACAGCGGTGAAGTAGCTCAGTTGGTTAGAGCGTGGGTCTCATAATCCCGAGGTCGAGGGTTCGACTCCCTCTTTCACCACCACGACACAGCAGCGCCTTCGGGCGCTGTTTTTTTTGCGCGCCACGCGATCTATGTATCTGCATACATAGTTCAGCAACACACTGAATATACAGAACATTCAGCCGAGGATGGCGTGCGGGAGCCCCAGCAGCTTCGCCTTGGCGGCAAACGCGGGCGGAACCGGGGCGGTGACCACCGGGCGATGGGCCAGCCGCAGCTGCCAGGCGTGCAGGAAAAACGGGCTGTCGCCGCCGGCGTAGAGGTCGTCGCCGATCAGGGGGTGCCCCACGGCCGCCAGATGCACCCGCAGTTGGTGCCGACGCCCACCAGACAGCTCCAGACGCACCAGGGACGCCGATCCGCTCGTGGCCAGCATGTGGACGCGGGTGAGCGCCGGTTGGCCCTCTGCGGGGTCTACGCGCATTCGGCGGCGGTCGGCGCTGTCGTGGTCGATGCGCAGCGTGATCTCCTGATCGGTCGGCTGTCCGTGCACCAACGCCAGGTAGGTCTTGTCGGCCGTGGCCACGGCGTCGCGCAGGGCGTCCCAACTGCGGCGGTGGCGGGCGATCGCCAGCGCCCCCGAGGTGCCGGTATCGAGGCGGTGCACGAGGCCTGCTTCGCGCGGCTCGAGCGAGGCCGTGGCGATCTCGGGGAAGCCGCTGACCACCGCGTCGACGACGGTGCCGCCTTCGCCGGGGACGATCGGGTGGCAGGGCATGTCGGCGGGCTTGTCGACGATCACCACGTCGTCGTCGACAAACAGCACCGGCACGAGCGCCGCCGACTGCGGCACGAGCCAGGCGATCGAGGCCACGCGCAGTTCGTCGCCGACATTGACGCGATCACCAGCCTTGGCCTTCTTGCCGTTGCGCAGCACGCGTCCGTCGTCGCACAGCCGGCGCACCACCGCCGTGGGCAGCCCCACCAGGCCAACCACGGCGCGGTCGACGCGGGCGCCATCGCGGACTTCGTCGACGACAACGACGGCAGCAGGGGTGGTGGGCATGGTGGCAGCGGTCATGGCAGACGGACCTCGCGTGACGACGGCCCGCTCCACTCGGCGAGGGCCACCTCGGGGTCGGCTTGTCCGGCAACGCCAGCAAGGGCCCGAAGGAAGCAGCGCCAGTCGCCGCCGCAAGACGCAAACGTGCCTGCGTACAGGTGCTGCTTCAAGCTGTAGATGCCGACCGCGGCGAGCTCGGCGTTGTTTTCTGGCAGGCGCGCTCCACGCAAGCGCACCGAGAACAACGTGGGCGCCACCTCCTGCTGCCAGTGCCGCTGGTGG
>JBIKRQ010000281.1:0-8445 GCA_044349155.1 Myxococcota bacterium
ATCTCGTCGAGGGTGAAGCCCACCGCACACAGGGCAGCGACCTTGGCGATCGGAAAGCCCGTGGCCTTGCTGGCGAGTGCCGAGCTGCGGCTCACGCGCGGATTCATCTCGATGACGACGACGCGGCCATCTTTTGGGTTGATGGCGAACTGCACATTGCTGCCACCGGTTTCAACACCAACCGCGCGCAACACGGCGAGCGAGGCATCGCGCAGCTTCTGCACTTCGCGATCGGTCAGCGTTTGGATCGGCGCGACGGTGATCGAGTCGCCGGTGTGCACACCCATCGGGTCGAGGTTCTCGATGCCGCAGACGATGATGCAGTTGTCGGCTTTGTCGCGAACGACCTCGAACTCGATCTCCTTCCAACCCACCAGACACTCTTCGATGAGCAGCTCGTGGGTGGGCGAGGCGTCGAGGCCAAAGGTGGCGATCGAGATGAGCTCTTCTTGCGTGCGGGCGATGCCGCCACCGGTGCCACCCATCGTGAACGACGGACGAATCACCGTCGGCAGGCCCAGCTCCTTCGACGCTGCGAGCACTTCTTCCATCGTGTGACACACGATGCTGCGGGCCGAGCCGAGGCCGATCTCGTCCATGCACTTCTTGAAGCGCTCGCGGTTTTCGGCTTTGTCGATGACGTCGGCTTTTGCACCGATGAGCTCAATGCCAAGGCGCTCGAGCGTGCCGTCTTTGTCGAGGGCCATGGCCAGGTTCAGGGCCGTCTGCCCGCCGACGGTGGGCAGCACTGCGTCGGGACGTTCCGCTTCGAGGATCTTGGTGACCACGTCGGGCGTGAGCGGTTCGATGTAGGTCGCGTCGGCCAGATCGGGGTCGGTCATGATCGTGGCGGGGTTCGAGTTGACGAGGACAACCCGGTAGCCACACGCCTTCAGCGCCTTCACCGCCTGTGCGCCGGAGTAGTCGAACTCGGCGGCCTGACCGATCACGATCGGCCCGCTGCCGAACACGCAAATGGACTTCAAATCGGTGCGCTGCGGCATGGCGTTCTCCTCGAAATTCCACTCCGTGGCGTCCCGCCAAGGATTGGAATGTAGTGATGTTTTGCGACCGCAAGCGGCCGCAAAAGCTCGCTGAACCGGACGGCCCGATGGCCCCTTGCGACCCAGATCGCAAGGGCCGACGCTGCGCGTCGAAGTGGGCGCTTTGGGCTTTGTCGCCGAGGCGAGTCGGTTGAGGCCCCGCGTTTGTTGAGGTGTGGCGATGTTGGTGTCCGGCCGTGTCCGCCTGCGGGCCCTTGAGCGCAGCGATTTGCCGTCGCTGGTGCGCTGGTTCAACGACCCCGCCACGCGGGCGCTGTTGGCCCGCAGCTCGCCGATGTCGCTCGCCGAGGAGGAGCGCTGGTTCGAGGGCCTGCTCAAAAGCACCAGCGATGCCGTGTTTGCGATCGAGGAGCTGACAACGTCGACGCCGCGCCTGATTGGCTGTTGCGGCGTGCACCGCATCGATTGGCGCAACCGCAACGGCAGCCTGGGCATCGTGATCGGCGAGGTGAGCGACCGCGGGCAGGGCTTCGGCGCTGATGCCATGACGGCGCTCGTGCGCCACTGCGTCGCCGACCTCGGTCTGTACCGCGTTGAACTCGAGGTGATCGCTGGCAACGACCGCGCCCTGCGCACCTACGAACGCGTCGGCTTCGTCGTCGAGGGTGTGCGTCGCGGTGGCATCTTCAAAGACGGCCGGTTCACCGATCTGGTGCTGATGTCGATGCTGGCGTCGGCGGTGTTGCCGCTGCCCGAAGGTGTGGCACCACCGGTGCCCCCGAAGCGCAAGCGCAGCTGACGTCGTCGTCGTCGTCGCCTACTGCAGCTGCAGACGTTCTTGCAGCGCTCGCAGCTTCTTCTCGAAGCGCTGAAAGCCGGTGCGGTGTGCGCGCGCGAGTGCTGTGTTCAACGTGACCACAGCGTCGTTGACGGCGTTGCTGGTGGCGAGGGTTTCCACTTCGCACAGCGCACCAAACAGCAGGAGCCGGTTGACGTTGAGGCTGGCGGCGGTGCGCAGACCGCTGGCGATCTCGTCGCGTCCTTCGCGCTGCCCCAGCCGCGCGATCGCGAGCCCCCGGCACATGGCGGCTTCGGCGATGCGCGTGGCGGAGTTGGCGGTGGTGGCGATCGCGAGGGCCTCGTCGGCTGTGCGCAGCGCATCGGCGTTGTCGGTGGGCTTGGCGTGGTCTGACACCGCGCGCTCGAGGTGCACCTGTGACTCAACGATGCGCAGGTAGGCGAGCTGCTCCACCTGGTCGAGGTCGTTCAAGATGCGTGCAGCTTTGCCGAGCAGCACCAGCGCATCGTCGTGGTCGCCCACGTCGCGGCGCACGACGGCGATGTTGGTCAACGCGTTGGCCAGTGAACGCCTGTCGCCCGCGGGCTTCGCGAGTTCGATCATGCGGCGGTAGGCGTTTTCGGCCACCGACAGCTCGTTGCGCTCGTGGGCAACCACGCCGAGGGAGTTCACAAAGTTGGTGATGCGCAGCTTTTCGCCGCGGGCGGTGGCCGCCTGCAGCAGCTGCTCGAACTCACGCTGCGCCTCGTCGAGGTCGCCCACGCTCAAGCGGCGTGCAGCGATGGCCCAGCGCGCGCGCTCTTCTTCAAGCTCGTCGCCGATGGTGTGCGCCAGCTCGAGCGCGTCGTTGTAGTAGCGGTCGGCGAGGTCGAAGTTGCCACGCTGGCCGTAGATGGCGCCGCACAACGCCTTGGCCCGACAGCGCAAACCATGGCTGCCACCGCGTTCGGTGCGCGAGAGCACCTGTGCGGTGTGTTCGAGGGCCGAATCCAGCTCGCCCAGTACGCGCTCGCTCGACGCCATGCGCAGCAACAGCTCGGCCACGAGGCCACCATCGATGCTGCCCTGCATGCGTGGCAAACGACGCTGCGCGAGCGTGACGCACTCGCGGTGTTCGTTCACGGCCGACAACACATCGAGGCGCAGCAACACCAGTTCGACGTCGACGCGCAAGAGACGCGGATCACGCGAGTCGCCGCGTTCCTCGGCCTGCTTCTGCTCCGTCGCCAACAACTCCTGGGCCTCGCGGACGCGCTGTGCCGCTGTCTGCGTGGCGGAAGCGGCGAGGGCGGCCTTGGCGGCGGCGGCGAGCTGTTCGATGGCCAGGAGGGGCTCGTGGGCCGCCAGGTAGTGGCTCGCGAGTTCGTCGGGGTTGGTGGGGCGGCGGGTGCGGTGCGCCTGATCGATGGCCGCGCGGGCCGCCAACAGGTGCAGTTGCTGCTGGCGCACGTCGGGCAGCAGCTTGAGCAGCGCTTTGCGGTCGTCGGCGTCGACGAAGCGCCAGCCACCAAGTTCGTTGTCTTCGACGAGGATCGAGCGCTTGATCAGCTCATCGAGGGCGTCGAGCAGCTCTGTTTCGGGACGCAGCGCGACACGTTCGAGCATGGCGGCGTGAATGCGCTCGCCGACGACAGCCACCCGCTCGGCGACGTCGCGCGCAACATCGCCCAGGCGCGCCACGCGCTTTTCGTTGGGGTTGTCGTTGAAGTCGGGGATCGGGATGTCCCAGCGGGTGGCGGCGCGCACCTCGACGGGTTTGGCCCGCGGCGCTTCGGTGGCCCCCTCGACGGCGGCCTTCACAAACACCCACTGGCGCGCGTTGGCTGGTCCGCTGCGACGCAGCTCGCCGCTTTCGACCCAGGCGCGCACGCGTTCTTCGACGACGCCGGGGATGCCGCCGCTCTCCTGCTGCAGGTACTCCGCGAGCGCCTCGGCGACCTCGCTGCCACCGATCATCGACGCCAACAGTTCGCGCACCGCACCCACCGGCAGGGGTTGCAGCGCGATGGCGGTGACGACGTTGTCGGCGTTCCAGTCGGTGGCCGTGAGGCGCTTGATGAGCGGTGCGAGGCCGTCGGCTTTGTGCTCGGGGTCGATCGCTGCAGCGATGGCGACTGGACCGCCGCGTGCGGCCGGCGTGTCGATCTCGGCGCGGGCCATGTTCTCGACGAGGTGGCGCGCCAAATCGAGGGTGGGCTCGTCGGCGAGATGCAGGTCGTCGAGCACGAGCACGCGCGGCTTGAGCAGCGCCATGCGCGCAATGAACGACGACACCACCGACAAAAACCGCAGTCGTTCGCCCTGAGGCTCGAGCAGCGCTGCGGGGCGCGGACGCACGCCGATGTCGAGGCGCTCCATCGCCGGCACGTAGCGGGCAAGCACGCGGCCGTCGTCGCCAAGCAGGCGCTTGAGTTCCTCGGCGGGGCGGTTGGCAATCTCGGTGACGAGGCTGTTGAGGATCTCGATGAACGGGTGGTACGGCGCGCCCTGGGCGACGGCACGGCCCCAGACGAAGTCGATGCGCGTCTCGCGTGCAGCGGCGTCGGCCTCTTTGAGCAGGCGCGTTTTGCCAAGCCCATTGCGACCGTTGACGACGACAACGGCGGGGCGTCCGCGCTGCAGCTGCTCAAGGCGCTTGGCGATGGCGCGCAACGGCTCATCACGGCCGACGTGGGCGGGCGCGAAGAGTTGGTCTTTGGCGAGGTCGAAGGGCAGGTTTTTGACGGCCGCAGGGCCGACGGCGCGCTGCCGCGTGCTGGTTTCGACGACGGGGGCGGGGGCTGCGCCGTCGACGGCTTCGCGGATGGCGGCGACGACGTCTTCGGCGGTGGCGTAGCGCTCGCGCGGGTCTTTTTTGATCAGCCGCTCGCACACGGCCTTGAGGCCCTGGTGCACACCACTGTTGAGCTTCTCCATATCTGGAGGGAGCTTCTTGGCGTGGTGATAGGCATAGCCGACGCTATTTTCACTATAGAATGGATGCCGGCCATTCAGGAGCTCATACAGGATGATGCCCAGGCAGTAGAGGTCGGCGCGGCCGTCGATCTCCCCGCCGAGCGCTTGCTCGGGCGACAGGTACTTGAACGTACCCACCACCATGCCGCTCGTGCTGTGTTCACTGGTGCTTGAAAGCTGCTTCGCAATGCCGAAGTCCATCAGCTTGGCCACGCCCGCGCGGCTGACAATGATGTTGTCGGGCTTCAGGTCGCGGTGAACGATGCGGTGGCTGTGGATTTCCGCGAGCGCAAAGGCGACCTGCACGACGAGGTCGGCCACGGTTTTGACGCGCTCGGGGGCGTTGAGGCGCTCGCGCTGGGCCTCAGTGAGGACGTTTGGGGGGCCATCTTTGCCGCTGGCCACGATCGGCGTTTCGCCATCGAGGAAGCGACGAATCTCGCTGCCCTCGACGAGCTCCATCGTGAAAAACGGGCAGCCATCGTGGGTGCCGGCGTCGAACACGCGGATGACGTTTGGGTGCTCGACCCGCTGCATCGCCCTGAATTCACGCTTGAATCGCAGCTCGGAGTCAGCGCGGCTGAGGGCCTCGGGCGGAATCATTTTGAGCGCGCACAAAGCACCGCTCTTGGTGTTTTTGACTTTGTAGACGACGCCCATGCCGCCGCGGCCGAGCTCGGAGAGCACTTTGAAGTGCCCAATCTGCACAGGCATCGACGACATCGATGGCACGATCCGTCATTTCAACGCATTCGCGCAAGTGATCGTCGAGAATTCATCGGCGGGGAAGTGTCCCCGCCCGCCCCGAGGCTCAATCACCTTCGGCGAGATCGATGGCGCGTGACAACAGCTCGACCGCCTTTTCGAGGTGGGTGTTCAGCCCGCGCGGCACGCCCCCGGCGTCGGCGCAGGCCTGGGCAGCCAACAACGCGGCCAGGGCGTCGTCGAGGGTGTCGCGCAGCCCGGGCTCGCCGGTGCTGATGTCGGTGACCACCGACGTGGGGACCGGAGCGTGCGTGCGTGGTGGCTCGGCGAGGGCAACCGGCGCGTCGACGAGGAACGCACCCGCCTTGACCGCCGACACCGACAGAAACGGCATGGTGGGGGCCAATGCGGCCCGGCGCGCGGGGGGCGGTGTGAGCGGAGGCAGTTCGTCGTCGTCGTCGTCGTCGTCGCCGTCCAACGTGATGTTGGCGGGGTCTGGTGTTGGCAGCATCGCTTGAGGCCCAGCGCTCCACTTGCGCACGGCAATCTGCTCGACGGGCTCGGGCGGATGGTGGCCGATCATCGACGGAGGCAACTGCATGATCGTGGTGGCCGCGATGTCGACCACGTCGCCGTCCATGTCGGAGACGTCGAACTCGGAGATGTGCGCATCGGGCAGGTCGTCGACCAGGTCGTCGAGGTCGTTGAGCTGATAGCGCCCCGTCGCCGCATCGGCCGGGAGCAACACCCGGCGCTCGGCGTCGGTTTGCTCAGTTGGTGCGTCGTCGTCGTCGTCGTCGTCGCGCGAGGGCAGGTTGTCGAACGCATCAGAAAACAGCGGGCGCTCCAACAGCGCTGTCGACTCGACCGCCGGCCGTCGAACAAACGTCTCGGCGTCCTGGTCGAATCCCTGAGGCGGTGGTGGGCGACGGTTGGTCATGCAGCATCCGCAGTCTCGACGTCGACCACACGGGCCGCCGTCGACTTGTCACACGATCCGAGCCCGAGGACCCGGATCAAAACACAACAACGACCAACCTACTCTGCGAAGCAGAAGGTTTCGTAGCGCACCTCGACGCGTGACCCGCGAGGAGGCACCGACTGCGCGTTGAACACGATCGAGTTCGTGGTGCTGTCAAAGAACCACCCATTGCTCGCCGTCGACGACGTTTGCTGCGCTGGCGTACACGCCGCCGTCGGCGATCCGCTGCGCACGCACACGCTCAAGCTCGCCGCGGTCGCAGCACGCGAGAGGAAAAACTCGACCTGCAGACCAACGCTGTCGAGGCCCAGCGAGCGCATCGTCGCCGACCAGTCGTCGTCGCAGATCGACTGGAAGCGGCCGTTGAGGGCGGTGACGACGTCGCTGTAGCGAGCACTGCCCACGTCGGCGTCGTCGGCGTTGCAGGTCTCGCCGTCGCGCTTGGAGATCGCACTCACCGCGACGAGGCCTTCGTTTCTGAAGCCCTTCAGGTTGCGGAAAAAGTCGATGTAGAGGTCGGTGGGGCCGCGGCTTTGGTCGGGCTCGTCCGACACGATGATCACGTGCAGCTTCGCCTCGTCACGGAGGAAGCCGCCGTTGATCGCCGGGTCGGTGATCTTCGGGGCGGTGAGGAAGTTGTAGGCGCCGCGCAGGCCGCCTTCGCCACCGTCTGACGTCGGACGCGATGGGTTACGCGTGTCGGACACCTGCACGTTCGCCGTGAATTGCCCCTCAGGGTTTGACGACGCAGGCGTGATGAAGCGATCGCCGCCAGCGCTCGTGTAGTAGCCGCTCATGTCGTCGTCAGCGCAGTTGGCGTTGCCGCCGATGTCGACGCAGTTGCTGCCCACAGTGAGCGTGGTGGTGACAGCGATGTGGTAGTCGGCCGCCGTGACGTTCGAGGCCGTGAAGAACTGCGGGAAGTTCGAGCCGAGCTGGTCTTGCTCGTCGCTCATCGAACCCGAATCGTCGACGACGAACAGCACGTCCACCGTGGGATCGCCGGCCTGATCGAAGATGTCGGTTTGGCTGCGCTCAAGGGTGCCTTCGCCGCGCAGGGGCACCGTGATCGGCGGGCCCTCACTGCCGTCTTCGAACGTGGGGATGACGAGGAGACCGTTTTGCGGCCCCGTCTGGCGCGCGAAGTAGCGCACGTTGACCGACAACGAACCGCCAGGCGGCACCACCTTGGGCCAACCGGTGGTCTCGTCGTTGGGCGAGTCTTGCGGGTTGCTCGTGGCGAGCACCTTGAACGTCGGCGGCGTGGTGGCGGGGTCGACGACGGGCTGGCCCACGGTCAGGTCGACGCCACCGGTGTTGTAGATGGTGGTGCGGCGCTCGGGTGAGCCGCAGTCGAGGGTGACCAGGCCGAAGTCGAGTTCCGACGGGATGACGTCGACAGACGGCTCGACTGGCGTGCCCGAAAAGCCGACGGAGAACTTGCCCGGCTCCTCGGTGGTGTCGCTGAAATCGGTGCGGGTGTCGTCGGTGATGAAGGAGACACCGTTACAGCGCGAGTTGGTGTCGCCGAACAAGCCGCACGAGAACGACGACGAGCCAAGCGACCCCGAGTAGGAGCCGAACGAGAACACGTCGAGGGGATTGTCGCTCTCGATGGTGCGCGTGGGAGCGAAGCGCGCGTACCACGTGCGACTCTGGCCCGGCTCAATGAGGATGGGCGACGTCGACAAACCGCTGTTGCCCGCTTCGTCCTCGAGGGAGAACTCGTTGGCGAGGGTGTTTTCCGCCTTGTCGTACTGCACGCTGCTGATGGTGCAGGCGGCGTTGCCGATGTTGGTGGCGACGATGGGCAGGCGCTTCTCGATGAACACCGCGGTGCGGCCGAACTCGACGATGCCGGTGCGGCCCTGGGCGGTGAGCTCGTCGAGGAAACCACCACGCACAGGCGTGACGTCGAGCTGGCAGAACGGCGTGCCGCCACCATTGGCCTCGAGGTTGACGATGCGCACCGGGTCGACGGCAGCGTTGCTCGTGACAGT
>JBIKRQ010000024.1:0-30458 GCA_044349155.1 Myxococcota bacterium
AAGCGGGCACGTTCGGGTCGATCTGGTGAAGGTCGACCATGCAGAAGCTGGACTTGTGACCAAAGGCGATTGCCTCACCATTTCTCAACAATGAGAAGCGGCTCCAACCTTCGAATCGCAGACCACCACCAAATGCTGGCGAAGCAGTCCACACCGTTGGATGACCTTCCTTGCTGACCGCTGGATCTCCGGTACCGGTCGCAACGAGATCAGCGGTACCAACGTTGCCGATGTAGCTGTTGAAGCGCAGCAACCGGCGATTGCCAAGACCGGTGAAGCAGCGGTCGAGCACCTCAGAGGAACCCGCGATAGCCGTCTTGTTGGTGAAGAACGGCGACACCAGCCCCGGGTCGCCCAGGACGTTGATGTCGGGCATGCGCAGCGGATCGGTCTCGATGCCGTTGACGCAGTCGGGGTCGACACCGTCGACGCGGCCATCGAAGTCGTTGTCGACACCGTCGTCGCACTGGTCGAAGTCGGCGACCTCGGCGAGGCCCGCCTGACACGACGGGTCAGCACCGTCGAACAGGAAGTCGTCGTCGTTGTCGAGGCCGTCGAAGCAATCATCGATCGGCGGTTCGCCTTCGCCTTCGCCCTCTCCTTCGCCTTCGCCTTCGCCTTCACCCTCTCCTTCGCCTTCACCCTCTCCTTCGCCTTCACCCTCGCCTTCGCCTTCACCCTCGCCTTCGCCTTCACCCTCTCCTTCGCCTTCGCCCTCGGCAGTGCCATCGGGGGGCGCGCAGCCGGCAGCAGCCACGAGCGTGGAGAGGCCAGCGATCATAGCAACACTGAACATCGTCTTCTTCATTGAATCCTCCAACAACATAAAACGGAAGCAGCTCTGCGCAGTCAGCGTCGTTCAACCACAATCGGCTGGGTGCTCGTGTACTGCAGCGTAAAACTGAAGACTGCTGTGGGATCGAAGCCCCACACCGCGATTTCTGCCGTGCCACCGGCTGCCAGGTTGAAGTTGACGGCGCTGTTGAAGTTGCCATTTACGATATCGTCATTGCTGACCAGGCAGGCCTCGACCGGATTCGATGGATTGAACTCCGGAATGTATACCGCCATGACTGTATCATTTCCGCCGTCGGTCGTGAACGTCACGGCCGTGGGCTGGCTGGTGGTGTTGGTCACGGTGAAGCGGTTCACCTTCAAGCGCCCATCTCCCTCACGGCGGCAACCGTTGCCCACGCGAGCGAACGACGTTTCCTCGGGCGTGAGGGTGCCGGTGAGTTCGCCCTCGGTCTCGCCCTGGTCCACGACGCAGACGTCGTTGGTGCAGCTGAGGCCGCGCGCGCAGACCTGGTCGGTCGAACCCAGGCGGCACGCGTCGCCTTCGTCGGCGAGCTGCGCGGTGGTGCAGGTGAAGCCACGCGGTGAGGGGCCGCCAAGGCACTCGTTGTTGATGGGGCACAGCTCCGTTTCGCTCGTCGGGTCGCAGGTGGCACCGGACTGAAGCACCGTGATGGGCTCTTCAACCAGCGTAAACGAGGCGGTCTGCTGGGCCGACGCGACAAACGTGACGACGTCACCGGGCTGCAGCCGCTGGGTGCGCGCCGGCGGGTCGCCAGAAGCGCCCGACGAACACGTCTCGGTGAACTGCTCATTACAGGCCGACGCCAGGATGCTGATGGTGGTGTTGCTGTCGGGCGTGATCACCACGCGCGAGTCGCTCACCGCCACGTACGTGAAGACCTTGTCGCGCCCGCCAAAGCCCCCGCACGTCGGGTTGAACACATCGTTGGTCTGCGGCAGCGTTTGCGTCGTGGGGCCGGCGGTCACCGCCTCGGCCGTGCAGAACTCGGCGAGCGGGTCGATGCAGGAGAAGGCGCCGATGCCGTCGAACAGGCACTGGCCGTCGATGCAGCGGTCGCGGGTGTCGTCTGGATCGCAGCTGTCGCCGAGCGGGATGTCCGTTGCGGTCGTGCAGGTTTCGCGGCCCGGCGTGCCGAGGCACTCCGTTGGTTCCGCGCACACCGCGTTCGCGTTGCCGGGGGCGCAGCGCGAGCCTGCGGGCAGCGTCACGACCTCCTGCAACTCGAGCCTGCCGTCGCCGAAGACCGCGAGGTGCACGACGTCACCAGCGTTCGCTTCGAACTCGGCATTGCCAAACTGCCCAATCACCTCGCACGCGACCACGGTGGCATCGCCGCAGGCGCTGCGGCGCTCGACAACAAAGCTGGCGAAGTCTTGCGAGCGCAACGACAACAGCCCGCTGTTGCGCATGGTGTGCCGAATGGCGGTCGCCGCGCGGTCGGCACTGCCAAGGCCACCGCACGTCGGCGCGGAGGTCACGCCCACGGCGTCCACCGTGAACAGGCCGGCGTCAATGTCGGCCTCGGCCGCGCAGAACGCCTCGGTCGAGTCGAGACAGATGCTGTCGACGCAGGTGAGCCCGTCGCCGCACACCGCGAAGTCGTCGCAGGCATCGCCCTCGCCCACGACGGTGGCTTCGCCGATCGTCAAGGTGTAGCGGCCATCGGAGCGCGAGACGAACGAGTCGACGACGATGTCGACGCTGTCGGCACCCGCAGGCACGTCGATGACGATGGTGTCGGACCCAAGCTCACCCGAGCAGGCCAATTCGTCGCTGTCGTCGCCGCAGCGATCGAGCGCAAACAGCTCGACGTCGATGGTGACGTCGACCGCACGCGCCACCGCGATCACGGGTGCTGCGGGGTTTGTGGGCGTGTAGTGCCACACGTGCTCGCCGCCGCGACCAACACTGCACGTCGATGGCAGGTCGTTGGCCGTCGCCGCGACGATGTGGCCGGTGTTCACGCCGGTATGGGCGACAAACGGTGCGCCGCAGGTACCAGCGCCAGCTTCGCCTTCTCCCTCGCCTTCACCCTCTCCCTCGCCTTCTCCCTCGCCTTCTCCCTCGCCTTCTCCCTCGCCTTCGCCCTCGCCTTCGCCCTCGCCTTCGCCCTCGCCTTCGCCCTCTCCCTCGCCTTCGCCTTCGCCTTCACCCTCGCTCGAGTCGTCGGGAGGAGAACAGGCAAGGTGCGTCAGACTCAGACACACCGCGAGCAGGGGAAGTACGACACGTTTGGACACAGAGCACCTCGGTTCTTCGAACACGCCTCAGCTGACCCGGTTTTTCCCTGATCTGCCGCAACATTCGTGCAACGCGGTGTGATCTGGTCGACGTCGTGGCGCCTGCGCCGAGGTGGACATCTGTTCGCCCACTTCGTGACACACGCCGATGGGGGATGACGTCACGAGCGCGCTTCTGCAGAGTGTTCACATGTCCGTGACCCGCGTTCCGTTTACACCCCGCCCCACGACCGCCACAGTCGCCCCCGCGACGACGCCGACCGTCGCTGCGGCCGCTGCTGAACCCGCCGCGGAATCGGAATCGCTGCTGCGCACATTGGGCGACAGCTTCATCGGCCGGGCCATGCTGGGTGCTGCGGGAGCGATGGCGGTGTTGTCGCCGATGGTGAAGCCCATCGTCGTCGCCTACGCCCAGGCGCCCGCACGCCTTGCCCCCGACCAACGCACCACCGTGAACTTTCTGCAGGTGCGCGCTGAAGTGCAGTTGCGCGAGCGTTTGCTGTCGGGCTCGGGCCGCGTCACCGTCGACGAGGTCGCTGTGATCACCTCGGCCGTCGACAAGGGCACCGTCGCCCCGCAGCGCATGCTGCAGCTCGCGCACGAGCTCATCGCCAAGCGCGGCTTCAACGGCGACGCCCTCGCAAAAATCACCGACTTCTTCTCCGCGAAACAAGCCACGATGGCCGCCCCCCTGCGCGAGCACGCTGCAGCCCAGGCCGTCGCTGTCACCGGCGTGTTGGCCAAAGACAGCGTTGCCTACACCGACGTCAAACAAGGTGCTGTGGGCGACTGCTACTTCGCCGCGTCGGCGGCAGCGATCGTTGCGCGCGACCCATCGTTTCCGCACCGCATCATCGAGGAGCGCACCACCCTCGGCGGCGACCGCTTCTACTCGGTGCAGCTCAGCCACAACCTCATGCATTTGCCGCAGGGCAGCGTGCGTGTCGACGTGCAGGACTCGGTGTGGGCCACCGACAAGGGCGCAGCCCTGTACGCCAAGAACACCGGCGGCCACTGGTTTCAGGTGCTCGAGCAAGCGGGCGCCAGGCTCGAAGGCAACTTCGCGAAGCTCGAGTCGGGCTTCGGCTTCGAAGCGTTGTCGCGTCTGACGGGCTTACAGGCCGGCTACGCGTTGCACACAGCGGCCTCGCCGCGTGACGAGGTGTTCTCGTCGTTGAAGCGCCACTTCGACGCCGGCAACGCCATGACGACCGGGGCCCACGCGTTCCCCGACGCGGCCTTCGCCGAGCAGCACAAGGGCCAGTTCGTGACGATGCACGAGTACGCGATTGTCGACGTGCGCGGCACCGACGCCAGCAACGGTGTCGTCGAGGTGTACAACCCGTGGGGCTACACGTTCACCGTGAGTGTCGACGAGTTCGCGCGCAACTTCCTCGGCTTCTCCTTCGTGGATCTGCAGCAGCAGAAGCTGCCGCTCGCGCTGGCGCCTGAACAGCCGGCCATCGTGCGCCGTGAAGACGTCGTCGTCGTCGTTGAACGCTCGAAGGAGCGCGGATCCGACCGAGGGGTTTGAGCGGCGGCGCCTCAAGTTCGCCGGGGTGCTGTCGTAGCCAGCACCATGGACCTGCTGACAACGGACCTGGCCAAAGCAGACGTGGTCGAAGCAGACGTGCTGCTTGTGGCGGGGCACGCCATCGTTGCGTCGTCGACCTGGAAAGTGAGGTCGACGTGACGCTGCGTGTGTTCGTCATCGACCACTCTGCAACCGCGCGTCAGGTGCACACGCGTGTGCTCGAAGCCGACGCGTCGATTCAGGTGTGCCGCGCCTGCGCCAATGCCTTCGACGCCTTCGCGGCACTCGCTGAAGACCTCCCCGATGTCATCCTGCTCGGTCTCGAGATGCCAAGGCTCGACGGCGTTGGCTTCTTGAAGAAGCTGTTGTCGCAGTTCTCTGTCCCCGTGGTGGTCTGCTCGTCGACCATCGGCACCACCGGCGATGTCAGCGCAGAAGCACTGGCGGCGGGTGCCAGCAGCGTCGTGCCCAAGCCGCTGGCGTATCAGGGTGACGACGGTGCCCATGCGCGGGCCCTGCGCAGCGCCGTGCTCCAGGCAGCACCCCGTCGAGCGCCGTTGGCGTTGGCTGCGAAACCTGCGGCGGCGATCGATCGGCACCCACGTCCGTCGTCGTTGATTGTGCTGGGTGCTTCGACCGGCGGCACCGAGGCCATCGCCACCTTGTTGCGCGGGTTGCGCGGCACCATCCCGCCGATCGTGATCGTGCAGCACATGCCACCCGAGTACACGCGGCGCTTCGCCGACCGCCTCAACAGGCTCACCTCTCTCGAGGTCAGCGAGGCCACCGACGGCCAACTGCTGCGCAACAACATGGTGCTGGTCGCTGCAGGCGGACGTCACGTCGATCTCGAAGGCTCGCGCGACACCCTTCGCGTTGTGGTGCGCGACGGCGTGGCCAACAGTCACCACACACCGTCGGTGGATGAGCTGTTTCATGCGGCCGCTCGCCTGCGCGACGTCGACATCGCTGGTGTGCTGCTCACGGGCATGGGCGCTGACGGGGCCGACGGCATGACCGCGTTGTTTCGCACCGGGGCCACGACCATCGCCCAGGACGAGGCCAGCTGTGCGGTGTTCGGCATGCCCCGCGAAGCGATTCTGCGCGGCGCGGCCCAACGCGTGCTCGCCCTGGCGAACATTCCCAACGCGCTGATGCTGTGGTCAGCGCGCAGTGTGCGCGCCATCGCCAGCTGACGATCTGGCGCCCCGTGGCACTGCGGCGTTTCGCGGCTCGTCGAGCGTAGGCGCACACTGCTACATGCACCGACATGCGCGTTGTTGTGGTTGGAGCTGGTCTCGTGGGTACCGCTGTCGCACGGCAGCTGG
This sequence comes from Myxococcota bacterium, assembly GCA_044349155.1. Classification (GTDB taxonomy): domain Bacteria; phylum Myxococcota; class UBA727; order UBA727; family VGSZ01; genus VGSZ01. Next base: position 5,923 of record JBIKRQ010000024.1, read on the forward strand.
CCCGTCGTGGTGTCGACGTTGTGCTCATTGAACGTGGCGTGCCCGGTGCAGAAGCCAGCTGGGCAGCCGGCGGCATCTTGTCGCCGCTGGTGGAATGCGATGTCGACGGCCCGTTTCTGCGCTTGTGCCTGCAGGGCCTCGAAGCCGCGCGCCGCCTGATTGCCGACCTGTCAGCCCACAGCGGCCGCGACGTCGCCGTCGACATCGGCCAGCTCAACGGCGGCACCTTCGACGTCGCCAGCGACGAGCACGAAGCCGCCCACATCACCGCCCGCGTGCAGTGGCAGCAGGCAGCAGGCCTGACCGCAACGCTGCTCGATGCGCAGCAGACGAAAGCGGCGCTGCCCATCATCGGCGACGTCGTGTGCGCGGCCCACTTTGCCAACGAGTTCTCGCTCGAGCCGCGTCTGCTGTTTCAGGCGATGCGCGACGATGTGGCGCGGACGTCGGCCACGCTGTTGTCGCGGCGCGTGTTGTCGGTGGCGAAAAACGCCGTCGAGCTCGTCGACGATCGCGGTGTCGCTGGCATTGTGGAAGCCGACGCCGTCGTGGTGTGCGCCGGGGCGTGGACACCGCAGGTGCGCGGTGCAGGCGTGACCGCCGACGTCGTTGTGCCCGTGCGCGGACAGATGCTCGAACTGCAGGGGCCTGCCGGCTTGTTCGACGCCGTCGTCTACGGCCGCGGTGGCTACGTCGTGCCGCGCGTCGACGGGCGTGTCATTGCCGGCTCCACCATGGAGCACGTGGGCTACGAAAAAGCGATCACGGTTGCGGGGTTGTCGCGCATCACCAGCATGGTGCAGGCCCTGGTGCCGTCGTTGGGCGAAACCCCCGTAACGTCGACGTGGGCGGGCTTGCGGCCCGGCACCAGCGATGGCTTGCCGCTGCTGGGCCAGCAACCTTCGGGCGTGTGGCTGGCCTCGGGCCACTTCCGAAACGGCGTGCTGCTCGCCGCCTTGAGCGGCGAGCTGATGGCCAACACCCTCGTCGACAACGCCGCCCTGCCCGCTGCGTTTTCGCCCACGCGCTTTGCGGCTGTGTCGTCGCCTACTTCTTGAGGGGCACGAACTTCACGGTGGCCTGACCGCCGGCGTCGAGCTTGTCGATGGTGACGATGGCCGCGATGCCGCGCGACGTCTTTTTCGACAGCAGTTGCACACCCACGCTGCTCGCCGAGCCGACGTTCACAAACAACGACGACGACGGCTTCTTCTGCGGCAGCGGCAGCGGCTTGTGCGTGGTGGCATCCGCGGTGGCGCGCCCACCCGCCTCGAGGATGTGGCCGAACAAACCAAAGCGCACCGCCCCCGATTGCAGCAAGCGCGCGAGGTCTTCGTCGCCGACGTTGCCGTCGTCAAACGTGCGATCCAACGACGTTGCATCCACACCGCGCGGTGGGCCATGGGCCGTGAGCACGACGACCTCGCCTTTGGCATTGATCTCGTTGACGAGGGTGGTGAGTTCCTCGACGTGCTTTGACTCGTAGTGGCAGCCCCCCTGCTTGACGAACTCGCGCACGCTCCAGCCCGGCAGGCTGACGAGGTGCACGCCGCCGAGGTCGAGGTGGCGGATGAAGTTCATGTTGAAAAACGCGGGGTGGGCGGCTTCGGCGTCGGCGAAGGCGTCGGTGAAGCCGCTGGTCCACTCGGAGTTGCCCGAGTGCACGATCAACGGGAGGTCGTCGCCAAAGACGTCGCCGATCATTTTGGCGACGTCGTGGATCTCGGCGGTTTCGGCGACGTCGCCGTTGAACACCACCACCGACACCTTCGCGGCCACGAACGCTGCCTTGGCAATCTCGAGGTTTTTGCGTGTCGCGTCGGCGGCATCTTTCACAGCACCCAGGACGCCGATGATCAGCGGCCCCTGCTGACGCTCAGCCCGCGCGGCGTGGGTGCCGGTGATCGTGAACGTTTGACCGGCGACGGTCTTTTGCAGGGGCTCGTCGAGGGTGAAGCTCGGTGGCGGGCACTGCGTGCCGTAAAAGCCCGCGACATCAGCCCACTTCGCGGGGTGATCTGGCGGCTCGGGCTCGACGGCAACTTCCACTTTTGGCGCCGGACGCGGCGGCGGTGGCGAACTGCAGCCTTGCGCCAGCAGCCCACTGCCAAGCACGCAGCAGACCGCCGCTGACGACGACAACACCGACCAACGAGAAGCAAAACGAACGCAACGACGCATGGGTGCGACGCTACTACCGCCCCCACCTCGTCGGCCACTCGTCGGCCACTCATCGGCCACTCGACGGCCACTCGTCGGCCGCTCGCGTGGTCATGCAGGTGTCCGCCGTCGACGCGCGGTTGACCTTCCGACCACCACAAGGCAACGCTGCGCTCGTTTGGAGGGCACCATGGCCACAAAGAAGACCTCGACGAAGACCGCGACCGCCGCGAAGAAGAAGACCACCGCGACTGCCAAAAAAGCAGCCACGAAGAAGGTCGCCAAAAAGGCCACCGCGAAGAAGGTCGCGAAGAAGGCCGCGCCGAAGAAGGTCGCCAAGGCGGCCAAGAAAGCCACCGCGAAGAAGGTCGCCAAGAAGACCACCGCGAAGAAGGTCGCCAAGAAGACCACCGCGAAGAAGGTCGCCAGCTCCACCAAAAAGACCACCGCGAAGGTCGCCAAGAAGACCACCGCGAAGAAGGTCGCCAGCTCCACCAAAAAGACCACCGCGAAAGCGGCGCCGAAGAAGCCGTCGTCGTCGACGAGCACGCCATCGGCGTCGGCCACCTCCACGATCGTGCAGCACGTGTTTTTGGCTGCCCCCCGTGAGCGCGTGTTCGCGATGCTGACCGACCCCGTCGAGCACGGGCGCCTCACGAGCTCGACCTGCAGCGGCGACGTCACTGAAGGTCAGGCCTTCACCGCGGGCGACGGCTACATCACCGGCGAATACGAGCTCATCGAGGCCGACAAGAAAGTGGTCGCGAGCTGGTCGACCACCGAGTGGCCCAGGGGTCATGCAGCGTCGAAGATCGAATTCGTCCTCGAGGAAGCGCCCAACGGCACCGAGCTGGTGCTCACGCACTCCGGTCTGCCGCCGAGCCAGGCCGAGCAGTACCGCCAGGGCTGGGTCGACAACTACTGGACGCCAATGCGTGCGGCCTTTGGCCAGGAGGTGTGATGATGGCGACGAAGAAAGTCACAAAGAAGGCAGCGACGAAGAAGCCCGCGGCCAAAAAGGCAGCGACGAAGAAGCCTGCGGCCAAGAAGGCAGCGACGAAGAAGCCTGCGGCCAAGAAGGCAGCGACGAAGAAGCCTGCGGCCAAGAAGGCAGCGACGAAGAAGACCGCGACGAAGAAGACCACCGCGAAGAAGACCGCGACGAAGAAGACCGCCGCGAAGAAGACCGCGACGAAGAAGACAGCGACGAAAAAGACCGCCGCGAAGAAGACCGCGACGAAGAAGACCGCGACGAAGAAGGCCGCCGGCAAGGTGAAGGTCGAGGGCACGCGCCACGACCCGCCGGTGTACCTGCTCGTGCATCTGCCCGTGGGCATGTCGCCCAACGAGCGCGCCGCACGGTTCGAGATGCCCCTCGACATGGCCCTCGGCCAGCACGGCACCGTCACGGGCGGTGGCACCACCATTGGCGACAACGACCAGCCCGTCAGCTGCGACCTCGAGATCGAGGTCTACGACGTGGCCCATGCGCTGCCGCTCGTGCGCCGCGTTCTCGTCGACGAAGCGGCACCAGATGGCACGCTCGTCACGCGCCTGAGCAAGAAGGGCGAGTTTGAAGTCCTGTTCATGATCGACAACAGCGACGACGCCTGAGTGTTCGACGCGCGCGTTTTCAGCGCGCGCGTGGACATTGCCCGCCTCTACGACCAACACATCGCCGACCACTACGACGACGACCGCTACGGCTTGCTGCGCGGTGGTCGAGCACTGGCCTTGCAGCAGCTCGCTGCACGCGTTGGTGCCCTGCCCGTGTCGACGGCGCCGCGGATCGTCGACCTCGCGCTGGGCACCGGTGCATCGTTGCTGGGCGCGCACGCGCTGCTGCCTGCTGCGTCGTTGCACGGCATCGATATCTCCGCGCGCATGCTCGAGATTGCCAAGAGCCGCATCGTTGATGTGCACGCCATCCTCGACGACGCGGCCCACGTGGGGCGGCACTTCGAAGCCGGCACCGTTGATGTGGCGCTGATGCATTTTCTCACGACCTACATCGATGGCCGACAGGTCGTGGCCGATACTGCTCGCACGTTGCGCCCAGGCAGCCTGCTGTCGATCGCGAGCACCACGTGGGCGGCGTTTCCAACACTGCAGACGCTGTTGGGTCACCTGCTTGCGCACGACGAGCAGCACGCGATCAACCCAGCACCTGAGTCGGCCGACGTGGTGGCGGGCTTTCTCACCGACGCCGGCCTTGAGGTGGTGGAGCGCGACGAATTCGCCACGCCCATTCGCTTTGGCAGCTTTGATGAGTTGCACGACTTCGGCCTGCGCTCGGGCTTCTTCACGCACATCATCGAAGCCGTGAGCGACGAAGTGATGGTGATGGCGCGCAACATCGAAGGCATCTTCCCGTTCGAAGACACCTACAAAGCCGCCGTGTTGCTCGCGCGCAAGCCTGGATGAACGAGGCGATGTCGACGACGACGACGCGACGTGCGGCGTTGGTGGTCAGCGCGGCCTTCTTCGTCGACATGCTGGCCTACACGCTGGTGGTGCCGTTTCTGCCGCTCGTGGCCAGAGCACAGGGCGCATCGCCGACCGCCACCGGTGTGTTGTTTGGCAGCTATGCCGCGAGCCTGTTGGTGGGCAGCTGGGGGATGACGCGGCTTCGACGTCGCTGCGGCACCCGCCTGTTGATGATCGCTGGGCTGTGTGGGCTCGTGCTCGCCACCCTGCTGTACATGGGCGCGACGACGTACGCGGGGCTGCTGCTGGCGCGCACGCTGCAAGGCCTGGCAGCCGGGGCAACGTGGACGGCGGGCCCGGCCATCCTCGCCTCGTCGACGTCGATCACGCGGCGTGGCCGTGTGCTGGCGCTGGCGCAAACAGGATCGGGCATTGGCACCTTGCTGGGCCCGCCGCTGGGTGGCGCCCTGTTCACCGTGTCGCCGTCGCTGCCGTTTGTGGTGCTCATCGTCGTCGTGGGCGTTGCTCTGTTTGCCGCTGTTCGCCTGCTGCCCGACGCTGCTGAAGCCACCGGCCAGGCACCGCCGCTGCGCGTGATGTTGCGCGGTGGCCAGGTGGTGCTCGTCGGCGGTGTGATCGCTGTGGGCAGCGCGGTGCTCACGCTGCTCGAGCCGGTGATGCCCACGTATCTCGCGGCACGGTTCGGCATTGGCAGCGATGCCATCGGGCTCTTGTTCGGCGTCGCGCTGGTGTGTTCTGCGGCCGTTGCCGTGCCGGTTGGCGCGCTGGTGGACCGCATTGGTGGCCTGCGGGTGAGCGCGATTGGCCTGGCCGCGGCGGCGGTCGTGTTGCCATGCATCGCCGTCGTCAGCAGCCTTGTTGGCATCACCGCGGTGTTCGCCGTGCTGGGTGTCGCGCTGTCGTTCACGCTCGGGCCAGCGATGCCGTCGATGGCCGCGGCCGTCGATCACGCCGTCGCCCTCGATGGCAGCAACACTGCCGTCGACTACGTCACCGCCTACGCCCTGTACAACACGGCCTACGCCGTCGGCATGCTTGCCGGCCCTGTGCTTGGCAGCGGCCTTGTCGACGTGGTGGGCCACCGCACGGCGTTGTGGATGGTCGCCGTGGTGTGCGGGATCGGCGCCGTGGTGTCGTGGCGCGTGGCTCGCCCTCGGTGATGAGCGATGAATATTCCAGATGCGGAATATTCACCTGCAGCAACGAGGGCTCCTGACCTCAGTTCGGCTGGTGAACCGCAGCAACCTCGGCGGGCGAGATGGGCTGGGGCTTCGTCGCCGGACGCATCCCCGCAGGGCACAGCGCGTTCTGCAGGCCTTTGGTCGACGCCTGGTCGAGGGGCACGTCGCGGTTGAGGGCTTTGTCCATGCCGAGGCGCGCGCGGCCGTTGGCCGAAAACGCCTGCGTGAAAGCCATCTTCGCCATCGTGACGACGAGGTCCATGCCCGTGGTCTCGCGCACTTCCCACCCCGTGGGGAAGCGCGACTCGACGTAGAGCGACTGCAGGTCGTTGAGCGACAGACCCTTCTTGCCCTTCGCGTCGGGGCTGCCGAACACGAGCAGCAACGCGCCGAGCTCGGCGATGCCGAGCACCGCACCTTGCACGCCGGTCTTCTCGCTGGTGCGCGCATCTTTCTGAGCACGCGCGAGATCGTCGAGGGTGAGGCGCTTGCCGTCGCTCGAGAACGAACCAAGCCACTTCAGGCGTTCGGCACTCGGCGCGCCATCACGCAGGATGCGCGTGTCGCCAGCGTGGTCGAGGCTGCCGCCCGTGAGCTTGAAGATGTTGAACTGCGACGACGACAACGTCTTGAGCAGCGCGCCAGCGTGGTCTTTGCGCGTGCCGTCGGCACCGATGACCAGTGCCTTGCGCGGCAGGCCCGAGAGGCCCAGCGACTTGAGTGCGGTGTCGAGCTGCGAGAGATCGACGACGCCAGCGGCGTCGGGCGTGAGGCGGCCTTCGTTGACGAGGGTGCGCAAGGTTGGACACGGAATCTGCTTGAGCGCCTCGGCGGAGATGCGCGGGGCGACCGAAGGACGTGACGAAATCGAGGTCATGGGAGCGCTCCGCTGCCGTCGAGGGTGGTGGACGAAAGGACCTTGAGCCACGCGGCCTTGCCGGCGTCGTTCAAGGTGAGGGCATCGATGGTCAAGGTGAGCGTGGTGAGCACGCCGTGGTCGAGGCGGAGCGCGTGGTACTGGCGCGCGGTGCCCACCTCGGCGGCGGGGAAGTCGAAGCCGATCAACGTGCCCACGCTGCCGTCGACAAACGCCATCGACTCGCTGGTGAGTGCTGACAGCCCCGTGATCGAGCTGACGAGTTCGGCCACCACCTCGCCCGTGAGGATCTCGAGGCTGGCCACAACGCCCGTGGCGCGACGGTGCACGATGAGGCTGGGGCGGATGGCCGTTTGCTTCTGCAACACGCGCGGGTCGGCGGCGACGGGTGCCGGGGCGCGCAACGAGCACACGACCTCGTCGACGGTGAAGTCGGGGGCAACGATCGAGACTCCGGCAACGCGCGTCATGGTGTGAAGTAACGCATTCGTTCCCACTTTGGCGCAGAGATCTGCTTCGTCGCCTTCGCTCGCACATCCTCTTGTTTTTCTTTCACTTTTCGGATCAGCACCCATGCGCGATGCGGGTTGCTACACGGGTCGTGTTTGTCTGCCCTGAACGAGCTTCGCGTGCGTCGCAACCCGCAGGGTTCCTCGACAACGCTCCATGGAAACCCGGGTCCACATGACGCGCATTTTGACCGGCTACAGCAACACCACCACTGCTCTTGACGTCGTGCAGGGCGTCGACCTGCGCGGCCAACGGGCAATCGTCACCGGCGGTGCTTCGGGCATTGGCATCGAGACCGCCCGCGCGCTCGCCACGGCTGGTGCCGAGGTCACGCTGGCCGTGCGCAACGTCGAGGTGGGCGACGCCGTCGCGCGCGAACTGCGCAGCAGCACCGGCAACGACGAGGTGTACGTGGCGCACCTCGACCTCGTCGACCGGGCCTCGGTGGCGCGGTTTGTCGAGCAGTGGTCGGGGCCGCTGCACCTGCTCATCAACAACGCCGCGGTGATGGCCTGCCCGCTCACGCACACCGTCGAGGGCTGGGAGTTGCAGTTCGCGACGAACCACCTTGGGCACTTCGGCCTCACGGTCGGCTTGCACGGCGCACTCAAATCTGCAGGCCACGCGCGCGTCGTGAACGTGAGTTCGAGCGGCCACCTGCGCTGCCCCGTCGACTTCGACGACCTGCACTTCGAGCGTCGCGCCTACGACCCGTGGGTGGGCTACGGCCAAAGCAAAACCGCCAACGTGCTGTTCGCCGTGGGCATCGCCCAACGCTGGTTCGACGACGGCATTGTCGCCCACGCGCTCATGCCCGGCGGCATCATGACGAACCTGCAGCGCTACGTGGACCAGGCGGTGCTCGATCGGTGGGCCGCCGCCGAGAAGGCCGGCAAGCTGCGCATGAAGACCCCCGCCGAAGGTGCCGCCACCACACTCGTGGCAGCCGTGTCGCCGTTGTTTGCCACGGTGTCGGGCCGCTACCTCGAAGACGGCAACGAAGCCGAGGTGGTCGACAACGACGCCAAAGCCAGCAGCGGCGTGCGTCGTTGGGCGCTCGATCCTGCGGCGGCGGAGCATCTGTGGTCGACGTCGGTGGCACTGTTGTCGCGCTGATGGTGTGACGCTGTTGTGCGGCAGCAGGGCGGTCGATCGGCACCGCGCTGTGCAATCGCGCTGACGCTGCTAGCAGCGCACGCAGAACGTTTGCCGAGCACGCGCGTGAACAGCCTCTTTCGCCCATCCGATACGCCTCCGCCGCTGCCCCGTGTGTGGGCGGTGGCGGCGGTGGTTGTCGTCGTGTTTGGCGTGTGGCTGCGCAGCCGTGGCCTCAGCACCATTGGCCTGTGGGCCGACGAAGCCGACTGGGCGATTCGCGCCGCCACGGGCACCGACACGTTCATCCGCCCCGCGGGCTACATGGCGCTCGCGCGCTGGTTGACGACGCTGCAGAACGACGAGCTCACGCTGCGGCTGCCGTCGTTTCTCGCCGCGGCGGTGCATCTGCCCGTGCTGTGGTGGGTGCTGCGGCGAAGTGTGCAGCCCGCGGTCGCGGTGCTCGCGCTGTGGATGTTTGCGGTGCATCCCGTCGCTGTGGGCATGGCGCGCGAGTTCAAGCCGTACGCGATCGAAGCCCTGCTGCACACGTCGCTGCTGGCGCTCACGATGCATGCGTTGAAGTCACACAAGCGGCGCTCGCTCATCGGTGTCGCGGTGTTGGCGCCGCTGTCGCCGCTGTTGTCGTGGAGCGTGGTGTTTGCGTTCCCGGGCGTGTTTCTCACCGCCTTGTGGCAGCGCTTTCGGCACAGCCGCCTCGTCGATGTGGGCGTGCTCGTGCTGTCGGCGGTGGTCACCCTCGTCGTGCTGGGTGCCTTGTTCATGGCCCGTGTGGGCGGTGCCGATCGCAAGGCCGACTATTGGGGCCGCAAGTACGACGTGTTTTTCACGGGCCATTCCGTCATCGACCACGTCGTGTGGCTGGCGCGCAAAACCGCGGGGCTTGCCGGCCAGCCCGGCGACATCACGTGGCCCATCGCGAGTGCCGTCAACGTGAGCACGGCGGTGGCTGGTGTCGCGTGTGTCGTTGGTGTTGTGCAGCTGGTGCGGCGCAGGCGGTTCTCGCTGCTGCTGTTGTTGCTGCTGCCCGTCGTGACCACCCTCGTGTTCAACGTGCTGCGGCAGTGGCCGTGGGGCGTGTTTCGCACGAACTTTTTTCTGCTGCCCGGGTTCCTTGTGCTCGCCGCCATCGGTGTCGACGCCGTGCTCAAGTTGGTGCCGCGACGCTCGCTGGTCGTCGTGGATTGGCTGGTGCTCGTTGCGGTCATCGTGGCGCTGCTGTGCACCCCCACCGAGGTGCGTGCCCTGCGCAACAAGGGCGGTCGCAGCCAGACGGGCCAGTCCGACGTGCGCGCAGCGATGACGGTGCTGAAGTCGTCGACGGCGTCACACACAACGCACGAACCGTTGGTGCTCGACGGCCACGGCTGCTCGCTGTTCAAGTACTACCGCGACTTCCACGTCGAGACGTCGCGAACCCTTGGCCCGGCGATGCGCGAACACCTCGACGACACGTGCGCCAAACAAGGCCCCAAGGCGTGGAAGCGCAGGCTGAAGGCGCTGCCGAGCGAGCCCTTCTGGATGCTCGTGGCCCAGCGTCGACTGCAGAAGCGCACGCTCCCTCAGCTGCGCGCCTGGTGCGACCTCGACGTGCAACAGAAGTTCGGCACCACGCTGCTCGTGCACTGTGTTCCACGCAACGTTCCACAAGAGCAGCCGCCCACGCCGCCCGCATCGGGACCGCCGCCGTCTGCAGAACCCACCGCAGACGCCGTGAAACAGCCCGCCCTGCCCGTGGAACCAGCTGCAGCACCCGTGGCAGCGCAACCGCCGGCGGCAGCTCCTGCAGCGCCACAAGCACCCGTCAGCGGAGCAGCTGCCGCAGGTCCGTGACCACCAGGTCGGCTCCCAGCCCCCGCGCCACCTGCACGCGGTGCGCACCGTAGGCGACGACGACGGCGTGGCAGCCTGCGGCCCGCGCAGCGCCCACATCGCGGCTGGTGTCGCCCACCATGATGGCCTGCCGCGGGTCGATGCCCAAACCAGCACACGCCGCGAGCACGACGTCGGGGGCGGGCTTGGGCCGCAGCGGTGGCTGCGTGCCGTTGATGCTGCCGAACACCTCGACGAGCCCGCAGGCGCGCAGGTGTTGCAGGGCCATCGAGGTGGGCTTTGTCGTCGCCACTGCCAGGGGCACGTTCAACGCGCGCAAAGCCTGTAGCGCCTCGACAACCCCCGGCAGCGGCGGCGGGTCCTTCTCGGGGTGCAGATCGTAGTGGGCGATGTAGCGGGCGATGAAATGCGCGCGGCGGGCGTCGCGCACGGTGCGGTCGTCGAGGTCGGCGGTGTCGAACACGTCGAACAACTCGACCAACGGCGCGCCCAGATGGTCGGCAACGGCGGCTTCGTCGACGGAGACGCCGACGTCGTCGAACGCCAGGCTGGCGGCGGCGCAGATGGCTTTTTCGGAGTCGATCAGCGTGCCGTCGAGGTCGAAAACGACACCGGCGACGTTCGGCCAGGGAAAGTGCATGGACGCACCCTGTGCCGCACGTCGCCGGTCGGCAACAGGAGCAACATCGTTCTGTCAGCGACGACGGCGCAGACGACGCAGGCCCATCAGGCCGAACAACACCGCAACGGGTGCTGCTGGGGTGGCGTCGCCGTTGTCGTTGCAGCCGCACACGCCGCCGGCGCGCGCGACTTCAAGGCAGGCGCCGTCGTAGTCGAGCAGCCGCACGTCGTCGATGCCGCCTTCGAGTGTGCCACCACCTTCAAAGATGAAGCGCAGCGACACCTTCTCGGGAACGCTGTCGAACACATCGCGCACGCTCACGCGGCCAACGACCCAGCCGTGGAAGCTGTCGTCGATTTCCGTCGCGCGCACGAAGGTTTTCTCGCCGTCGCCGGAGAGCTGCACGCGCAACGAATCGCCGCTTTTGCCGTCGAGCCAGTAGGCAAAGCGGAACTCGGGGTCGACGGTGCCTTTCAGGTCGTAGGCGGAGCTCCACAGCGAGGTGTCGCCGTCGAGTTCAGCGCCTTCGCCGGCGTTGTCGTCGAGCAGGTTCGGTACGTGGTCAGTCCCCGGGCCCGTCAAAAACGCGCCGTCGTCGTTGGGCGAGATGTCGCGCTCGGGGGTGCGCTGGCTCATGTCGCAGGTGAGCTCGACTTTGGCCATGTAGCGCAACGCGCCGGCGCTGCCGTCGGTGGTGGCGTCCTTCTTGTCGACGTTGACCGCGAAGCCGTTGTCGGATTCTGCGAACGTCTGCTCGTCGATGGTCTTGAGACCAGGGAAGAAGCGGATCTCTTCGGTGACATCGGCCGCCGTGTCAGACGACGACGTCGCGAGGATGATGGCGCTCGTGCCGCAGGGGTAGTCGGCGGCCAGCTTCACCTCGAAGCTCACCGACTTTTTCTGCCCCGCGCGGACCGTGCCCACGTCGACACTGGCGGGCAACTCGAGGAACTCGGCACCACTGCCGTCGGCCTTCAGCGCGATGGTGGCGTTTTCGACGTCGGCGTTGATGGCACTCACCGTGAGCGTGACGGCGGCGGTAGCGCCGGCCTGCACGCTGGTGCCCTTGAGGTCGAGGCCACCGCTCAAGGTCTGCTCAGCGTGGACACAGTCCCCGTCGAGTTCCGTGCACAGCTTCAAGCGCTTGTTCGTGTGCTCGAGCCACCACTGCTCCCAGGTGAGCAACACGCTGTCGAGGTCTTCGACGAAGCCCGCTGCTTCGGCCTGAGCGATGGTCTGGCCCGGGCGCGTCACCAACACGACCGCCTGACGAAACGCCTTCTGCGTCGCGTCGGGATCGGGGCAGCGGTTGCCCTCGGCGTCGACGACGTCTTGAATGGTGACCGGCACCCTGGTGCCCGACGCCTTCACACTCATGCCGATGCTGTCCATCAGCGCGACCGACGGCATCTGCAGCACGTCGGAGACACCAATGGGCCGGTTGTTCACGCCGACGCGATCGCCGGTGACCTTGTAGACAGCGTCGTCGATGATGAAGAACGGCTTGGCCGCAGCCACAGGCAAGGCACCCATGGTGTACAGGTCGAGGGTGCTGAAGCGGCGCATGTCGTCGACGAGGCTGAAGCTGCCGTCGTCGTTGGCGGTCCAATCCCAGCCGTCCATCACGCTGGCGTCGGTGTCGACAAACGCTGCCCAGTGGGAGTTGTCGCGGCCGAGCAGCAGGTTGCTGACGGTGTCGGTGCGCTGGTCAACAAAGCGCAGCCCCGAGCCCCAGCGGTGGGCCACTTCTTGCCCCAACACCGCGTACACGGAGTTGTTGTAGTCGGTGATCGGGCTGGTGCTGACGTCGAGGTTGGCGTCCCACTCGTTCCAGTACTGCAGCGAGTTCATGAACACGAAGCCGTCGAGCGCCTGCAGCTGACCCTGCAGCTGATCGAAGAGGCAGCCGAAAGTTTTGCCCGCGTTGAAGTTGCACTCGCCGAGGCCGTCGATGTCGTTTTTGAGCGGGAAGTAGTAGGCGGCCGTGCCGGCGTCTTCGAACGTCGTGAACACGGTGATGAAGTCGTAGTTGTCGCCGTAGGCGTTGAGCACCTGCTGGATCACACTGATGGCGCCGTTGCCGTTGTGGTCGAACGACAAGCCGCCGTTCACCTGCCCCACCAGCGAATCACCCTCGAGGATGATCACGCGATCGCGCGCACTGATCGCCGCGGTGGCGAACGCAGGCGCTTCGGGATCGAGCAGCACCGGCGCTTGCGCGGCAGGCGGCTTCACGCGCTCCAGCTCGTCGAGGACCGCGGGGTTCAGCGACGGCCGCGCCATCCGCTCAATGTAGGAACGCGTGAGCGTGCCGGGCTGCTTGCTGATCAACCGCCGTGGGTGCTGCGGGTCGGAGCGGAAGAGTTCGTCGTCGACGACGTTCACCGCTTGATGACCGCGCGGGACAGGTGCTGCGTGGACCGTGAGCGGCAGGGCAGACAACACGAGAGCAACAGACAGCGGACGACGCATCGATTTCCACCCGGGGCGGCCGGGCACCAACGCCCGACGGCAAAACACGCAGTGAGCACACCGCAGCACACACACATCGCGACGGACCTCGGATCTTTGACCGATGCCTGCCACCACCGCCCCGACGGCGCTTGCAGGAACGGCTTGCGACCCCAAACCTTCACGCGTGCCCATCCCCACGCGCCAGCTCCTCGCGATTTTCGACCGCTTGCGGTCGAATGAATTCTTGGCGTTGGCGTTCCGCCAACCCCATGAATATCAATATGAATTCGACCGCTCGCGGTCGAATTCAACGCATTCAAATCCCTGGCGGCACGCCAAGGGTTTGATTTTCTCTCTCGCCTTGATCTCGAGCACGCTTGGCGGTTGTGCGCGGCCCGGCGTCGAGGTCGTGGTTCCTGGACCTGGCGAGGGCGAGGGCGAGGAAGCCAGCGAAGGCGAGGGAGAAGTCGGCGAGGGCGAGGGAGAAGGAGAAGGAGAAGGCGAAGACGAAGGTTTTGTCGACGTGCAGCACCCACGCGAACTGCGCGGCGCGTGGGTCGCCACCGTGTACGGCATCAACTGGCCATCCGACGCGAGTGCGAGTGCGAGTGCGAAAGAGGTTGAGCTCGTCGACCTCGTCAACACCGTAGCCGATGCCGGCGTCAACGCCATCTTCTTTCAAGCACGCCCCGAGTCCGACGCGATGTACGCCTCGACGATCGAGCCGTGGAGCCGCTTTCTCACCGGCACGCAGGGCCGCGATCCGGGCTTCGATCCGCTGCAGGTGGCCATCGACGCTGCCCACGCGCGCGGTGTGGAGCTGCACGCGTGGATCAACCCGTACCGCGGTTTGACGTCGTCGGGCACCACCGCCGCGAGCAACCATGTGACCCGCACGCTTGCGGCTGACGCGGTGACCTACGACGGCGGCGTGTGGATGAACCCCGCCTCGACGGCGGTGCGCGCCCACGTGGTCGACGTGGTGAGCGACATCGTCAGCCACTACGACGTCGACGGCATTCACTTCGACGACTACTTCTACCCGTACCCGAGCGACGTCGCGTTCAACGACAACACCAGCTTCAACGCCTACACCAGCAGCGGCGGTTCGCTGTCGCGCAGTGCCTGGCGACGCGAGAACGTCAACGCCTTGATCGAAGACGTGAGCACGGCGCTGACGTCGCTGCGGCCGTCGGTGCGCTTTGGCGTGAGCCCGTTTGGCATCTACCGCCCAGGCACTCCTGCAGGCATCAGCGGGCTCGACGCCTACGAGGCCATCTCGTGCGATCCGGTGACGTGGTTGGCGATGGATTGGGTCGACTACCTCGCCCCCCAGCTCTACTGGGAAACCACGCAAACCCAGCAGGCCTTCGGCACCTTGCTGCCGTGGTGGGCGAGCCTCACCGACGGCGACGGCCGCTTCGTGGTGGCCGGCATGAACCTCGCGGGCGGCTTCGGCCTCGATGAGTACCGCGCGGAAATCGACGTGGTGCGCGCCCACGCCGACAACGGTGCCAAAGGCAGTGTGCTGTACCACGTGGGCCCGATCGTCGAGGACGATGCCACCGCCGCGCTGTTTGCCTCACTCAATGCGCAGCCCGCGTTGTTGCCGCCCGTGGTCGCCGACCCGACGGTGCCCGAGCCGCCGTTTGCGGTGGTTGATGGCGCGGACGTCGTCGTGGACGTGCCCGCTGAGGCGCGTGGTGCGGCGCTGTACACCGATGGCGCAACACCCACCTTGCAGCAGCTGCGGTTCGGCAACGGTCCGCTGCGACTGCCGCACGGTGGCCGCGCTGTCGTCGTCACCATCGTTGGCAAGAATGACCGCGAGAGCCGCGGTGTGCGCCTGCAACCCTGAGCGGTCGCACCTGTTCGGCTGATCCCGCAAGAAGTTCCGGGAGGGACCGGCGCGCCTCGTCCGTCATGGTTGCGGAGGTCGCCATGGTGCTTGGTGCAGGTTCGGTTCGATTGTTGATGGTGTCAGCACTCGCGCTGCCGCTGGTCGCTTGTGAAAGTGCTTCGTCCGACAACGGCGAAGGCGAAGGTGAAGGTGAAGGTGAAGGCGAAGGAGAAGCCGGCGAGGGCGAGGGCGAGGGCGAAGGCGAGGGCGAGGGCGAAGGCGCCGGCTTCCTCGAGAACAGCACGCTGACGACCGAAGCGGCCCAAGCCTGTGATGCCTTGTCGGGGTATAAAACCCGCGTCGCCTGTGCGGCGAATGCGCTGCTCGCAACGCTCAACACCTCGACGTTGGCGACGGTGCAGTTCGAGGTCGACGACTACACGACGCGTTCGAAGTGGATCAACCTGCCCGTGGGAATGAAGCCACGTGCGGGCACACAGGTCCAAAACCTGACGGACGACAACCAGGCCGCATTGTTCGACCTGCTGCGCATCACCCTCGACGACGAAGGCCGCTCGACCGCCAACGGCGTGATGCGTGCCGACGACTACATCGGCCAGTCCGCTGGTGGCTATGGCGGCAGCACCTACGCCATCGCGGTCTTTGGTGACCCTGCCCCCGATGCCGACTTCGTGCTGATGTTTGGCGGCCACCACCTCGCGTTCAACATCACGTTCAGCGGCGACGCATTCTCGCCAGCCCCGTTTCACGTCGCTGCTGAGCCCAAGGGCGAGTTCACCCTCGACGGTGCCACGTATGCGCCGGTCGCCATCAACGGCGACACGATGTTCAGCCTGCATGACGCGCTCGACAGCACGCAGAAGACGACGGCGTACTTGTCTGGGCAGAGCTTCGGCGACGTCGTTGTTGGCCCATCGCTCGACTACAACCTCGGCACCGCGCGCACGTCTGACACGGCGTTTCCCGCCGGCAGCAACCGCAAAGGCGTGCTCGTCTCGAGCATGACGACGGCGCAGCAGGCCCTCGTGCTCGACGCCATCGAAGCGTGGGTGCGCAAGTACCCGGCCGAGATCGCTGACCAGTTGATGACCGACTACACAGCGACAGAAGCCCTCGCCGACACGTACTTCGCCTGGGGCGGCAACGCGTCGGGCCTACTTCCGCATCGATGGCCCGCGCTTGTGGATCGAGCTCGCCGTGCAGGGTGGCATCGTGATTCGCAACGAGACCCACTACCACACCGTCTACCGCGACAAGGAACTCGACTACGGCGGCGACTTCTGAGCGTCGCTCCCTCGAGGGCTCCGCTGTGGGCCCTCGTCCTTGCCACTCGCGGAGGATGACATGCGGTTTGTACTCGCGCTGGCCGTGCTGCTTCTTGCTGGTGCAGCACACGCCCACGACGCCAAAGGCACCGTGGTGATGGTCGACTTCGGCCTCGATCGCGTGCAGCTCGATGTCGAGTTGCCCATCGATGACCTGCGCCTGGCGTTTGGTGAACAAGCGCGTCCAGGTGTTGCGGAGCTGCCCGTCCCGCTGGCGGCATTGCCTGCCTACGTCGACGAACACCTCGACGTGACCGCCCCCGATGGTGCGGCGTTTGCCCTGGCGATCGAGGCCATCGATGTGCCCGTGCACGACGACCGCAACTGGGCCCACCTGCGTGTGCGCGCCACCCCGCCCGAGGGTGTGAGCCCGCGCGACATCATCGTCACAACGAACCTCATCGACCACCGCGTGATCTCACACCGTGTGTACGTGTTCTTGCGCAAAGACGTGGCGGCCGGTGTGGTCGACGCCGAACCCACCATGCTCGACGTGTTGCACTACCAGCACACCACCGTGCGCATCACGCGCGACAGTGCTGGCCCCTTCGATGCATTTGCTGGCGTGTTTCGTGTTGGTGCTGCGCACATCGCTGCTGGTGCTGACCACCTGCTGTTTCTGCTGGCGATGCTGTTGCCGGTGGGCGTGTTCTACGACGTGCACGGTCGACGGCAGCAGCGTCGCCGCATGCGCGAGATCGCCCGTACCGTCGCTGGCATCGTCACGGCGTTTACCATCGGCCATTCGGTGACGTTGATCGTGGGGGCAGTCGGCGGTGCCTTGCTGCCATCGCGCGTCGTCGAGAGCGGCATCGCGTTGTCGATTGTCGCCTCGGCCATCAACGTGTTTGTGCCGATCTTTCGCCGCAAAGAAGCCCTGGTCGCGCTGCTGTTTGGCTTTGTGCACGGGCTTGGTTTTGCGAGTGCACTCGAAGGCATCGGCATCGACCGCACCTCGCTGGTGGTGTCGACGTTGGCCTTCAACCTCGGCATCGAAGCCATGCAGCTGCTGCTGGTGTGTGTGTGTGCGCCCACGCTGGCGCTTGCACTGGGCAGCCGCTTTGGTCGCCACGTGGCCCGTGGGCTGGCGCTCGTCATCGGCGTGGTCGCGCTCGGGTGGTGCATGGAGCGTGTGTTTCTCGTCGAGGTCGGCGCGTTGTCGGTGGTCGACGCGGTGTTCACCCACGGTGCTGTCGTGCTCGCAACGCTCGTCGCTGCCGCCGCAGCGGTCGCCGCACTGGATCGTGTTTTGCCCCGTCATGAAGAGGTGGTGTCATGAAGAAGCAACTGCTCGTCCCGTTCGCTCTGGTTGCTGCTGTCCTGCCCACAGCCAACTGCTCCTGCACCGACAGCAGTGCGGCAGCGGGCATCACCGTCGACGGTGATGTCACCACCGACGCGGCCACGGCGTGTGCGAGCGAGGCCACGGCGCAAGCGCGCGTCGCCTGCGCTGCCAACGCCTTCCTCGCGCTGAGCGACACGAGCGGCGTGCAGTTCGACAACGACGACTTCGAGAGCCGCACCCTCTGGAACAACCTGCCCGTCGAGCTCAAGCCCCGCGCTGGTCTGCAGCTGAGCGCGTTGTCGACCGACAGCCTCGCCGCCGCCCTCGACGTCATCCGCCTGGCGATGGCCGAAGACGGCAAAGACACCGCGACCGGCGTCCTGCGCGCCGACGACCTGCTCGCCGAGAGCGCGAGCGGCTACGGCTCGGGCCTGTATTCGATCGCGACTTTTGGTGAACCGACGGCCGATGGCAGCTTCGCCCTGATGTTTGGCGGACACCATATGGGCTACAACTTTACCTACACAGGAAGCGGCATCAGCTTTACACCACAACACCTCGGTTGTGAGCCGAAAGACGATTTCACCCTCGATGGCGCCACCTACGCGCCGATGGCCCCAAAGGGCGATGCGTTCTTCAGCGTGTACGACGCGCTGAGCAGCGATGAACAGACCACGGCGTACCTGAGCGGTCAGAGCTTCAGCGACGTGGTGGTGGCCCCCGACCTCGACTACGGCAAGGGCTCGGGCCGCACATCGCCCGATGCGTATCCGACGGGGAGCAGCCGCACTGGTCTGCTCGTGTCTGAGATGTCGGCCGACACGCAGGCCCTGGTGGTCGCGGTGATCGAAGCCTGGGCCGCACAGGCCTGCTGGCCGACTACACCTCCGCCGAGGCGTTTGCCGACACGTACTTCGCCTGGGGCGGGAGCTCGTCGGGCCCTGATCGCGATCAAAATGGCTCGTATTTCCGGATTGATGGTCCGCGCGTGTGGATCGAATTGGCGGTGCAAAACGGCATTGTCTACGCCAACGAAACACACTATCACACGATCTTTCGCGACAAGACCTTCGACTACGGCGGTGACTTCTGAAGCTGCACGGTGTGGTTCTGCTCCTCGCTCTGCCCGCGTGGGCACACGATGCTGAGCACGAGACCACGCCAGCGGATGCCTCGACGTCGACGTCGACGTCGACGTCGACAGACACGCCCGTGGCGACGACCGTCGTGCGGGCGAAGCGGTTGGATCGTCCCGTCGGCGAAACCGTGATTGAAACCCCTGCTGCGGCAGCGCCCGTCGCTGCGGGGGGCTCGGCGAGCGACCTGCTGCGGCGTGCGCCCGGCGTGTTCATCTCGCAGCACTCGGGTCAGGGCAAAGCGCACCAGATCTTCCTGCGCGGCTTCGACGCCGAGCACGGCCAGGACGTCGAGCTCTCCGTTGACGGCGTCCCGCAAAACGACACGAGCCACATCCACGGTCAGGGCTACGCCGACCTCACGCTGTTGCCCCCCGAACTCGTGCAGCGCTTTGTGCTTCGGCCCGGCAGCTACGACGTGCGGCAGGGCGACTTCGCCGCCGCCGGCTCGATCGACTTCGTCACTGGCGCACCAGCGCCTGGCCTGCTGCGAAGCTCGGTGGGCGAGTACGGCCTGCTGCGCACGTTTGCGTCGCTTGCACCGTCGTCGAGCAGCGGCGACCTGCGCACGTATGCGGGCGTTGAAGCAGCGATCGGCGAAGGCTTTGGCGTGCGGCGGGCGTTCTCGCGCGCGAGTGCGTGGGGTCAAGGTATGGTGTCGGTCGGCAACGACGACGAAGTGGTCTTTGCTGCGATGGTTGGCCACGGCACGTTCGAGTCCCCGGGCGTGTTGCGGCAGGCCGACATCAACAGCGGCCTCGTCGACGATCGCTTCGCCACCTACGACGACCAGCAGGGTGGCAACAACACGCGCGCGCAAGCCTCGCTCACGGGGCTGCTGCACGAAGGCGGCTTCGACATCGACACGCGCGTGTGGACCGCGTGGCGCCAACTGCAGCTGCTGCAGAACTTCACCGGCGCGTTGGTCCACGCAGAAGGCGACCGCACGCAACAAGACAATGCTGCGCTCATCGGCGGCGCCGACCTCGAGCTTCGTCGACGCGTGCAGCTGTGGACCCTGCCCCTGCGCCTCGCCGTAGGCACAAAGAACCGTCTCGACCACATCAACCAACAGCAGGTGCGGCTCGACACCACCAACGACGAGACCGTGGTCGACGTCGACGCCGACCTCGATGTGCTGCACACCGGCGTGTACGGCGAAGTGGGCGTGACACCCTTGCCGGGGCTCGTGGTGCGCGGAGGTGTGCGCTACGAACACCTCCTCGTGCGCCTCGCCGGCGACGACGACAGTTCCGCCGACGACGACACCGTGGCGACAGGGAGCGCCCTCGCGCCACGAGTGGTGGTCGGCTGGCGTGCCGTTGATGTGGGCCGCACCACGCTGCAGGTCACCGCTGCGGCAGGCGAGGGGTTTCGCACGCCGCAGGCGCGCAGCCTGGGTGACCTGGAGGTGGCGCAGCTCACGCGCGTGCGCGGCAGCGACATCGGTGCGCAGCTCACCGTGGGCAGTGGTCTCGATATCAGCAGCACGGTGTTTGGCGTCTACGTCGAGAGCGACCGCGTCTTCGACCACGCCACGGCGCGCAACCTGTTTCTCGGTCCCACGCTGCGAGTCGGCAACACCAGCCGCGTGGCGGTGGCCGTCGACCGCCTCACACCCGGGCTGTCGCTCGCGTCGTCGTGGACCTTTGTCAACGCGCGCCTGCTCGACAGCAGCAGCACCACCGCAGCGTTGTACGGCAGCACGGTTCCCTACGCGCCGACGGTGGTCGGTCGCTTCGAAGCGGTGTGGCAACGCACCATTGGTGTGCTCGGCCACGACGTGCGCTGTCGTGTGGAGCTCGATCCGTGGCTCGTGGGCCCGCGCCCGATGCCGCTGTCGCAAACGTCACCGGAGATCTTCGTCGTCGACGGCTCGCTCTCGCTTGGCCTTGGTGCGCTGTCGTGGTCGATCGAGGGCAGCAACCTGCTGAACGCCACCGTGGTCGATGGCGCGTTCATGTACGCGTCGGACTTCTCGGCGTTTGGTGGCAGCGGCAGCGCGGTGCCGGCGTTGCATGTGACGGCGGGGGCGCCACGGTATGTGTCGACGTCGTTGTCGGTGGGCTTTTAGCGCGTGGAGCGAAGCATGCGGTGTTCACATCTCCGGTTTGAGTTGGTGGTGTGCGGCGCGCTCCTTGTTGGCGCAGCAGGCTGTACCGCAGACACCAGCGCCGCTGTGCCGATCGCCCTCGACGTGCAGGTCGGTGGACGCGGTCGCAGTGCTGTAGACGTGAACGGGCGGGCCGTTTCCTTCACCGCTGCTCAACTGTGCGTGGCGGGCCTTGAGACCTACGAGGGCGACGCAGTGCTCGCGCTCGGTGTGCAGCGTTCAGACTGGACCAGCACCGTGCGCGACCTGCTGTCGTTCCGCTCGGCGCACGCGCACCCTGGGCACTACGAAGCCGGCGGCACCATGGGCGATGTGGTGGGCCCCGCCGTCGTTGACCTTGCCGCCACCACGCCGGTGGTGTTGCGTGGCGAAGGCATCAGCGGCCACCACGGGTCGGCGACGCTGACGCTGTGTGACGACGACAGCATCGGCGGCGCGCTGCGCCTGGCAGGCACGGTCACGCTGGATGACGGCACGACGCGCGCCTTCTCCTTCAGCACCGCAGCAGGCGCGGCCATCGAAGGCATCGCCATCAACGTCGAGGCAAGCGGCGACCTGTCGTTGCTGCTCGAGGTCGACCTTGCGGCGTTCGTGGCCCGGGCCGACTTCAGCGCGGCGGCTGTTTCGGCCTTCGACGCCGACGACGTGGTGGTGCCCGCGAGCGGTTCGCAGCTGGACAACGCGTTTGTGCGCGCTGCTGCGAGTTCGTCGACCTATGTGTTCTCGTCGTTGTGACGACTGCCATCGACCTGTGGAGACCAGTTGATGAAACGAATCAAGAAGACGATCGCCGCCTCGCTCGCAGCCCTCGCCCTGTCGTCGTGCGCGAGCGGTTCGCTCGACATCACCACGTGGGGTGAAGACTTCATCGAGCAAGGCATTCCCGCAGAAGCCTTTGCCGATGGCGCCGCGGTCACCTTCGATCACTTCGTGGTGAACTTCGCCAACGTCGACGTGGCGGGCGCTGACGGCGTGAACGCTGGTTCTGTCGCTGGCCCGGTGGCATTCGACCTGCACGAGGCAGGACCCCACGCGATGGGCACGTTGAGCGACATCGCCGCGCGCCGCTACGAGGCGCTGACCGCAACGGTGGTCCCCGCGACCGCAGCCACCACCGCCGGCAACATCGACGACGACACGCTCGCCGAGATGATCGACGCGGGCAGCTCGGTGTTCGTCGCCGGCAGCATCGTCCTCAACGACGTGAACAAGACGTTTTCGTGGAGCTTCGACACCGCCACTGCCTACAGCGACTGCGAGCTCGAAGACGGCAGCATCGGCGTGATTGTGCCCGACGGCAGCGCTGGTGAATGGCAGCTCACGATCCACGGCGACCACCTCTTCTACGACGATCTCGCGAGTGAAGACGCCGTGCTGCGCGCGACAGCAATCATGCAGGCTGATGCAAACAGCGACGGAGCGGTCACCCGAGAAGAGCTCGCCGCCGTCGACCTGACCACCCTGCCTGCTGACCAGTACGGCACCGGCGGCGCTGGCGGGGTGTTCACCCTCGATGCGTTCATCGCCGATCTCACGCGCACGTTGGTGCACCACACCGGCGAAGGCCACTGCACCGCCGCTGCCCTGTAGGCGTGAAGCAAGACGCGGCGCGTGCTCCCCTGCACGCGCCGCGTCTGCTTCCCCCTCCGGGTCACTTCTCGTGGTGCGGCTCGAGCAACCAACGCGCGATCACCCCGAGCTTCTGCTCGCCAAGGCTTGCAAACGGCGGCATCTGCGACGACGACGCGCGCTTCTTCCCTGGTGCTTTCGCCCACGCCACGATGCCGTTGGGGTTGTCTTTGTAGATCGTCGCAATCTCGGTGACCGGCGGCCCCACCAGCGTCGTCGTCAGGCCGTGGCAACCGCTGCAGTTTGCCACAAACAACCGCTCCCCTTCGCTGGTGTTGGTGTCCGTTGCGGCGCGCTCGGCTTCGTAGGCGGCCTGCTTCGAGTCGAACTGCCACTGCTCGGTGGCAACCGCCATCGCGGCCCGATGGTCCTTCAGCGCAACACCGCGCGCGATGTGTCGGCCCGAGGCCATCGCGAGCACGGTCATCGACAGCAACGCGAGAATCCAGCGCAGGCGCCTGCCGGGCTCGGGCGACGTGAGCTCGCGCCACATCAACCACACCGCGGGAATGGCGGCGAGGGCTCCCGTCAAAATGGGCAGCAACATCGCAGCATGCAGCGCCTGCTGCGGCAGCGTGAACAACACCAACGGCCCAGCGATGAACTGCACCAACGACGTCACAAACGCCACGCCGTAGAAGAAGCGACGCAGGCGGCCTTTGTCGAGGTCGGCGATCTCCTCATGGTCGCGTCCAACGAACCACACCGCACACAAGCTGGTGAGCACCAGCGACGCACCGAGGAAGTGCAGGTAGCGCGGAAACACGTTGGGCAGCAGCAACGCGTCGAAGAAGCCGTGCACCTGCGTCCAGGCGGCGGGCTGCATCATCAGATTGACGTTGGCGAGAAACACCAACGGGATGAACAGGAACAGCGCGACGACGACGCCGAGGATGCTGACGTGCACCGCGCGCATCGGCGCGAGGCGGTCCCACGTGAACTTGTGCAGGTACAGCAACAAGAACGCTGTCGAGATGAGCGGCACCAGCAGAATCCACGCGATGCCCGTGAGTGCGTTCGCGGTGTAGAAGTGCATCGTGTAGAGCACATTGATGAGGAGCAGGGGGGCAACGCCCAGCACCACCGCGATGCTCTTGTTCACGGTCACCGTTGACGCCACGACGTGCGCCACGCGATCGAACTCCGGTCGACGCAGGCCGCGCAGTTGCAGGGCGAAGGTCAGCAGTGAGCCACCCACCATCAGATTCACGAACAGAATGTGGGCGACGAAGGCCACGATCAGCAGCACTTCGAGGAAGGCCTGCGGCGCAGGCAGTGGCAGCGGAATGTCGCGAGGAACCGGAACACCAGACATGACAAGACCTCCAACAACGCGCCAGGCGTGGCGTGCACGGGATGGCTCGTCGACGACGTGGACGACGAGCGGGAAAGTACTCAGCGTTGCGACACGAGCGGTGCTGGCGCTGGCAGCGGCGGTGGGCGCAGCGTCACGCCCTTCGTCTGCGCCCCTTCAATCACGTCGCGTGTGTTCTGCAGCGACACCAACCAGGCCGCGAGGGCGTCGCGTTCACGCAGCGAGCCCGGAAACGGCGGCATGTACGGCCGCGCCGTGTGCATGGTGCCGATGTACGTCGACAGCGCGTCTTTGTTCCACGGTGCGTCGCCGTACATCGCCTGGATCGACGAGCGAATACTCGTGAGGCCGTCGACGGTGTGGCAGCGCGTGCAGGCGATGGTGAAGACCTCGCGGCCTGCTTCGAGCTCGTTGTCGTCGGTGATCGTCGAGACCGAGGTGTATGTGGCGTGGGCCAACACACCATCGCGCTGCAGCAAGGGGTAGTCCGCGGCGCGAAAGCCATTGGCGTAGAGGTAGCCACCGATTGCATACGGCTTGCGCACGTATTCGCGCACGCGCTCGAAGGTGCCAAGCAAACCGATCAGGATGAACGCTGCAGCGAGGCTTGCCCCCACACGGAGCGACGCGGGACGCAGCGCTCCCCACAAGGCGATGCAGAGCACGAGCAC
>JBIKRQ010000025.1:0-30447 GCA_044349155.1 Myxococcota bacterium
GTACTGGAGCACCTGTCGGTTCGTGACAACCAGAAAGCTGTTGTCGGCGGCGTTGTCGACCGCACTGACGAGTGCATGTGGGCGACTGACGCGGTCAGTGTTGATCGCGACCGTGAACTCGGGGCCAATGGTCGCAGTCGTTGCCGTGCTGATCAGCCGCACGGTGCCATTGAGGTCGACCACCACCACATGGCCGATGGCCTGCACCGGAGCAGGAACCGCCGCCAGGATCTCCAATCCGCCGATGCCTGTGATGGCCCCCAGCGACAGCGTGCTGGTCTCGCCTTCGTAGACGCTGACGAACGCGTCGACATCTTCATGCGCCACGATGTGGCCGCGCGCGGCACGCACGGTGTTTCCAAGCCGGGGGCCCAGCGGAGAAACGGCGAACGTGGTCGGATCCACGTCGACGAGGGCGGTGCCTCCATCAATGCCCACCAGCCGCAGCTGGGCCGCGCCTTCATCAAGCGTGAGGTCGCGAAGGACCGGACCGTTGACCTCGGAGATGTCGGGACACAGTTGCGCTTCTCCCTCGCCTTCACCTTCACCTTCACCTTCGCCTTCACCTTCACCTTCACCTTCACCTTCACCTTCACTTGCCGCGCTGTCGACGTTGACGATGACGGCTTGCAGGCCGGCATCGGTGGCGCGCGTGACGCTGGCTTTGCGCCCTGTCGCCGTGAGGGTCACAGCGGTGGCGTTGTCGTCGAGCAGCAGCACGTGTTGCGGAACCAGCGCTGTCGTTGTCGAGGAGACGAGGGCCCGCGGTCCACCCTCGCGCGTCGTGTGCAACCAGGCGACGCGCCCGTCGTCGCTGATGGTCAGCGGTTGGGCGCAGTCGTCGTCGATGCAAACGTCGCCACCGATGTCGGCGGTGAGATTCACGGTCCGCACCACCGAGCCATCGGCCGAGATGTCGAAGCGCACCAGATCGATCGAGGTCTGGTCGTCACCCTCGAACAAAGCGGCATTGGTGAACCACGCGAGATGCTCACCGTTGCGGCTGATGAACGGCGAGGTGCCGTTGAAGCCGCCGGCGACGTCGATCGCAAAGTCGTTGCCGCCGACAGCGCTGTCGAGTTGCGAGAACACCACGCGCTTGCCTGTTTCGGTTTCGACGTAGAGCGCGGCGCGCACGCTGGCGGTGTCGTTGCCGCCCAGCCGCACGCTGCGCACCACCCCCAACGACGTTCGTGCGCTGGGGGGAAACGCGCCCACGTAGGCGGTGGTTTCGTTCGCCACAAAGCCCACCGCGCCGATGTCGAGACCGAAGCCGCTGTCGAGGTCGAGCTGCGCGCCGAATCCTGCGTCGCTGATGCCAAGGGCCGAGAAGTTGGCATCGAGCGAGCGCAGATCTGTCGTGCCACTGCGCAGGCCATCGCGGGTGAAGCTGTAGAGATCGAGCACACCGTTGGTGTCGGCGGACAACGGCGACGCTGCTGCGCTGGTCGCAAACAGCACACGCTGTCCGTCGCGGCTCAGCAGCGCTTCGCCCTGCACACCAAAGGTGGTGGTGCCGGTGCAGCTCACGCAGGTCATGGCGCCAGTGGGCAGGTCGACGAGTACGAGCTCAGGCGTGTTGGGATCGTCATCGACGACGCCAAGGTCTGCGGGGGGCGTTGCACACCGCAGCAGTGCCGTGGTGCCCACATCGTCGATGTGAATGCTGCTGCAGTCGGCGACACCATCGTCGACCAACACCGGCAGCACCGGCGATGAGAGATCGCGCCACACGTCGAAGCGCTCGGCCTGCGCCACGACCTTGCCGTCGACGTCGAAGCCGCCAGCCACCACGAACAAGCCCGCGCGCATCGTGCCCACCACTGGCGAGCGACGCGCCACCAGCAACGATGCTCCACGCGAGGTGGTCATGTTCACGGGATCGACAATCTCCGTCGACGACAACGGCGCTCCGGTGTTCGGATCGACACCGCCAACGAGCAGGACGCGCCCATCGGGCAACACCGCCGCACCGTGCTCAGCGCGCGGCACCTGCAGCGTGCCTCGGCGCCACGCGCTCTCGCCTGCGGCCCAGACTTCGAAGCTCGACGCACCAGCGCCACGGCCGCCAGCGACGACGAAGAGCGCGTTGATGTCGGCGGTGCGGGTCAAGGTGTGCTGGGCGCGGGCATCGTTCAAGTCGGGCACGCCCACGTCGGCGACGTCGATGCTGCTGCTTTGCACGACAAACGTTTCGGTGACCGCGGTGGGGCTCGACGTTTGCGTGGGCAACGCCGCATCGCCACCGACGACGAAGACCACTTCTTCGAACGTTTCGGTATCGAAGTACGACTCCACCGTGGTGGCGTAGCGGGGAACCGACAGCGTCGCGTTGCTGGTCCCGGTCTCGATCGTGGGCGCGAACACACGGGCGTTCAGCGCACAGGTGACGGTGCCAGTGCCGTCGGGCGCCTGCGGACACGTCAAGCCGCCCGCCACGACGGGGAACAACGAGCCGGTCGCTGCGGCCAACACGCGTGGCACCTGCAGCGGGAACTCGCCGCTGATCATCGTGACATCGCCACGGTTGACGCCGAAGTTGATCACATCCGTGAACATCTCTTGTTCAAAGCCGGGGCAGGGCACTTCCGTCGAGGCGCAACGCACGACACCGCCGCCGGCGATCGTTGTTCCGGCCACGGCCATGTCGAGGCGCGCACGAAAGACCTCGTCGCTCGTGTCGATCCACGTCGTGCCGGGCACCACCAGCTCTGCTTCGAGTTCGTCGTTGAGGACCAACACGGGCAGGTCCTCGAGGAGCGTGCCGTTGTCGTCGACAATGCCCAACACCGCGAGGCGATTGCCTGGCAATGACAGCACCGTGCCACTCGCGGCGAGTGCGACTCCTGCGGCGCGCACGCGACCTTCGCCACCCGCGACGCGTGGGGCGATGTCTTCGTCGCCAGCGACGCACACGACGGGATCGTTGGCCGCGCACTGCGGAAACGCGTCGCTGATGCTGCACACGCCATCGCCGTCGAGGTCGGTACCGCGGCCCGGACCAAGGCACGCCACAGGCTCGGTGATGTCGGGTTGGCCGTCGCTGTCGTCGTCGCAGTCGTAGACCACGCCGTCGACGTCGCAGCGCAAGGCACCAACACCTTCGCCGAGCACATCGACGCCGGGGAAGCATTGTGCGGCACACGCCACACGAAATGCTTCAAACGTGGTGAGCGGCAGACCATTGACGCTGTCGCCGTCGCAGTCGCGGCGATCGACGCCATCGCCATCGACGGGGCAGCTGTTGAACGTGGTGAGCACCACCGGCCAGCGCGCAACGTTTGCGCCGGGCAGCGCCAACTGGCCCGAGACTTCGCCGCGGCGTTCGCCATCGCACACGACGACGTCGTACACGCCAGCAGGCACCGCACTCGCGCGCACCACGTCAGCACTCGACGACACGTCGACGACCACCGCGCCCGCGGTTTCTTTCGCGCTGGCACAGCCCGCCACCGGTGTGCCGTGACCCACAAACACCGCGAACGCGCCTTCGCTCACCGTCGTCGACGGCACCAGATCGATGTCGACGGGCGGCGGCGGCACGCCATCAAACACGAGCCGCGGACCATCGCTGCGCGGCTCGGCATCGTCGTCGGCAGCCACGCCATCGAGGGCGATGGGGCCCACCACATCGATGACGTCGCCGAGGCTGCCATCAGGAAGCTGCGCATACAGCACGCCCACCACTTCGGTGCGGCCAGCGACGACGCGCGTGAGCTGCCAGGCGCCGGTGCTGTCGGCGGCGGTCTCGGCTTCGGCACCCGCTTCGAGGCGCGTGACCTGGGCGTCTTCGCTGCAGGCGTCGGTGCCGAGGTCGATGGTGCGGGTGCTGGTGACGTCGCTGCAGCGGCCGCGCACGGCGTACACCCGTGCCACCTGTCCTGCAGCAGCAGGCACGGGCACGCCAGCGACGTCGATGAACGCTTCGCCGCGCACGCCAAAGCTGCCGTCGAGGTCGAGGTCGCCCAGGGCAATCGAGGCGAGGCCAGCGCCCGACGTGCCCACAAACACCGAGACGATGCGGCCGCGATCGGCCCAGCCATCGCCATCGACGTCGTCGACGAAGCGCAGGTCGACACGCCCACCAGGCAGCTCACGCACGGCAAACGCGCCATCGTTGCCGCCGAGGCGCACGATGTTGCTGCCCACGCCGGCCACCTTCACGAACGACGCACCGGGCCGTCCGTCGACGTCGGGACGAATGGCGCGGCCGGTGACGGCCCCGGGCTCCAACTCGACAGAGCGATCGAGCACAAAGCAGCCAGCGCCGTGCCCCAGCACGACGACCACTGGCAACACACGAAGCAATGTCATGGAGCGCATGCGAATGACTTTCACCGAAAGTCGCCGAGAACGCACGTGCCAGATCAGTGACCCGAGCCGCAGCCGACGTCGACACACCGGGTGTGAGTGCGGGCGTCTTCCGCCACAGTGGCGAATCTGCTTTCGCGATCGGCGTGCAGCTGTGTCCAAGCCTCTGCAACGGGAGCAACATGCGCTGTGTTGGAAAACTGGTCGCGCTCGGGGTCGTGTTCACCGCCTGCCTTGCCTGCGACCCGGAGCCAGCACCTTCGATTCCAATTCCCGGCGACTTCGCCCTCGGCACCTGGCCCACGTACGAGGCGTTGAGCACCGACGCGACCGCCGTCGTCGACGCGAAGCTCGCCGAACTCACCGAGCTGGGGATGTCGGTGCGCCGCATCCACACGTCGTGGGCGGAGCTCGAAGAGGATCCCGCCACCCTGCGCCGTCTCATCGACGACGAACACTTCAGCGCCGACACGAAGATTCACGTGCTGCTCGAGACCGTCGACAGCGAAGGCTATGTGCTGCCCGCCGACCTTGTGGATGCGAGCGTGCCGTACCGGCTCGCCGAAGGACGCGCGTTTGACGACGACGTGATCCTCGAGCGCTTCGACGCGTTGGTGGCGCGCATCGCGGCCGACCTCGACGACCGCATCATCGCGATGAGCCTGGGCAACGAACCCGACAACTACTTCGACGACTTCGCCGAGAGCACCATCGAGGGCAACGCCTGGCGCGACGGCCTGCTTGGCTTTCTGGCCCACGCGCGCGGCACGGTGCACGCGGTGCGCGAAGACCTGCCGGTGGCCTACACGCTGACGCAGGCGGGCCAGGCGAAGGCACCCGAAGCGTGGTCGCTGCTGGTTCAGGCCGGCGACTTCGCCGCATTCAACCTCTACTGCACGGGTGACGACCTGCAGAGCAAGGCTTCGGGCGAGGTCGCGACCGAGATTGAGGACCTCGCTGCTGCAGCGGGGGATCGGCAGATCGTGGTGCAGGAACTCGGCTGCCCGGCAGGTGCCGAAGACTCGCTGCTCGGCGCCACTCCCGCCGCGCAGGCTGCCTTCTTCAGCGACGCCATCGCCGCGATGCACACGCACCCGCAGTTTCGCGCGGCCTTTGTGTTTCAACTCATCGATTGGACCCCCGAGCTCGCCGACAGCATCGCCAGTCTCTACACCGATGCCGGCTACCCCGAACTCGGCGCGCAGGTTGCCGAAACGCTCACCACGTTGGGCCTCATCGACCTCGACACGCTGGAGCCGCGGCCGGCCTGGAGCGTGGTCCGCGACGAGATCGCCGCAGGGCGATGACGTTCGTCAAAACGACGAGCCTCACCACGAACCCGAACTGCCGCGCCCCGACGACGACCCGCCGCCGCCGCCGCCGCTGCTGCTGAAACCGCTGCTCGACGAGGGGGGCGAAGGCTTCGGCTTTCGCGGGATCGTGCGCGTCGACACGTGGTGGAAGCTGCAGTGCTCACAGGTCTCTGTGACTTCGGCGAGGCCGGTGCTGTACTCCGTCGCTGCCTGCAGGGTGCGCGAGCTGGTGCGCATCGTTTTCCAGCTGCACCCGCGGCAGCGCGAGTACCCGGTGAAGATGGCACCCCACCTCGTCTTCAGCACCTCGCCACACGTGCCACACGCCCAGATGTCGTAGTCGACGGAGCCGACCCGTTCTTCGGCGCGCTCGCCGTCGCTGAGGTGTGCGTCGTCGGCTTTCTCGCCGAGGCGGTGCATGTTGACGGCGCACCTGCGGCACTTGCGCGGACGACGACGGATGCCTTCGCGCAGGCCGAAGCCCGCGACGCCGAACAGGCCGATGCCGCCCGCCCACAGCGGGATGTCCGATCCGGCATCGTCGTGATTGTCGAACGTGCT
Organism: Myxococcota bacterium; assembly: GCA_044349155.1. Classification (GTDB taxonomy): domain Bacteria; phylum Myxococcota; class UBA727; order UBA727; family VGSZ01; genus VGSZ01. The sequence goes on from JBIKRQ010000025.1 coordinate 6,186, forward strand.
CGCCTCGGCGACGGCGCGTGCTTGTGCTGCGGCGCGCTCCGTTTCGCGCCTCGCTTCCGCGGCGGCGCGCTGCACGTTCATCGCTGTGATCGCTCGTTCGACACCAACGACGACATCGACGGCATCCGTCGTTGCCGCCGCGATGCCATCGGTTTTGGCCTGCGCTGGCAGGTTGGTCGCCGCCGCCGCGAACGCGGACGCCGTGAACGCCGGAAACCCAGCGCCGTGCACAAGCTCGACGGTACGCTGCTTCTTGTTCTTGCCCGCGAGCACGAAGATGAGCACGCCCCGTCCCGCAGGCTGTGCGTCGAGCCCCAACTTCTCGAACACGGCTGTCGCAAACGCCCGCGGCGCGTGCTTGCCGATGTCTTTCGCTGTGACGACCACGAGGTCGATGTCTTCGCCGATCTTCGTGAGCCCGTGCTCGTTGATGACGCCGACATCGGCGGCATTCAACGCCTTCGCGAGGTCGAGCACGGCGTGCTTCGGCCGCGGGTCGACGACGGCCTTCATCTGCTTGCTCGCTCTGGCAGCAGCCACGGCCTTGTCGAAGGCTGCTGTTCGCTCATCAACCGGCGCAGTGCCCGCATCTGCCGACGGCAACGGCATCGACGCCACCATCGCCGTCGCCAACGCAGCAGCACCATCGACCATCGCCTGCAGCGGCGCGCCGTTGCGGAAGCGTGGCACGACGACGCTGCTCATCACGTTGTCGGTGGTCGCCGTGAACGAGCCCTCGTAGCCATCACCGATGACGATCTCCGCCTTGCGATCCTTGATCGCCGCCATCAACACGACGCCACGGTTTCGCCCCCGGGTATCGAGCCGCAGGCGGTTGAACAGCGTCGTCGTCCACTGCCGCGCAACCACCCCGTCTGTGCTGTCGACGATGACGACGAACAGCTCACCGGCGGCGGCGGATTCCTGAACACTCGATTCGATCGCCGCCCTGGCGCTTCCGTCGAGCACACCAGCAAGGTCGACAACGTGCGACGCAGGCCGCGGATCGACGATCGCCTGGGGCGACGTGCCCGCCGCCGCCATCGACCACAACAACGACGCCCACACGATCCAAAAGCAACGCATGCCGCAGCCTATCTCGGTTCGTGCCCCGCAGACCTCGCAGCGTGCCTGCTGCGGGCGCGGTCGCCGCGAGACCTCGTCGGTATGACGACGACGACGGCTCAGTCCTCGTCGTCTGGCACAGGCGCCAGCGCGCGCTTCGCGATGTCGAACGAGAAGCCCTGCCGAGCGAGGGCGGCGAGGGCCTTTTGCGGGTCTTTGTCGGCGAGCCGCTTTTTTCGCGCGTAGACGCGGGCGGCCTCGAGGTCGGCCACCGCACCACCATCGACGTCGACGGAGGCCATCGCTTCTTTGGCGGTGTCGGCGTCGATGCCCTTTTCGCGCAGCTTCATGCCGATGCGTCGCGAACTCAGACCGCGGGCCCGACCACTGCTCGCACGCGCAGTCGCCACCCGCACATCATCGAGCAGCAGGCTGCTGCGCAGGCGTTCCACCAACGCGTCGATCCACGTCGTGGCGAGCGGGTTGTCGCCGTGCACAGCAGCCGCGCGCTTCGCCTTTTTCTGCAGGGCCGAGCGCAGTTCGTGTTCGGTGAGCGCGCGTCGTTGCAACTGCCAGAGTGCCGAACGCTCCAGCGCCGCTGCGGTGAGCGGCTTCTCCTGCTTTTGCTGCTGCTGACCCATGCGTCCACGTCCAGCGCGACGAGGACGCTCGTCGTCAGACATGGGCCGCGTACCACGCGAGTGCGGTGTGCAGGCCCGCAGCGACATCGTGCGTTGGCGCATAGCCCAGGTGCGTGCGCGCCAGCGTGATGTCGGCCAACGAGTGCTGCACATCGCCATCGCGAAACGGGCCGTGCGCAGCAACAGCATGGCGCAAGCGGCGGGCGCGGGCGTGGTCGGTGTCGACGTCAGCGAGGCCGTCTTTGAGCAGCGTGAACAGTGTTGAAAGCGTGGTGCGTTGTCCGCACGCGACGTTGTAGGCGCGGCCCGCAGCAGCGTCGTTGGCCACCGCCGCGAGGATGTTGGCCTGCACGGCGTTGGCGACGAAGCAGAAGTCGCGGCTGGTCTCGCCGTCGCCGTTGATCACACACGGCTCGTCGTTGAGCAGGCGGCCGACCCAGGCGGGGATCACGGCGGCGTACGCACCGGCCTTGTCTTGTCGAGGACCAAAGACGTTGAAGTAGCGCAGGCCAATGCTCGAGAGGCGATACGTCTTCGCGAACACGTCGGCGTACACCTCGTCGATCGCTTTGGTGGCGGCATAGGGCGACAGCGGCTTGCCCTCCTGGCCTTCCACCTTGGGCAAGCGTGGGTCATCGCCGTACACCGACGACGACGACGCATACACCACCCGCGCCACACCCGACTGCTGGGCCGCGTGCAGGGTGCTGACAAAGCCGTCGACGTTGGCGCGGTGGGTGGCCAGCGGATCGCGAATGCTGCGGGGCACTGAACCAAGGGCTGCTTGATGCAGCACCACGTCGACACCGCCCATCACGTCGCGCATGAAGTCGACGTCGGCGACATCACCCTCGTGAAACGAGAAGTTGGCGTCGTTGCCCGCCGCCTGCACCAGGTTTGCGCGATGGCCGGTGGCGAAGTTGTCGACGCCGATCACGCGCTGCTGCAACGACAACAACGTCTCGACCAGGTGACTGCCGATGAAGCCCGCAGCGCCAGTGACGAGCCACGTCTTTGGCGCATCACGCAACGCGACCTTGACGTCTTCGTAGCGCTGGTTGGTCGACGGTGTCGTCATGTTCGCGTTCATGCCCACGGAAACGGTCCCTTGGTGAGGTCGCGCGTCATGTTCTTTTGATGGGCTTCGATGGTGCCGCCGCCGATCTCAAGCAGCTTCGCATCACGCCACAAGCGCTCGACCACGTACTCGCCGACGTAGCCGTAGCCACCGAGCACCTGCATGGCGCGGTCGGCGACGTTTTTGCCCATCGTGCTCGACACCAGCTTCACGCCGTCGCTGTCGAGGCGGTTGCCGTACGCATCAAGGGGCATGCGGCGCGCGGTGTCGTACACGTAGGCGCGGCAGGCCATGTACTCGGCGTAGCTGTCGGCGATGTAGCGCTGGATTTGCCCGAACTCGTTGAGCGGCTTGCCAAACGCTTTTCGATCGCTCGCGTACTGCACCATGATTTCAATGCTTCGGCGAGCAATGCCCAACGACATCGCCGCCAACGTGAGCCGCTCCAGCGCCAGGTTGCGCATCATGCACTTGATGGCGCCTCCGTCGTCGCCGATGCGGTTGGCGACCGGAATGCGCACGTCTTCCAGCACCATCTCGGCGGTGTTGCTGCCGCGCATGCCCGCTTTGTCGTGGATCTTTTGGCCGACCGAAAATCCCGGCGTGCCGCGCTCGACGACAAACGACGTGACCTCGGGGCGCGCGTTGGTGCCGCCCGTCCGCGCGTAGAACAACATCACGTCGGCGGTGTTGCGTTCTTCGTCGACGACACCGTTGGTGATCCACATCTTGCGGCCGTTGACGACGTAGAACTCGCCGTCGCGCCGCGCGGTGGTTTGCAGGCCCAGCACGTCGGTGCCCACGGCGGGCTCGCTCATGCCCATGGCACCAATGTGCTCACCGCTGACGAGCTTTGGCAGCCAACGTTGGCGCTGTTCCGTCGACGCATTCCACGCGAGGTTGTTCACGCACAGCATGCTGTGGGCGAGGTAGGCGAGGCAGAAGCCCGGGTCCGACGCGCTGATTTCTTCGTGCACGATCACGGCCGCGGTGGCGTCCATGCCCGAGCCACCGACGTCGTCTTGCACCGTGATGCCGAGCAGGCCGAGCTCACCGAGCTTGCGAAACAGCGGGATGTTGAAGCGCTCACGACGATCGAAGTCGAGCGCTTGCGGTTCCACTTCGGCCTTCACAAACGCGCGAACCTGATCGCGCAGCATGCGGTGCTCGTCGGTGGGAAGGGCGAGGTCGAAGGTGTTCAGCGCAACAGTCGTCATGCGGTCTTCTAGCAAGCGCACGCCACCCGTGTTGCAGTTCCTATGGTGCGGCGAAGATCCTCTTCAACACGGTGCGTTGTCGCCGTCGGTGTGTCGGCGCGGGCGCGCTGCGGTCGCCTGTGGCAGCCTTCGACCCATGCGATGTCATCTGCTTGCTCTGCCGCTCTGTGCCCTGCTGTCCACCCTTGCCTGCGAGCCCGCTGCGGAATGCCGCGTCGACGCAGACTGCAGCAGCGACGAGCACTGCAGCACAGCGGGCACCTGCGTTGGCTGCCTCGACAGCGGTGACTGCGCTGCGGGCAGCGTGTGTTGTCGTGGCTCGTGCGCCGCCGTCGAGGTCGAAGGTGCCTGCGGTTGCGAGGCAGCACCAAACGGCGACAACGGCACGGCGTGCGTCGACAAGCTCTGCCTCGTCGGAGATGCGCGCGCCACTGCCGCAAACATCGCCGACGGCGTGTGCAGCTGCCCCTGCGATCCCGGCACGGGCGGCACGGTGTGCACGATCGACGATGTCGCCGAAAACGGCTTCACCTGCGGCTGCGATCGCGAAGACCCGGTTGGCACCTGCGAAGCCCCCAGCGTCGACGTCAACGGCATCTTTCACCGCCCCGCCGATACCTGCTCACCCGACGAAACCTGCGTGTGCTTCGCCGGCGGCGGCACGTGCGGCGCTGCCGAAGACTGCACGAGTGCTGGCTGCGTCGACCTCGTCAGCGACGTCACCAACTGCGGCGTCGCCGAGCGCACCTGCACCGATCCCACCACCGGCGTCGTCGATGGCGTGTGCAACAACGGCGGCTGCGCGTGCGACGTCCCGACGGATTGCCAGGGCGAGGGCCTCAACGTCGACAGCTGCGCTTTCGGCGACGGCGACAGCCTGCGCTGTTTGTGCGACGGCTACACCATCGACGGTGTTGATGCGCCATGTCCGTTGAGCCTCGCGTGCGTTGAAGGCGGCTGCCGCTTCGACGGTGCCGTCTACGCCACCAACATCGCCCTCGCCGCTGCCCTGCAGGTGCGCTTGCCATGACCGAGATCGACAACACGATCGACGTCAACGAGCCCGCGTCGTCTGCCGCGATCCCCCACGTCGAAGAAACCCTCGTCGAGGCCGGCGTCGGTGGCGTCGTCGTCGCGGGGTGGGGTTTGTTGTCGGGCGGGCTTGGTGCTGCAGCGGCGTTCTTGCTGCCGTACCAGCCTGTGGCCGGCGCCGTGCTCGGCGTGATGTCGGGTGCGTCAACGCTGCGCACGGTGGCGCTTGGTCGTCGACGTGTGCGTGCCGGCGCTGAGGGCCTGCAGGTGCGCGGGCTGCTGGGCGAGGTGGAGCTGCGCTACAAAGACGTCGACACCGTCCGCTTCGACGTCGACGGACAAGAGCAACCTGCCGACTTCAACGCGCGCTTGCGCTTCAGTGGTGCGGGCCAAACGGTGTCGTTGCGCTGGTTGAAGGCAGCACCAGCGGCGTTGATTGGTCGCTACGTCGCGAGCCGTGTGATGCCTCGCCTCGTCGACGAAACGGTGCGTGCGTTGCTCGCGGGCGGCACGATCACCATCGGCAAGCGCACCACGGTGTCGCGCGCTGGCTTTGCGCAAAAGGGCAAAGAGGTGCGCTTCCACGAGGTGGATCGCATCGATCGCTCGCCCAAAGGCTTTCGCATCTTTCCAAAGAACCGCCCTGGCGACGTGATGATTGTCGCGGCGTCATCGCCGCAGTTGCCGCTGCTGTTCGCCCTCGTTGATGCGATGCAGGAGCGCACCCAGCCCGTCCCCGCGCGCGAGGTCGTCGTCGAGGGCTTCGCGGCCCGCGATGCACGCCTGGGCAAGCTCATCTGCGGTCGTGCACACAAGCCTCAGCAACAACAGCGCGTTGGCGTGGGCACGCTCGGGGTAACGAGCGCGCTGGCCGCCGTCACCGCGATGGCTTACCAGCAGGACGACGTCGACCTCGCCGTCGTCACAGGACTGCTCGCCGGCGCCGTTGGCCTCGTCGGTGGGGTCGTGTGGGCATCGATGCGCAACCGCGCGTTGGCCATCTACGAGCAGGGCGTCACCAACGGACGCGTCACCATCCCGTACGCCGAAGCCACGTCGGTGATGCGCAGCATGGTCGACCAGTACGTCAACGGTGCCTACACCGGTCGCATCGTCAACGTCGTCGTCACGTCGGCGGCGGGCACCATCAAGTTTGGCGGCAACACCGAAGAGATTGAAGCGCTCAGCGATGTGTTGCTCAAGCACATCGTGCCCGCCGTAGCAGCCAAAAGAGTCAGCGAAATCAAGCAGTTGAAAGAGGTGGTGGTCGCCGGAATCACGTTTGATGCCACGGGTATTCGCTACAAGCGCAAGCAGTTGCGCTACGTCGACATCGAGCACCTCGAGGCGCAGCAGGGCTCCCTGCACGTCTGGAGCGACGTGCGCGGCAAAAGTGATGTCAGCGTGAACCTGCAGGACAAAAACGGCTGGGTCGCCGTTGAGGTCTTGCAGCAGATGGTCAACGCGGCTCGCTCGAAGGTGCCGACGCCAGACGTCGCCCACCACCCTGTATCGGAGTGACCGTGGCGACGAAGAAGAGCACCGCAGCGACGACGAAGAAGCCAGCCGCCACGCCCGCAAAGAAGGCCGGCCCGCCGCCGTTTGTGCGGCCCGTCGACGGCGCGTTCTGGTTGATGAAGAGCGAGCCCGACGTGTACGGCATCACCGAGTTGGCGCGCGACGGCGCCACGGGCTGGGAAGGGGTGCGCAACTACCTCGCCCGCAACTTCATGCGCGACCACATGCGCGTCGACGATCTCGTGTTGTTCTACCACTCCAACGCCTCGCCCTCGGGTGTCGCTGGTGTGGCGAAGGTGGCCTCGGCGCCGCTGCCCGACCCCTCGCAGTTCGACCCAAAGAGCGACTACGCCGACGTCGACAGCGACCCGGGCGACCCGCGCTGGATGATGGTCAAGGTCGGCTTCGTCGAGCGCTTCGACGAGGTGCTTTCCCTCGACACCCTCAAGAACGATGCGCAGCTTGCCGGCATGCCGTTGTTGCAAAAAGGGCAGCGGCTGTCGGTGCAGCCCGTGTCGCGTGAGCACTTTCTGCGCGTGCTCGATCTCGCTGGTGCCCGCACGCGGCCATGACGCGCGCCTGTTCGACCGCTTGCGGTCGAATTCATAATGATATTCATGGGGTTGGCGGCACGCCAACTCCATGAATTGCCGGTACGGCTCGCGCCGCGCGATGGGCTGCGCTACAGGCAAACCATGACCTTCCGACTGCTTTCGTCTGGCGCCGTGCTCTGTGTCGTTGCGATCGGGCTTGGCACCTCAGTGCTCGTCGAGGGCTGTATCGACACCTGCGTGTTGTCGGGAAAAGCCTGCAACGTCAGCAGCGACTGCGAAGGCGGCGAGGTCTGCTTGCACCCAGGTCCCGACGACGTGGGCTGCCCGGTGGTCACCGGGACCTGCGAGGTTGGTGCGTGCGGCAACGACCTCGACTGCGAAGCAGGCTGCTGCAACCTCGAGACCCGCCAGTGTGGGTTTGTGCTCGATGCGTGTGCCGGGCCCGCTCAATGCGGCAGCGATGGTGAATGCGGTTTTGGTGAGCAGTGCGTCGTGGGCACCTGTCGAAGCACCTGCGACAACGATTTCGAGTGCCCCGGCTCGGAGCGGTGTCAGACCACCTGTCAGGCGCCGATCGGCACCATCTGCAGCATCGACGCGGGCTTCGGCGAGTGCTTCCACGGCGATTGCGTCGACATCAATGCGACGGACCAGCAGGTCGCGCCGTACTGCACCGAATCGTGCAACCTCGAGCTCGTCGGTTCCACCATCGAAGACACGAAGTTCACGTGCCCCGACGGCTACGCGTGTGTCGACTACCGCTGCTTGCAGGAGTGAGGGTCAGAGCGAGGGTCAGGGCTGGCTCAGCCGGGTGACCCACGCGTCGTGCATCCGCGCCTTGAGGCGTTCGTCTTCCTGGTCTTGCCACTCGCGCTGGAACTTGACGTCCACCAACGCGCCAACGATCAGCGCTGGCACGCCCACCACCAGCCCGCCCGTCGCTCCCAACAGCGAGTTGACGAGGGCGTACTGGGTGCCCGTGCTCGACGGTGGCAGCAGCGACGTGCCCAGGGCGACCCCAGCACCCGCACCGACGAGGCCCAGGCCGATGCCGGCCGTCGTGCCCCACAGCCACGGCGCGCCTTCTGCCGGACGCACAGCCCCTGGACGTGGTGGTTCGGGCAGGCGCTCCAACAACTGCCGCGGATCGATCTGCTGCCGCACACGCTTGCGCACCCAGATCGCGCGCGCCGGGTTGCCTGCGATGGTATAGGGCACTTCGACGGTGACTTGGTCTTGCGCGCCCACGAGCTGCGGCGTGCCGAGGCAGCCACCCGGTGGTCGCAGCGTGTCGACGGCGCGGGCCCCCGGTGGCACGCCAATCGGTGCGGTCGACAACGCGGGCTTCAACGGTCGCGCCACGCCATCTTCGGTGCCCACGGCGGCCTGAAAGTCGACACGTCCGGCTTCGCTGCCAACGACGATCACGGCCTTCACGTTGCCCACGCAGCCGCGCGAAACGTCGGCGTCGAACGTGACGCTGCCCGCGGTGGCGAGCGACCCCGTCGACACGATCACGGCGATCGGCGCGGTGCCGCAGTCGTAGCGGTTGGTGCTGGTGTCAAAGCCACAGGCGGCAAACGACGACGGGTCGATGCTCGACAAGAGCGAGACATCCTCGGGGGCAACGTGCACGAGGCCCTCGCCAGGGCCAGCAACAGCTTGCGGCGCTTCAGCGGGTGGGCGTTGTTGCTTGCGCGGCAGCGGCGTGCCGAGTGGTGCCAGCGCTTCGTCGACGAGCTCGGGCATCTGCAGGGCCAGACCCTCAAGGCTCACCGCCCGCATCGAGCCGCGACCGACGGCGGCCGTGGTGGCCGAGTCGTACAGCGACAGCGTCAGCTGCCAGCTGCTGCCCAGGCGGCTCACCGTCGACAGCAGCACGTAGCGTCCGCCCATGGCGTTGGCGATGTCGGCGGCGCAGTCGTTGGTTTCGCAGCCCGCTTCCTGCTTCGTCGTTTCGAGTTCGAGCACCGCGCGCAGCTCGGCCAACGAAAACGACTCGACCATTTCAAAGCGCGCCGCTTCGGAGAGCATCGCTTCAATCAAGGCCTGCTTCGCCGAGCGGTTCAGCGCCGACGTTGGGTCGCGCAGGTCAAGCACGATGAGCCGCGGCCGTGCGACGACGTCAGCAGCCGGCTTGGGCGGTGTTGTTGGCGACGTCGGCGTTGGCGCGGCAGCGTGCGCAGCGCCGGCCAACAGCATGAACAAGCAGACAACGCGACCCAGCGAACGCAGTGACATTCGCTGCTCATGCCACATACCGTGGAAACCTGAATGACTCTCGACATCCCTCCCGTGATGCTGCGCATGACCCTGGTCGTGTGCGCGCTGTTCGCCACGTCGTGCGCCACCAAAACGCTGCCGCGGCGCATCCCTGTGGCAGCCGCACCGCCACCGCCAGACCCGGGTGTGGTCTTCGACGTCAAAGCCATTCCCGGCGTCGACGCTGGAGCAGATTGGGAACTGCGGCTCGACGCCGGCAGCGGGGCGGTGCTCGTCACGCCGCTGCGCACGGCGGGCGTGCCCGTGGTGTTTGGTGAGCACACCGTGAACGCCACGGTCACCATGTTTGCGATGCACGCAGTCACCTCGACGACCACCACGAAGCTTGGCACGCAGACGCACACCACCTGGGTGCGATCGGCCGTCGGCAGTTGCACCGCCACGCTTGATGTATCTGTCAACTACATCGAGACCCGACGCCTCGAGGTCGACGTCGCCCGCCAGAACTGCGCCATCCGCGAAGTTGAAGTGTCACCGTACTGAGCGCGGGCCTACACAGCCCCGTCGATCTCGAACACCGAGCGGTAGCTGCCCACGGCGATGGCGTGATCGAACAACGCCCGCCAGTGCGCGTCGGTCGACAACGTCGCCGAATCGCCCACCACCACCAGCTTGTGCTTCGCGCGCGTGATGGCCACGTTCAAGCGCCGCTCGTCGGCGAGAAAGCCCACTTCAGCGCTTTCGTTGCTGCGCACGGCGGAAAACACGATCACGCGCTTCTCGCGGCCCTGAAAGCCATCGACGCTGTCGACCTCGAGACCCTGATCGATCAACGTCGACAGCTCCCGCTGCAAGCGTGCCGACTGGGCGGCGTACGGTGTGATCACGCCGATGTCTTCGGCCAACACCAGGCCGCGCTCGACGAGGTCGCGCACCAACACGCCCACCACGCGCGCTTCACCGGCGTTGTCGATGCTGGAGCTTTCGCTGGCCCGCGTTTCTTCAAAGCCCGCCCCCGCGGTGTCGATCACATCGAGCACACGCGCGCCCAACGACACCCCGGCATCGTCGTCGACCAACGTCGTCGTCGCCACCGATGCATGCGCCACCAGCGCGCCATCGTAAAAGCGCTCCGACGGAAACCACATCAGCAGCTCGTGCATGCGGTGCTGCACGGTGAGCATGTGCGAGTAGCGGCCGTCGTCGTGGTCGGCTTCGCGCAACGAGGCAAACGCGGTCTTTTTGAGCGTGGTGGCTTCGTCCGACAGCACCACCGGCGGCAGCTGCTTGTGGTCGCCCGCCAACACGATGCGCCCGGTGGGCCCAAGCAACGGCAACGGCAACAGCACCGCGGGCGTCAGGGCCTGGCTCGCCTCGTCGACGACGAGCAGCGTGAACGGATCGTCGCTGCCGAGCAGGTCGTCCAGCCGACCTGTGAGCGTGCCGCACAACACCCGCGTGCGTTGCAGCACGTCGTCGGCGGCGGTGCGCTCGAGGCGGCGGGCATCGGCGAACAACTTGCCGGCTTCCACACGCGCGTCGCGTTCGCGCTGCCAGGCTTCGCGACCACTGTCGCTGCGTCGACGAGCCCCGCGCAGCAGCTTGTGCGCTTGATCCAACAGGTCTTTGGCGAGCACGCGGTGCGGGTGGTGCTGCGTGAGCCCGTAGAGCGTGTGGGCCTCGAGGTCGACGTGGGCGCGGGCCGGGTCGCCAAAGCGCGCCAGCGCCAACTGCGGCGCGCGCGTCAGCAACGACAACGCGAGATGATCGACTGCGGCATTGCTCGCGCACAAGCACAACACGCGCTCACCACGGCCCACCGCTGCGAGCACCACGTCGACGAGCACGTGGGTTTTGCCGGTTCCGGGTGGCCCATGCACGAGGGCCACGTCTTCGCTCAACAGCGCGTGGGCGGCGGCGCGGCGTTGGTCGTCGTTCAAGCGCTCCGAGAGCCCCAGACGCGCGCCCTGAGCACTGTCGACGACGTCGGGCAGGCGCGTGGGCCGCGGCGGCAGCACCCCGAGCAGGTGCTCGGCCAGGCGCGCCGCACGCCCACTGCTGCGCCGCGCACGGGTCACGCCGTCTTTCAGGCGGCGCAGGGTGACTTCGTCGAAGCCGACAAGCAGGTCGATCACATCGCCGCTGTCGAGGTCAGACACCGCGTCGCTGCCTTCGAACATCAGGTGCAGTTCACCGCGACGTCGACGCACCACCACGCCATGCCCAACGACTGTCGCGCTGCCGTCTTCGCCGCGTTCCAGCAGGTGCACCGTGCCACCGGGGCGCACATCGAAGCGGTCGACATGGCCCGGGCGGTTTGTGTCTTCGCCGACGACGACGCGGGCGCGACCAAGCAAGCCACCGCTGTGTTCAACAACGCGGCCCTTGCGCAACAACACGCCGCGCTCTTCGAGCACTTTGGGTGGGGCCGCTTCGGTGAGGGCATCGACGCGCGCGCGCGCCACGGCCTCTTCGCGCATCAGGTCGGCCAGCAAGCGACCGCAAGCGTCGTCGAGGTTCGTACCCAAAGGCTGCGCAGACCGTTGCTTCGTCGCCATCTGAGCCTCGAAGAGAAACCCGGTCGAACTTCGGCCGCTCACACGGCCGAATTCATATTGATATTCAAGGGGTTGGCGGAACGCCACCAGAGGGCAGACGCTGACAAGGGGCCAGCGTCTGCCGCGGTGGTCACGGTTTTTTCATCAACGGGTTGTCGAGGATCAGCGTGCTCTCGCCACCGGGCAGCATGCTGTCGGCATCTTCGACGGCGTCAAACGGCGTGGCGGTCGCGGTCGCTGCTGGCTTTTGCGCCGGCTGCATCTGCGTCGACATCGGCGAGCCTGCCTGGGCGCGCCGCTTCAACTCTTCGATCATGCCCACGGCTTTGCGCAGCTTGTCGTTGAGGTCGCGGTTCTTCTCGTTGGTCTGCTTGTTCATCTCCGTCTGCGCCTTCAAGCGGCCAACGGATTCGTTGTACTTGGTCTTGTACTCCTCGAGGCTGCGCTTGGTGGCCTCGTCGGGGCCAGCCGTTGCCAGCTGCGACTCCAGCTCCTTGGCCTTGGCGATCGCCTCACGCGCACGCTCGCGGTAGTGGGAGTTCTCGACGGTGGCCTTCGCCAGGCGCTCGTCCTTCTCCTTCACCGCTGCACGCATCTGCTCGAGCTTGCTCTCGGCGTCGCTGTTGCCCTTGAGCGTGGCGTCCGACAGTTGCTTCTGCAGTTTCTCTTGTGCCGCTTCGGCCTGGGCCCGTTCACGCGCACGCGCTTCTTTCTCGACGCGGACTTCGCTGGTCAGCTCGTTGAGGCGCAGCTCCACCGAATCAGCGCGCTCCTTCTGCGAGGTCTCGCCATCCTTGGCGCGCTTGAGCAGCGTGTCGGCCTTTTTGTGCAGCTCGGCGTAGCGGGCTTTGACGTCGTCGCGCTCCTTCTTGGCCTGCTCGAGTTCGGCTTTGACCTTGGTGCGCTCGTCGATGACCGAAGACTTCGTCTCCTCCATCTTTTTGAACAGCGACTCTTCTTTGTCGGCGAACTCTGTCTCGAGCGCTGCCTTGTCGCGCTTGATGACCGCAAGTTCGTCCATCGCGCGCTTGGCCTGCGTGCGCAGCTTGGTGAGCTCGTCTTGCAGCTTCTCGTTGCCGGCCTGGGCTTCTTCGATCTCGTCGTCGAGAATGCCGATGCGATCGGCCAACGCCTGCCGATCCCGCTGCTCGCGTTCGACCTGCGTTTCGAGGCGACCCTTGTGCTCTTCGGCACGCGACAAACGGTTCTTCGTGTCTTCGAGTTCCGAGGTGGAAGCGCCGATGTCGGCTTTCAACTTCGCCACGGTCTCCTGCAGCTTCTCGACGCGCTCCTTCATGCCGCGCTCGAGGCGGTCGAGGTTGGCCGTGTGGGCCTGCACGTCCTGCGAATGGTTGGCGCGCTCTTCGTTGAGCTCCGCCGACATGTACGCGACCTGCTCCTTTTGCTCGGCGAGGCTTTGGCTCAGCTCGTCGACGTGGTCGTTGAGGGCCTTGATCTCCTCCTTCGCCGTGGTGAGAGCGCCTTCGGTCTTTCGCAGCTCGCGGGTGAGCTCGTTGATCTTCTCTTTGCCGTCGTTGACCTGCGCGTCGAGCTCCACGCCCTTGGCACGGCTGCGGTTCAAGTCGCGGTCGAGTTCGTCGCCACGGGCCCTGGCCGCGTCGAGTTCGTGCTGCAGGCCCGCTTCGCGCGTCTTGGCCTGACGTTCGGCATCGTAGGCCGCAGCCTCGAGGTCTTTGCCGCGCTGTTCGAGTTCACCGATGCGCTGGTCGCGCTTGAGCACGTCCTTCTGGCGACCGGTGCGTTCCTGGTCCCATTCACGCGTCTTGTCGACGAGCTGGGTGCCGGTATCGCGCAGCGTGGCCTCGGTGGCCGACAGCTTCGCTGCCTGCTCCGTCAAGCGCGCGTCGCGATCGGCGAGGGCCGCCTTCAACTCGCTGATGCGGCCTTCGAGTTCGCGCGCATGGGCCGTGGCCTTCTTGCGCGTGTCTTCGAGTTCGGCCTGCGTTTCTTCCAGGCGCTTCGTCGTCGCCACCAGCTCGCCGGTGGTCTCTTGCAGGCGCTGTTCGAGGCGGTGCTTCTCCTGGCTCAGCTCGAGCGCGTGCTGCTGCACATCGCCGAGTTCGGCACCAAGTTCCGCCACCCGCGTCTCGCTCGAGTCGAGTGCGGCGCTGGTGTCGTCGAGGGTCGCTTGTGTTGAAGCCAGGTCGGCTTCGAGATCGACAACGCGGTTGCTGCGATCTTCCAGGCGCGAGCGGGTCTCTTGCAGATCCGTCTGCGTCTTGCCCAGCTCGTGCTCAAGGGTCTCTTTGTCGAGGCTGAGATCGCGAACGCGGCCTTCCAGGTCGTCGATGCTCGCGCGAAACGCGGTGTCTTCGGCTTCCTTTTTGGCCTTGAGCGCTGCGAGTTCACGGCGCAGGGCATCGCCGTCTTTCTCGGCGTCGGTGAGCTTGCCGCGCGTCGTCTCGAGCTGCACGTCGAGCTCGGCGATGCGCGCCTGCAGATCGCTGATCGTGCGGTTCAGGTGCGCCGCAGCTTCCTTCGCCGAAGCATCGCGCTGGGCGAAGTCGGCGCGGGCGCGCTCGAGGTCGTTGACGAGGTCGCGGATCTCGGTGGCGCTGCGATCGTTCTCGTCGGCGCGCTGGGCGATCTCGCTGCGCAGGGCTTCTTCAAGCTGCTGCACCCGTGCCGTCAGCTCGGTGTGATCGCGCTCCGCATCGTTGATGTGGTTTTCGAGCTCTTCGGCGAGTGCTTTCTTCTCGCGCTCGAGGCGTTCGCCGCGCTCGGTGCCCAGCTCGACGTCGAGCCGCAAAGCACCAATGCGATCTTCGGCCGCCGTCAGCTGTGCGAGCAGGTCCTCGCGGGCCTTGCGCGCGCGTTCGAGTTCGCGCTCGCGCAGGTCGAGCATCTCGCCGAGCTGACCCATCTCGCGGTCGCGCTGGCTCCACAACTCACGAGCACGCGCGATGTCGCCTTCACGACGACGCAGGCTCTCACGCAAGAACGTGAGCTTCGCTTCGGGGCCGGCGTTCGCCGACGGTGCGGGGATCGGCTCGTCGAGGCGACCCTGGTTCAACAACTCGTCGAACGTTGGTCCACCCGCTGCAGCACGACCCGCATCGGCACGCGCACGCGCACGTGGCGGCGGTGCCGCACGGCCCTCAGGGGTGGGTGCCGGAGCACCAGCGTCGTCGACAACGGCCTGGGCCTGGGCTGGCGGCGCCTCAGCGCGCGGGGCCTGTGCGGCCTGCGCTGCCAACTGGGCTGCCGACGGCGCGCCGTTGGGGAACGCCTCGGGCACGAGCCGGCCCACAGCGTCGAGCAGCTGGTCCATCGAAAACGGCTTGTGCATGTACGCATCAGCCGGCGTGGGCGTTTTGCTGTGTTGCGCAAACGCCTCGGGGGTTTCTTGCCCCGACGTCAAAATGATCGGGATGCGCTTGAGGTCCTGCTGCTTCTTCAGCCGGTTGCAGAACGAGTACCCCGAGCCTTTGGCCAGCTCGACGTTCAACAAGATCACGCTGGGGGTGCGCGTCCGTACAAACTCGACGACGTCGCCGTCGGCCAGAATGTGGGTCTCAAACCCGAGTTGATGAAACGCCTGCTCGACATGGCTGGCGACATTGGTGTCAGGCTCGATGATCGCAACGCTGCGGGCCACCGCATCCTCCGGGACGATGAACGCTCGACGAGGACCACCCCGCCGAAGTTTGGCGGGGAGGTTTCCCCGCCCGCCCCTCAAGAAACGCTCCTCGGCGACAAACCCCAAAGCGGGTTTCTCTTCGAGGCTCGAAGTTCGCGGACCTTACATGGTCGTCGGCGCGAAGGAACATTCTCCAGCCCGCGAAAGCGCCGGATCTTTGGCGGACGTCGACGATGTCGGATGATGTAGGTCGATGGCGTCGTGTGTCGTTGTTTTCGGCAGATCGGCGCAGAGCAGATGTGTCGGCCACGTGACCAGCGTGACGACGGGGCAACGCCCGCCCAGATCAAGTACCGAGTTGGTGCTGTTCCGTTGTCGACAGCCAACGGGTGTGCCAATCACCCGCGACAGCTTCACGACTCGTTCAAGAGGTCGACATGACGGTGACGAACCTGGCCAACCCTTCTCAGCGCTTCAGCCCCGGTCGGGCCCTCCTTCGTTTCGCTGCGGCGACAGGGCTGGCGCTCGTGCCTGTTGCGAGCTGCACGTGTGAGGTGGTTGAGATCACCGAAGTCGGTCCAGCGATCCTCGTCGATGTGTGTGCCGAGCCCCAGGAGAAAGATGGCGTGGGCAACGTCATCGGCGGCTTCGAGGAGTGCGCGTTGGACTTCGGTGAGGCCGACATCAGCGTGAAGACCTCCCGCAAGTTCAAGATCAGCAATCCCACGGCGAACGCCTTGAACATCAGCAAGTTCGAGCTCCAAGGCACCGAGCAAGCGTTCAAGCTCGTTGAACCGCTCCCCGACGTTGTCGGCGCGGGCTTGTCTGTCGAAGTGACCGTTGAGGTGCGTCCCCAGTTCGTCGCCGAGATTGCCACCGAGGTGGTGATCACTTCGAACGCGGTCAACACCACGGTCAAGAAGCCAAGCGCTGTGCGCATCCCGATCACGCTGAAGGGCGTCGACAACGGCACGCCGTCGATTGAGGTTGTCCCCGACCCGTCGTGTGGCACCGCCGATCCGTTGGGCGTCAACTTCAACCAGGTGGCCACCGGCGGCGTGTCGATCTGCGAAGTCACCGTGACGAACCTCGGCACCCGTGACCTCTACTTCGACAGCCTCGACTTCGTCGAGGTCGAGCCGGGCGTGCTGCACATCGAGCCTGCCGACAGCCAGCCCGGTCCGAACATCGCCGTCACCGGCACGCCGCCAACTGGTGATGTCCCGCTGCCCGGTTGCCCCACGAATGGTCCAGAAGACTGCACCAACAACAGTTTCAAGCTGCGCCTTGCGTTCGCTCCCGACGCGCTTGGGGCGTTCTCGTCGTCGTTGCGCTTCGCAACCAACGACCCGCAGACCCCCGTGATCGACATGCCGATCATCGGCCGCGGTGTGGTTGGCCCAACGTGCGTGGCGTCGATCAAGGAAGTGAATGGCGTCACCACGCCTCCGTTCAACATCGAGCCGCTCGACGACGTGACGTTCACCTCTGAGGGGTCGGCTGGCGCAACGCCCGACGTCACCATCGTCTCAACCCGTTGGGAGGTCAAAGAGCGCGGCCCAGGCAGCACCGTCGTGTTGTCTGACCCGAACGGCACCGACACCGGTTTGCTGTTTGCCAACCGCCGTGGTGTCGACGTCGCCGGCCGCTTTGAAATCTGCGCGGTGGTGACTGACAGCCTTGGTACCGAGAGCAACAACACCTGCTGTGTCGACTTTGAGGCGATCCCGAGCCAGGCCATGTTGGTGCAGGCCACCTGGGCGAACTCCGACGGCGACATGGACCTGCACGTCACCAAGCGCAACAGCGCCGGCGAGTACTGCGTCACCAGCCTCGGTGGCGGCGGTGGCGACGTCGACGCGCCGTTTGCTGAAGACTGCAACGACACCGACACGGAGCTCGATTGCAACTACGCCTCGTGCCGCAGCACCAACAACGATTCCCCGGAGTGGGACGGCGCTGCAGGTCGCACTGCAGGCGACCCAACGCTCGACATCGACGACCTGACCGGCTTTGGTCCTGAGAACATCAACATCGACCTGCCCATCCCGGGTTCGTACGGCTTTGGCGTGACCACGTTCAGCAGCTTCGGCGGTCCCTACCTCGTCACGATCCGCTTGTTCGTGTTTGGGCGCCTGGCGGGCGAGTGGACGCAGGAGCTGAGCGAACAGTTCCTCGAGGCGGGTGCCGTGCATTTCACGGCCGAAGATCCATCGCGCCCCTGCGTCGAGGACCTGAGCGACGGCGATCCCGCCGACGAGTGCCCCGGCCTGTAGTCGCTCCTGCGGGCGGACCCTTCCGCCCGCTTGTTTGCGCGTCGGCTGCCCGTCGACGCCGACCCCGCCTTCGCTTGCATCGTCAACGAGGACCCTCGTGAAACTTCTCGCCCTCCGCCTGTGTGCCGTTGCTGTTGCGACGCTTGCGTTCTCTGCTTGTCCAACGATCGTCAAGCCCGCGGCCGATGCTGGCGTCGTCGACGCCAGCTGCCAGACCGATGACGAGTGCGGCGGCGTTGGTTTTGCGTGCGTCTTTGGCGAGTGTCGCCAGGGCGAGTGCAGCCCGTCGGTCGAAGCGCGCTGCGGTCTCGATACGCCTGCCGAGGAGCGTCCAGCGTCGTGCTGCAAGTTCTTTGAGAACTGCAACTCCATCAACTTGACCTGCGAGCGCGACACCACGGCGGTTGGCATTGGTTGCCCACCCGACGAGGAAGACTGCATCCAGTGCACCGTTAACCCCGACTGCGCCTCTGAACTTGGCTTTCAGTCGTTTTGCTCTGGCGGTCGCTGCTTCGCACAAGAGGGCCGCACCACCTGCACGAAGGACGACGTGTGCGGCGAGGGTGAGCGCTGCGACCTGACGGAGTTCTTCTGCGTTCCCGACGCGAACGCATGCAACTTCTGCAGCACCGACTTCCCCGAGTTCTGCTGCGCGAACGGCAGCGTCTGCAGCACCACCGGCGCCTGCATTGAAATCGGCGACGTCGAATGCACCGTCGAGACCGAGGACGAAGACTGCCGCATTGGTGCGTTCTGTGACGAACTTGGCCGGTGTGTCCAGTGTGACGACGACACCGACTGCGGACCGGGCACCGTGTGCAACACCGGTACGGGAACGTGCGTCAGCAACAACACCTGCGACAACGATGATGAATGCCGAGAGATTTTTGACGAGTTTCGCTGTGTGAGTGGCTCCTGCCTGGTGCCCGAGTGCATCAGCGACGGCGACTGCGACGACAGCCGCGAAGACTGCGAATCGTACACCTGTGTGTTGCAGCCACCTGAGTGCCCTGACGACGACGACGAGCCGAACAACACCGCCTCGACCGCGATTGCGCTGAGTGACGCGACCGCGCCGTACGCTGGAGCGCTGTGCCGTGGCGACGTCGACTTCATCACCTTTCCGGTCTCGCCGCAGAAGCGCTACTCGATTGCGATCACCGCGGTGGGGTCGCCCTTTGCCGGGCTGTCGGCCACGCTGAACGACACAACCAACCAGACCGAGTCGCAAGCGACCTGGAGCGGCAACGGTACGGTCAATCTCGTTGGCGTGACGGGGGCGACCGAAGAAGGCCGCTTCAGCCTCGCTGTCACACCGGGAACCAACACCGGTCGTGACCAGTGGTTGTACACCGTGACCATCGTCGAGGCGGTCGCCTCCCCCGAGGCCGACTGCTCTGCTGCTGCCCAGGCGACGCAAGAGCCCAACAACACCGCTGCCACGGCGCTCACCCTCGCGGTCGACACGCCGACGGCGTTTACCCGCTGCGGCACCACCGACACCGACTTCTTCAAGGTCGACGTGCCTGACCTCAACGGTGTGCGCTTTACCGTCGATGGTTTCCAGAATGCCGAAGGCAACCTCAGCCTTGACGTGTTCCGGGCGGTCAACGGCAGCGTCATCGCCAGCGGTGCGACCGCGAACGACACCGAGACCGCGTCGGCTCCTGAGGGCTCCACCACCTATTGGGCGCGCGTGACCCTCGCGTCGTCGGCGGGCGGTGCGGTCAACAACCAGAGCTACCGCATCGCCGCCACCGCCGTGCCGCGTCCAGAGGACTGCGTTGACGACGTCGGCGAGAACGATGGTGTCGTGGCCAACGCCCGCCAGCTGACGCTGACGGCGGACCCCGAGGTGCCAGGCGTGTTCTTCGGTTCGTCAGCGGCCGAACGCTGCAACGCACAAGATGTCGACCTGATGGCGTTCACCATCCCGGCGGAAACCGGCGGCGAGGTGCGCGTCGATTTCCAGCACTCGCTGGGCAACATCCAGCTCGAGTTGTTGAACGCGGCGGGCACGGCGCTCAGCCCAGCGTTGACCGCGAACACGTCGACGGCGGCCAACGGCTTCGAGGTGCTTGAACTGCCGATTTTGGCCACCGAGGCCAGCTACGTTGCGCGCGTGACGTTGTCGGGCACCGGCACCGCGACGTTGGGTCAGCCCTACACGCTTGCCGTGCGCACCTACGACGCGGCGCAGTGCATCGACGACATCGACGACAGCACGCTCAACAATGCCCATTGTGTTGGTGACTTCGCTGAAGGGGCGCGTGCGTGTGTGGGCGAGCGTTTGCCCATGCCGTTGGTGTCGACCCTCGAAAGCTGCACCGAAGCCTCGCTGCCGGGGTGCGGTCTGTCCTGCGTCGACAACGACCTCGACAGCTACCGTATTGGACCGATGCAGCTGGGCCAGTCGATCGGCGTTCACCTTGAGTTCGACGCCAGCAACGGCGACTACGATGTCATCATCGGTCGCGCCACGACGGCGACCACGGCAACGCTTACGTCGCCGCGGACGTTCACCACCACGACAGGCGTGCTTGACGCAACGTTCCTTGTGTCGACCGGCCTGGCCAACGGCGACTACTTCGTTCAGGTGAAGCCAGTGGGGTCTGCTGGACACGTGTTGCAGCCCTACGCGCTGTCAATCGATGTCAGTGCGGCCTGTGTTGCCGATGGCAACGAAGGCGGCACGCCTGCAGTGCCAACCGAAGGCAACGGCACGGCTGCGACAGCGACGTTGATCCGCGACGATCCGCAGCCGCTTCAGCCGGCGATTGTGATCGACGACGTGAGTGTCTGCAGCAACGACGTCGACGTGTACGAGTTTGTCGCCCTGCGCAACGAGGATGTGATCGTCACGCTCGACGGCGTCGTCGGTGCGCGCGTGCGCGTTGGTGTGCGCCCAGCAAACCTGACGTCGTTGCCCACGCCAATCACCAACAGCAGCCCCACCGTCGAGGATGTCAGCCCAACCACGGGCATCTCGACCGTCACGTCGAGCGCGTCGGCGTCGCTTGCGTTCACCTCACTGCGCACCCAGCAGATGTACGTGATCGTTGACCGCACCAGCTCCGCTGCCGTTGGCAACTACGAGCTCACCCTCGACGTGGGCGGTCCTGTTGGCGAAGGCGAAGGTGAGGGCGAAGGTGAAGGTGAGGGCGAAGGCGAAGGTGAAGGTGAAGGTGAAGGTGAAGGCCAGCCGATCTGACAGGGGTTGAGCAAGACGACGCCGGCGGCTATAGTGCCGCCATGTGGTTCAAAGGCGTCGTCTTTCACTGCCCCGACGTCTGCTTCGTCTGAGGCGCGCTGTTTCGGCGCGCCTTTGTCGTTTCAACCGCCACGCCGTTGTGGGTTGAACGACGTCGCGTGCCGTCAACGTTGTCGTCGGCACGCCTGCCAACGCCTCTCCATCGTTTCGCTCTGTTTCTCTCACGTGTTGCCCGTGCCGTCTGCGCTTGCGTCGACGGACACCCTTTGAGGTGCTGCCATGGCCCATGAACCCGCTGTGTCGTCGTCGTCGTCGTTGTTGAACGTGGTGGGCCAGGGCCCTGAACCCATCGTTCATCTCAAGCCCACCGTGGACGAAAGCACGCTCACCCACCGCCAGCTCAAAGACGGCGAGTGGTGGCGCAGCATCCCGGCGTGGAAGGACGTCGACGAGGCCACTTTCCTCGGCCACCTGTGGCAGGAGAAAAACGCCATCACCACCGCCGACAAACTCGTGTCGACGGTGCGTGAGTTGGCGAGTGCCGAGTTCATCGCCGACATCGAAGCGGGCTTCAAAAAAGCGCCGATGGCCGTGCGCATCAGCCCCTACCTGCTGAGCCTGATCGACTGGCAGAACCCGTACACCGACCCGATTCGTCGGCAGTTTTTGCCTGTGCAGAGCCAGCTTGAGGCGGACCATCCGATGCTCACGCTCGACTCGTTGCACGAGCAGGGTGATGCACCGGTGCCGGGCCTCACGCACCGCTACCCCGACAAAGCGCTGTTCCTCGTGCTCGACACGTGCCCCGTGTACTGCCGCTTCTGCACGCGCAGCTACGCAGTGGGCCTCGACACCGAGAGTGTCGAGAAGGTCAGCCTGAAGGCCGCTGACGAGCGCTGGGAGCGCGCGCTGCAGTACATCGCCGAGCGCCCCGAGCTCGAAGACGTGGTCATCTCGGGCGGCGACACCTACCGCCTCAAGGCCGACCAGATTCGCTTCATCGGCGAGCGTTTGATCGCGATGAAGCACATCCGCCGCTTCCGCTTCGCCACCAAGGGCCTGGCGGTGCAGCCGATGAAGGTGCTGACCGACACGGCGTGGACCGATGCGATCACCGACGTCGTCGAGAAGGCTCGCAAGGCGCACAAAGAAGTCGTGATCCACACGCACTTCAACCACCCAAACGAGATCACGAGCATCAGCAAGCGCGCGGGCGATGTGCTGATGGAGCGCGGCATCACGGTGCGCAACCAAAGCGTGTTTCAGCGCGGCGTGAACGACGACGCCAGCACCATGATCACGCTCGTGAAGAAGCTCGGCTTCATCAACGTGCACCCCTACTACGTCTACATCCACGACCTCGTGCAGGGCACCGAAGACCTGCGCACGTCGGTGGCCACGGGCATCCAGGTGGAAAAGCGCGTGCGCGGCACCACGGCGGGCTTCAACACCCCCATGTTCGTCGTCGACGCGCCCGGCGGTGGCGGCAAGCGCGACATGCACAGCTACGAGCACTACGACCGCGAAACCGGCGTGTCTGTGTACACCGCCCCCAGCGTGAAGAGCGGCGAGTACTTCTGCTACTTCGACCCGCTGTCGTCGTTGTCGTCGTCGATTCAGGCCGATTGGCACGACGAGAAGAAGCGCCAGCAGATGATGGGTGATGCCATCGCTGCAGCGAAGGCGGTCACGATCTGATGCGTCGTTGTCTGCTTGGTGGTGTGGTCGTCGTCGTTGTCGTCGTCAGCGCGCTGTTTGGGTGCGCCTCGACGAAGCCGGTGCCCATCACCGAGCAGCTCACCGATGTCGAGTGGTTGCCGCTGCTCGGCCCGCCCGGGCAGCGTCGTGTCGAAGTGGTGGTGCTGCTCGATGGTCAGCCCACGCGCGCCATCCTCGACACGGGGGCGATGACGTCGGCGATTTCGTTGTCGCTGGCCCAACGTTTGGGTCTGTCGGCCGAAGAAAAGACCGTCGGCGTTGTTGATGCCCACGGCACGGTCACGCGCGCGCAAATCGCGGTGCTTGATTCGATTGCCCTGGGCCGCCAGTGGATCGACGACGTCGAGGTGCTGGTGGTGCCGCGCGAGCAGGAACTCGTGCTCATCGGCTACGACGTGCTGCGCTACTTCGACATCATTCTGGCGCACGACGAAGGCGTGGTGGGCCTGCTGCCTCCGGGCAGAGCGCCCACGACGGGAACCGTGGTGCCCGTGTGGCTCGACAAGACCGGTCGCGCGCTGCACGTCGACGTCGATGTTGACGGTCAAACCGATCGCGCGCGCGCCACGTTGATCGTCGATACCGGTGCTGATGGCACGGCGTTTCCGTCGGCCCCCGCCATGCTTGCGGGTGTTGACGTCGACCTGCGCTTTCGCAGCACCACGGTTGGTGTGGCCTCGACGAAGGAAGAGCCCGGGCGCTACGCGCTTCGCCCGCTGCGGGCCAGCGGTGTCGAGTTGGGCAACGTGCTCGCGTGGGAAGGGCTGTCTGACGACGGCACCTCGGGCCTGCTCGGCAACGATGTGCTGCTCAGCCACCGCACCACGATCGTGTCGGCCACCGCACCGGGCGGGCCACAGCTGCTGCTGGCGCCGCTGACCACGTTGCCATCGACGTTGCCGTGCCGCGACCATGCGCAGTCACGCCTGGGCGAAGCTGTGGCCGATGCAGCGTGCCTGCAGGTGCGCGTGGTGCCCGCCGAGGGCGCCGACCTCGAGAACCTGCGCTTCAACCGCGCCTGGAACAACGGCGGTGCCGCGGCGTTGTTGGGCGAAGCCGTCGACAGCCTGCCGCGACGTCGACCACAGCGCGAAGACGTCTGCCTCGAGGTCAAGCTGCACCACACGATGGCGCGGCAGCGGGTGCAGTTCGTCGTCGGTGATGCGTGGGGTGGGGCCTTCGTCGCCACGATGGGATTGGTGGTGAAAGCCGACCCGCAGCACGACAGCCGCTATTGCGTGGGCCTGCCTGACAGCACCCGCCTGCTGGGGATCGATGCAAGCACGCCGTTGTTCGTGCGCTCGTTGCGGGTCGATGACGCCGTCGATGCGAAGCTGTGCGACGACTCTGCGCTGTGCAGCTGGTACCACGGGCCCTGATTGCTCCTCGGCTGCTGTTGTTCGCTTCACTTGTTGAAACGGCATGATCGTCGAGCAGTGCCTTCCGCTGTTGCTTCACCGTCTTGTTGAAACGGCATGATCGTCGAGCAGTGCCTTCCGCTGTTGCTTCACCGTCTCGTTGAAACGGCGTGGTCGTCGATCAGTGCGTCCTCGCTTTGGGCTACGCCTT
>JBIKRQ010000282.1:0-8414 GCA_044349155.1 Myxococcota bacterium
TGAGGATGAGCAACATCCCGAGCCCCGACGAATCGATGTACTCGGTCTCGCGCATGTCGACGACGAAGCGGGACTTGGTGGGCTTGCCTTCGTAGCCGCTGCGAAAGCCGCGGTAGTCGCGAAAGGTGAAAGACTTGCCAAGGGCAATCAAGACGTGGTCGCGACCGGTTTCCTGCTCAAGCATGACTGCTCCATTGCTGTGCACGTGAACTCAGAAGAGTTCGACGGTGCCGTGTTCGATCGTGGTCTGACTGACCACTTGCCGAATGGGACGTGCTCCAGGCGCAGGGTCGTCGTCGGCGACGATGCCCCCATTCGCGCTGCGCTGGTTCAGCCAGCGTTCGAACACCTGGGTGACGGTTTGTTGAATGAGGTCGTCGAACTGCAGGCCAATGACCGCATCGTGGACGGCCTTCGAGTGGCCCTGCAGGCGTTGCGAGACGTCTTTCATCGCGTCGCGCATGGCGCTGCCAACGTTTTCCATGCGCGCAACGAGCGCCTTTGACTCCTGCTCGGCCAGAAGCGCATCGGTGAGGTCGCGCGTGCCAAGGCCCTCGACCACGTTGCGCATTTGCTCAAGCGCGTGCGTCATGCCCTGCACCACGTCGTGCATCGACGCCGAGAGCTTGGCGGCCTCACGCGAGAGCGCGCGGACATCATGCGCGACGACGGTGAAGCCGCGGCCCTGTTCACCAGCGCGCGCCGCCTCGAGCGATGCGTTGAAGGCGAGGACGTTGGTCTGCGCGGCAATCTGCTCGATGGCGGCCACCGACGAGCGCAGACTTCGCGCTCGCTCAGCGATGTCGTCGATCGCGTAGGCAACCTCCATGCTGCCCTTGCTCGTGGCGATGATGGTCTCGGCGAAACCACCAAGGGCCTGGACCGTGCGTTGCGGCAGGTCGAAGATCTCCGAGTTGTTGCCGAGGAGGCGTTCGCTCGTACCGAGCATCGCGTCGCCGAGGGCCGCGACGTCCTGGTTCATGCGCTCGAACGTGCCGTGAAGCCGGTCGTGGGCGCTTCGTGACAGCGAGCGAATCCGCTCGAGGTCCATCAGCATCGGGTCATCTGCCTCACTCATGACACCGCCCCCGCAAGGTAGTCCCCGTCGTCCGCTGCGTCTGAGCCGGTCGCCGGCACCCAGAACGTCCAGCTGTCCATGCCGTCGTCGACCTCGTGTTCGAGTCCGCCGCCAACCCGCACCACCAACAGCGACGCGACCGTGCTGCGAACCCTTCGCATCGTCTCGCCCTCTTCATTCGACCACTGGCGGGGCGCCTTGACTGATCCGAGTGCGACGCCGCCACCGGTGAAGTCGATCCTCGCGCTGACGCGACCGCGGTCTCCTTCGGCGCAGCGGGAGTAGCAGCCACCGCCGACGAGGGCGTTGAGGATGCCTTCAATGCTCTTGGGCCAGGTCGTGATGTGGCCGGAGACGCGCACCATCAGATCGACCGTGACGCCCGACTCAGCCACGGCACTCGCCAGGTGTGGCGCGAGTTCGTTGACGTCGCCGGTGGTCGGTGTCGCCTCGTAGTGCCCCTGACGCCACACGCTGCGGGTGACCTCCATCAGCTGCACCAGGCGATGCCCGTCAAACGCAGCGGCAAAGCCCAGGCTCGCAACAAGGTCGGTTGGGTCTTTCTGCTGCGCTCGCTCGAGCCCATGGTGCGCCAGTTCGAGGCGGCTGCGCAGATCGATGTCGATCGCGTCCTCGCGCGAGTCGATCTGGTCGGGCATGAGCAGCTCGATGCCCGCCGTCGGCCGATAGCTCCACAGATGCAGGCCGCCCGACAACGGGTGGTAGTCGCGGTGACAGGTGGCGCCGTCGGCAAAGAGGATCTCGTCGTGCAACACAGGAGCGCGTGCGGCGACCAGCTCAGCAATCCGCACCACGAACGCGTCTGGGTCAGCAACGCTTGGCATCAGCGACTGCATGGTCCCAGCACCGTCGCGACCGACGAGCTTTCGCGGCCCGTCTGGCAGGCGAAACAGCTCGCAGAACATGTGGTTCACGCAAATCACATCGCGGTTGGAATCCTCGACGAGGATCGCGCAGTTCGCCGTCGATAGCACCGCCTCAAAGGCGATCGCGTTCGCTGAGATGTTTTGCTCTGGCGCCTGCGCAGCGAGCCCCCCGTTGGTGCGGAAGGTCGGCGCCTCGCGGAGCACCACGCGAACAGCTCGGCCTTCTTTGCTGTAGGTCACCTCCGACGCGATCGCCTGCACCATCGCGATGCCGCGCCCCGATGGCGGCGATGCCGGGTCGATGTAGGCAAGCGCTTCGGCGCTGTGTTCGTCGGCGATGGGTGGCACAAAGCCAGCACCCGAGTCTTCGATCTCGAGCACGATGCTGTCGCCATCGCTGCCACGGCTGAGTTGAATGGTGATCGTGCCTTCTTGCAGCACGTCGAGAGCCGCGCCCCGCGACATCATGTAGTCGCCGTAGGTCGCCAGGTTGCGTTTGCTCGCCGACGACAAGCCAAGCACGCCGTAGTCGAGGCTGTTGGCGTACAGCTCCGCGAGCACGGTTTGCAGCTCGCCGTTGAAGCGCGTCGTCCATGGTGCGCGGGCGATGTCTTCGAACATCCGGGGCAACATGAGTTCGTCGCGCAGGCGTTCGGCGTCGAGCCGCCACACGAGGCGCTCCTCGAGGGAGTCGGCCATGTGCGAGGTGCCGCGCACCATTGGGCTGATCACCGCGAAGCTGATGTCGTCGTTTTGTGCCCCCGGGGCGTGTGCGCGCAGGGCGTCGCGCAACGCTGCCACCATCTTGTCGGGTGGGACGCCGTGCAAGGCGCGCTGCACGCCTTCGATTTCGAACTGTTTCCCGTTGGCGTCTTCGGCTTCAACAACGCCGTCGGTGCACGCCACCAACACGGAATCGGCGGTGATGCCAAGTTCAGAAGCGTGCACCTCGCGCATCGGGATCGGAATGCCGAGTGGTGGTCCCGTCGACGCAAACTGCAACATCGTCGACGCTGACACAAAGAGGATCGGTGGCATGCCGAGGTTCACGACCCGGGCACAGCGCGCGACGAAGTCGAGTTCGACCAGGGCCACCGCGAAGAACATGCCGATCGGCAAGAATCCCTGCAGGCGCTTGTCGAGAGCGATGGTGAGCTCCTCGATGCTCATCCCGGCGCGCGTTGCTTCGCGAAACGTTTCGGCCGCGGGCAAGGCACCCATCGCCGCCGTGAGCCCGTGGCCCGTGAAGTCGCCAACGAGCACGCGCAGTTGTCCCGATGGCGTCTCGGCCGCGAGGACGACATCGCCGTTGAAGATGGTCGCGGGCGAGGCCACAGCGTCGATACCCGCAGGCAGGGTTGTCCCGACGATGCGGCGGAAGATGCCGACCACGCGTTCGCGTTCTGCCTCGGCAAGGGCCTCATGGGCAGCGAGTTCGTCGCGCTGGCCACGCACAACTGCAAGCAGGTCGCGCACACGACGCCACACCGCGAGGCGTGCCCGCAATGCTTGTGGCTTGAACGGGCGCAGCAAGAAGTCGTCGGCACCGCTCTCGATGCCGCGCAGCACCTGGTCCTGGCTCACCGACGTGACCATGATGACGGTGACGAGTTCTTCGCCAGCGAGCTCCTTGATCACGCGGGTGGCCGCGTAGCCGTCGAGCTTCGGCAGCATCACGTCCATGAGCACGACCGACGGCCGCACGGTGCGGAACATCGATACCGCTTCGATCCCGTCGCCAGCCTCGAAGACTTCAAAGCCGTCTTCTTCGAGCAGGGCACGCAAGAAGCTGCGGTTCGTCCGCACATCATCAACGACAAGGGCGCGTGGGGCAGTCACCTCCGGTGCATCGGTGTGGCGTCGAGCACCTTGAGCGACGGCCGGCGACAACAGCAGATATATGCGTTTTTTCAGCAGGTTGTGAGACCGATCGAGCCCACGAGGAGCAGATCCTCAAGCGGCCTTGTCGCAGGCCGATGTGGGGAACGGAGGGTCCTTCATGTCCTATTTTTCCCTACCTGCAGATTGCACCGTCGGCCAGTCGGCCGCGTTGAAGGCGGCACTCCACCCCTTCGTGACCAGCGACGACGCCACCGTGGTGCTCTCTGGTGCTGCCGTTGAGCGCTGCGACGCTTCGTTGCTGCAGCTGCTCGCGGCCCTGGGCACGTCGTTGTCTGCTCGGCACGCCGAACTCACCGTGCAAGACGCCTCTCCTCCACTGCTCGAGTGCGCCGCACTGCTTGGCTTGTCGCAGCTTCTGAGCCCGACGGTGCGCTCATGATCAACGCGGGCCTTCTTGCTTTGTTTCTCGAGGAGAACGAGGAGAACATCGGCGCGCTCGAGGCATCGCTGCTCTCCCTTGGCGAACACCCCGACGACGAGCAGCAGCTGCAGATCGCGTTTCGTGCGGCCCACTCGATCAAGGGTGGCGCGGCAACGTTTGGCTTCCCCGAGATCACCGGGCTCGTGCATGAGTTCGAGGCGTTTCTCGACGGCGCTCGTCAGGGTCGCATGGTGCTCGACGCGGTGCGTGTCGACGTCTTGCTCGGCGCGGTCGACGTCGTGCGTCGGTTCATGGCGTCGACCAGGAACGGTGTGCCACCAGACCACGAGCGCATTGCCAGCACGACGGAATACCTGCGCCAGACGCTGCGTGACCATCGCGAGCCTGCTGCCCCCGCCGTGGCCGTGGCGGCAGCGCCAGTTGTGCGCTCGACCTACTCGATCCTGTTTCTGCCGCGGTCGGGCTACTTCAGCTCCGGCAACGACCCCGCGTTCCCCTTGCGCGATCTGCAGCGTCTTGGCGACGCGACGATCACAGCGGACCTCTCTGGTCTCCCGGCATGGGATGACCTCGACCCCGAAGCGCTCTACGTGGCCTGGCACATCGCCCTCGTGTCGACCTGCCAGCGCTCCGAGGTGCAGGCGGTGTTCGACTGGGTCGAAGACGTTGCGAGTGTGACGATCGAAGTGGAGCAGGCGGACGCTGCTGAGCCAACACCGGCCATCGAGTCTGATGTCGTGGCTGTCGCGGCTCCCGTCGCGGTCGCCAGCGCTGCAGCAAAAGATGATGGCGCCAGCAGAACCGAACTGAGCTCGATTCGTGTCCCGACGGCCCGGCTTGATGCACTGGTCGACATGATCGGCGAACTGGTGATCACGCAGGCGCTGCTCACGGAACTGACGAGCGACGGCAACAGAGCTGAGGGAACACACGACGCACTCGACGAGCTGGCGCGCAGCACGCGGCAAATTCAAGAAGCGGTGATGCGTCTGCGCATGCAGCCGATCAACGTGGTGTTCTCGCGCATGCCTCGCGTGGTGCACGACCTGGCGGTGCGCCTCGGCAAAGACATCCAGCTTGTCATTCAGGGTGAGCACACCGAAGTCGACAAGAACGTTGTTCAGCAGATTTCCGATCCGCTGATGCACCTGGTGCGAAACGCGCTCGACCACGGCCTGGAACTCCCCGAGGCGCGCATCGCTGCTGGTAAGCCCGCCAGGGGCACCGTCACGTTGTCGGCTGCCCATCAGGCTGGGCAGGTGGTCATCGAAGTGCGCGACGACGGCGCTGGTGTTCGGCGCGACAAGGTCGAACAGCGCGCCCGTGAACGCGGGATGATCGCCGATTCACAACGCCTGACCGACGACGAAGTGCTGGAGCTGCTGTTTGCCCCCGGCTTTTCGACAGCGGCCACCATCAGCGACATCTCGGGCCGCGGCGTTGGCCTCGACGTGGTGCGCGCCAACATCCGGTCTCTCGGCGGCACGATCACGATCAAGAGCGAAGCCGGCAAGGGCTCAACGTTTCTGATTCGTCTGCCGCTGACGGTGTCGATCATCGATGCGCAACTCATCGCGGTGGCGAACGAGGTGTACATCGTGCCGCTGCTGTCCGTCGTCGAGACCATTCAGCTCGACGCTCGACAACTGCGCCCCATCCCCGGGCAACGCAGCGTGTACACCTTGCGCGGCGTGCCGTTGCCAGTGGTGCGCCTGCGCGACGAACTCGCACTCGACGACCGCCCCCCTGCAGCACGCGAACTGCTGATGGTGGTTGAAGGCGACGGTCAACGCGCGGCGTTCATCGTCGACGACATCGTTGGCCAGCAGCAGGTGGTGCTGAAGTCGCTCGAGGACAACTACCAACGCCTCGACTGCTTTGTTGGCGCCAGCATTCTTGGCAACGGCCGAGTGGCCCTCATCCTCGACGTCGGCCGCATCACGGCTCGAAGTGCCGCCGTCGTTCAAAAACGTTGGGGCGATGCATCCCGTCCCGTGCAGCAGGAGCTCGCGACATGACTACGTTTGAACAACCTTCCACGTCGACTGCGCCCCCGTTGGACCACGTTGCTGGTGTGAGCGCGATTGCCAACGTCCGCCAGCTTCTGACGTTTGCGATCGGAAGCGAAGCGTTCGCCGTCGACATCCTGCGGGTGCAGGAAATTCGCGGCTGGACCGAACCAACGCGCATTCCGCACGCGCCTGCGTACCTGAAGGGTGTGGTGAACCTGCGCGGCACCGTCGTGCCCATCATCGATCTGCGTTCACGCTTCGGCTTGCCCGAGCTGGAGACGACCAAGACCACGGTGGTGATCGTGCTGCACGTTGGCGGCGGTCAGAAGACCAAGCGCGTGGGCATTGTGGTGGATGCGGTCTCAGACGTGCACGACGTCGATGCTTCAACGATACGGCCGCCTGCCGACATCGACAACGGCTCGCCGCTCGTTGCGGGGTTGATTGCACAGGACACGCGATTCCTCGTCGTCCTCGACGTCGACAACCTCGTTCCGTCTCACCTGCTCGCCGGGGCTACGCCATGAACAGCAGCACGAGTTCCCTGCCAACTGGCGCTGGCCGCGCCGCCATTCACGCCTCGCAGACCGCGTTTCTCATGACGGACATGAATCTCGTCATCCGGTACGTGAACCCAGCCGCCCATGCGCTGTTCAGCAAATACGAAGCAGAGCTTCAACAGCAGCTGCCACACTTTCGCAAAGACGCGTTGATCGGACAGAGCATCGACGTCTTTCACAAGTCGCCCGAGCACCAACGACGCATGCTGCTCAACCCCGAGCGGCTGCCGATGACGGCCGAAATCAAGATCGGGCGCCTCACGATTCTCAACAACGTGGTGGCCCTGCACAACGAAGCCGGTGAGCTTATTGGTCTCGGTGTCGAGTGGGTCGACTACACCGACAAGCGCGCCAGGGAGCGCGAGGTCGAGACGTTCATGGCCGCCGTTGGCAGTGCCTCGGTCGCGCTGATGCTCGCCGACACCAATGGCGTCATCGGCTATTGCAACAGCACCGCACAGCAACTGATGGGCGCCATCGGTCATCCAACAAGCGTGGGGGTCTCTCTTCGCACGGTGGTTGGTCCCGCATTCGACGAGCTTCAGCGTGGCCAGCGGATCGACGCGACGATCAACGGGCGCACGTTTCGCATCTCACCATCGGCCATCATGACGGCTGGGGTCTGCAGCGGCACCACCCTCGAGTGGCTCGATCTCACAGCACAGCTCGATGCTGAACGTCGCGTGCAGCAACTCATCGCCCAGGCCGCCGACGGTCAGCTCGATCAGCGCCTGGATGTGTCAGCGCTGTCGGAGTTTGCGCGCACCGTCGGCTCCGGCATCAACGAGCTGCTCGATGCCGTCACCCGACCGATCTCCGAGACCATTCGCGTCGCGTCCGCCCTCGCTGACGGTGACTTGACGATGCAGATCGATGGCTCGTTCAAGGGCGCGTACGGCACCCTCACGTCGGCGCTGAACAAGTCGATCGACAACATCCGCAGCATGGTCGGCCGTATCCAGGATGCATCGTCGACGATTTCGCAGGGTGCTTCTGAGTTGAACGACGGCAACATGAACTTGAGCACGCGCACGCAGGAGCAGGCGGCAGCACTCGAGGAAACGTCGGCCACCGTCACCGAGATTGCGGCGACGATCAAGAAGAGCGCTGAGACCGCTCGTGGCGTGTCTGACCTTGCGGTCAATGCCCGCGGCGTCGCCGAGAAGGGCGGCGAGGTGGTTGGTCGCACCATCAGCGCGATGCAGGAGATCAAGCGCTCGAGCGCGAAGATTGCCGACATCATCGGTGTGATCGACGAGATCGCTTTCCAAACCAACCTGCTCGCGCTCAACGCGGCGGTCGAGGCCGCGCGCGCCGGCGAACAAGGTCGTGGGTTTGCCGTCGTCGCCAGCGAAGTCCGCCACCTGGCACAGCGCAGTGCCACCGCCGCCAAGGAGATCAAGGCGCTGATCAAAGACAGCGTCGAGAAGGTCGACCTCGGCACCCGCCTCGTCGATGAGAGCGGCGTCCACCTCAAAGACATCGTCGCGAACAACAAGAAGGTCAGCGAGCTGGTCGCAGGGATCGCCAGTGCCGCTGATGAGCAGGCCACCGGCATCGAGCAGGTCGAGCGGGCCGTGTCTCAGATGGACG
>JBIKRQ010000283.1:0-8390 GCA_044349155.1 Myxococcota bacterium
TCAGCGGTGAAATTCGAGCTCGTCCCACAAGGGAACCAGGCTCTGCTTCCACGGCCCATGAAAGCGATCGAGCAGCTGCTCAGCGAACGTCTTTCCCGACGCCACGCTCTCAAACAACGGCCGCAGATAGATGCTTTCGTCATCGCCAGCGGCGTTCTTCTCGCCCAGACGCACCAGGCCAGCCGAGGCAATCTCGAGCAGACGCTGGCACAACGACAGCACGCTCTTGCCGCGCCACGTCGCCTTGTAGCCCTGCGTGGCAATGGCGGTGCGCAACGCCGACAACTCGGCTCCCGTGGGGCCTTCCATCAGCGCCAACGCTTCAGCACTGGCCACGTCGTCGTAGAGCAAGCCCTTGTACAGCGCAGGCAATGCACTCACGCGCGGCCATGGGCTGCAGTCGGCGGTGCGCACCTCGAGCACGCGCTTCATCCGCACCTCGGGAAACAGCGTGGTGAGGTGGTCGGTCCAGTCGCGCGCGGTGGCGTAGATGCGCTCGCCGTCGACGACGAGGCCCTCTTTCATGAAGCTTGCAAAGCTGGCGCCCGCCATGTCGTGGTGCTGACCGTTGCGCCGCACGAAGTACATCGGCACCGCCAACACCCACTCGACGTACTTCGCGTACGAGAAGCCCTCGTCGAACACGACCTGCGGAAAGCCCGAGCGATCCGGGTCGGTGTCGCTCCACACGCGCTGCCGTTCCGACAACGCCCCCGACGGCTTGCCCTCGACAAAAGGCGCGTTCGCAAACAACGCCGCCACCAACGGCGAGACCGCCAACGCCATGCGGTAGCTCTGCACCATGTGCGCTTCGTTGAGCCAGTCGTAGTTGGCCTGCACCGTCGCCGTGCGCTTCATCATGTCGAGGCCCCGGTGGCCCACGCGCGGCATGTAGCGCTGCATGATCGCGTAGCGCGACTTCGGGACCATCGGCAGCTCGTCCCACGTCGCGGTGGGGTGAAAGCCCATGCCGATAAAGCCCACGCCCTTTGGCTCGCAAATGCGACGCAGCAGCTGCATGTGCGTGTCGATTTCGGCGTGCGTCTCGTGGATCGTGCGCACCGGCGCGCCCGACAGCTCAAACTGGCCGCCTGGCTCCAGCGTGATCGAGGCGTCGTTGCTGCCAAACAGGGCGATGATGCGGTCGTTGTCAAAGGCCGGCGTCCACGTCGTCGACTTCTTCTCCAGCGGGTCGTTGGCCACGGCCGCGAGGATCGCTTCGATGCCGCGGTCGCCGTCGTAGGGCAGGGGCGGCTGACGCTCGACGCCGGGCGTGCGCAGAAAGCCGAACTTCTCGTGCTCGGTGCCCACACGGAAGCGCTCGCGGGGCTTTTCGGCCGAACGGAAGAATTCGATGAGCTCGTCGACACCCGCAAGCGGCTGACCAGGATCGTCGATGTCGTGTGGGTTGATCGTGCTCATGCTTCTGCCTTCTTGCCGCCAGTGAGGCCGGTGCGGACTGCGGTCCGGTGCTTGCCGCAACGCGCACCATCTAGGAACGTCCCGCCTATGAGCACGTCCCCCGCCGAAGAAAAACGCCCGCGTCGCCCGCTGCCGCCGGATCCCGCGAAAAACAGTCTCGCTGGTCGATTCTTTGCCGGCGCGAAGGAGGCGATCGGCGGTGTGGGGCTCGTGTTCAGCGACAGCCGCCTCGTGGTGCTGTCGGTGCTGCCCATGCTCATCCACCTGGCGCTGCTGGTGGGGCTGCTGGCGGTCGGGTTCACCACGGTGGCCGAGCCGCTCAGCGCCTGGCTCGCGCCGCACGCCACGCCATCCGCGACCACTCCCTCGGCCCTCGCCGACGTGGGCGCCGCCGTGTGGGCGCTGGCGCTGCAGCTCGTGGTGGGCACGCTGATCGTGGCGACGTCGTTGGTGGGCGCCCTCGTGCTCAGCTCCGTCGTGTGCGACCCGTTTTACGACGCCATTTCGGAGCGCGTGGAATCCCTGCACGTCGGCCGCGACGTGGGCGCCCCCTTCAACGTCGTCGCCATGCTGCGCGGCATCGCCCGCGAACTCGTCGCCACGCTGTTGCGCATCTCCGTGTACGCGGCCGTGGCGCTGCCGCTGTGGTTCCTGGCGCTCACGCCGTTGGCGCTGTTGGCAACGCCGCTGGGCTTGCTGTGGACGTGGTTGTTTCTCTCGTGGGAGTTCATTGCCCGCGCGTTTTTGCGCCACGCTCCCGGTCCCCAGCAGCGGTTCGCGGCGCTGTTCAGCAACAAGGCGGTCTTCGTCGGCTTCGGTGCTGTGGCATGGCTGATGTCGTTTGTGCCGTTCACAGCGCCGTTGCTCGTCGCTGGGGCCACGCGGCTCTACCTCGCACTTGCGGCGCACGGACACGTCGCCACGACGTTCAATGACCTCGAGCGTTCCGGGCTTGCCGCAGGAAACAGCTGAGCGAACCAGCGGCCGCGGAGGCAGCCTGCTATGTCGGCGGCATGGCGCTGACCCACCTGTTCATCATCGATCCGTTGACCTCTCTGCACCCCGCTGGCGACACGAGCGTGGCCTTCATGCGGGCCGCCGCTCGTCGTGGCGACGCTGTCTGGGTCTGCGAGCAGCACCACCTCGCGGCGCGTGCCGGCAAGAGCACGAGTGCTTTGGCCACGCAGCTCACCGTGCACAGCGGCAGCGACATGCTCGACGAGCCGGGGCAGTGGTACAGCGCGCAGGCGCCAGCCGAAGTCAGCCTCGACGACGTGCAGATCGTGTGGATGCGCAAAGACCCACCCGTCGACGAGGTCTTTCTCACAACGTGCATGCTCCTCGAGCGGCACGACCCGACGAAGACGTTGGTGCTCAATGACCCGCGCTCGCTGCGCCTGGCACACGAGAAGCTGTGGGCGCTGCAGTTCCCCGAGCTGGTGCCGCCCCAGGTGGTCACGGCCCGCCGCGACGTCCTGAAGGCCTTCGTCGACGAGCACGGTAAGGCCGTGATCAAGCCGCTGGCGTTCATGGGCGGCATGGGCGTGATGGTCTTCGACAAGACCGACCCGAACCTCAAAAGCGCCATCGACCTGCTGACGGGCGAGGGCAAGAAGCAGGCAATTGCGCAGGCGTACCTCAAGGACGTGCGCATCGGCGACAAGCGCGTGATCGTCGTCGACGGCGAACCCGTGGCGGCGTTGTTGCGCGTGCCTGCGGCCGACGATGTGCGCGCCAACCTGCACGTGGGCGGAACGGCCACCCGCGTTGCCCTCGACGAGCACGACCGCCGCATCTGCGAACGCCTCGGGCCCGAGCTGCGGCGGATGGGACTGTTCTTCGTCGGCCTCGACGTCATCGGCGGCCGGCTGACCGAGGTGAACGTCACGTCGCCAACCGGCGTGGTGAGCATCGACAAGCTCGAGCAGCGCACCGGCGACGAGAGCGTGGCGGCCATCGTTGTCGAGCGCGCCGCGGCGAAGTTTGCGGCAGCGCAGAAACAGTAAGCCCTTGAAAGTACGCCGATGTTGAAGCATCGGCGCACCCGTGCCCGACGGGCCCTCCCCAAAGGGAGAGGCGGAAAACCGCCCGTCCCGTCGGTGGTGCTGCCCTCCCCCACAGCACTGCACGCCGTCGCCATCGTGGGGCATGTCCACGATGACGTCCGTGCCCACCAGGTGCGCCCGCCATTGCCCGGGCGCGCCGCGCCAGACCCGTCGACACCTGGTCGACGCTGGCCCTCCAACCAACTCCCGCCGTTGATGCCTTCGCGTCAGCAACCACCAGGGTCGCTGCCGCGTGAGCCGTGCCAGGCCACCGCTCGGCGAGCAGGAGTTGTCGGCGTTCAGTGCGTTTCGCGTGCCAGCCGTTGCGCTCGCCGACGTCGCTTCGCTGTGCCGTTCGCCGACGCCAGGAGATGTGCACGAGGCAAGCGAGATGACTTTCGTTCCACCGCACATCTCTCGCCGGCCTCGGCACCGGTCGACACGCGGTTGACGCCGACGCCCCGCCCTTCATGGTCGCCCCATATGACCAGCACCACCGCTCGCGCCGACGGCCGCGCCTCGACCGACCTCCGCACCATCACCTTCGATACCGGCTTCATCGCCCACCACCCCGGCAGCGTGCTGGTGAGCTTCGGTGCGACCCGCGTGCTGTGCGTCGCCACGGCCGAAGAGCGCGTCCCGCCCCATCGCAAAGACTCCGGCGGCGGCTGGGTCACCGCCGAGTACGCGATGCTCCCCGGCTCCACCCACGACCGCAAACAGCGCGAGCGCCAGAAGCAAGACGGCCGCTCCATCGAGATCCAGCGCCTCGTCGGCCGCGCCCTGCGCAACGTCGTCGACATGGACCTCATCGGTCAGCGTCAGATCACCGTCGACTGCGACGTCATCCAGGCCGATGGCGGCACCCGCACCGCCAGCATCACCGGTGGCTTCGTCGCCCTCGCGCTGTGCATCCACGACCTGCAGCAACGCAAGCTGCCCATGAAGGCCAAGACGCTCCGCCAGGCCATGCCGGCCCAGGTCGCCGCCGTCTCGCTCGGTGTGCACGGCGGTCAGATCCTCACCGACCTCTGCTACCGCGAAGACAGCGCCGCCGAGACCGACCTCAACCTCGTGGCCCGCAGCGACGGCGGCATCGTCGAAATCCAGGGCACGGCGGAAGGTGCTCCCCTTGCGCGCGCCGAACTCGACCGCCTTGTCGACCAGGGCCTGGCCGCCATCGACACCCTGCTGGCGCTGCAGCGCGCGGCACTCGGTGATCGCTGGCACTGAAACGACGTCGTGGTGTGTCTCAGCGCCGGTCCAGATCTCGCCCTGACGCGTACGACCGTGAACATTGACAGAGGAGGCGCCAAATGCGCATCGGAACCAAAGGCTTCACGCTCGTCGAAATCATGATCGTGGTGGCGGTCGTCGGCGTCGGCGCGGGCATCGCGCTGGTCAACATGTCCGAGCAGGTGGCCGAGGCGAAAGCGCAAGCCGACGGCGACGCCATGGCGCAACGGATTCAGGTCGAGCAGCGCGCGGCCCGCGAACGCATGGTTGGCCTGCGCCTGACCAAAAACGCAGGGCAACTCGACTTCGAGGATGTCCCCGACTGCACCAAGCCTGGCGTCAACGTTCGGCACCACCCGCATCTGTCGACGACAGAATTGATGATCAGCACGGGCGCCTCCACGATTTGCTGGGACCGAAACGGGCAAGTGCCGGCGACGACCAGCGTCTCGATGGTGGGCCCTTCGGCCCCCAAGGCCGTGGCGAAGCCTGATCTCGAGGTGAAGGCCGGCATCAAGCGCATCCGCACACGAAAACTGCGCACGACGCTTGCGGGTCCAATGCCTGCCTCTGTGAATGGCGCTGCCATTCCAGCGAACGACTGATCCGATGGTGCAAACCACCCTGCAGCTTGCTGGAAACATGGCAGCGCCCGGTGGCCAGCCCGTTCTCGCCGATTTTGTACAGGACCGGGAGCTGGGCCGCGGTGGCAACGCTGTTGTGTACGCGGCGCGGTGGATGCCAACGGGCGAGCCGGTGGCGCTCAAGATCATCCATGGTGAGCTCACCAAAGACGACAAGTTCGTGGCCCGGTTCCGTCGCGAGGTCCGCGCCGCGAGCCTGATCAAGCACCCACAGGTCTGCCGGGTCATCGCCTTTGGCGAAGAGGCCGGCGTGTTGTGGCTGGCGATGGAGCTGTTGGACGGCGGCAGCGTGCGCGACCTTGTCGACCGCGTCGGTCGGCTCCCGCCGCAGGTTGCTGCGTTGCTGACGGGGCAGTGGTTGCAGGCGCTGCAGGCCGCCCACGACCTTGGGATTTTGCACCGCGATATCAAGCCCGCGAACGCGATGGTCACGTCGCTGGGGCAGCTGAAGTTGGTCGACTTCGGCATCGCCAAAACCCGCGATGACGCGACGGTCACCGAGACGGGCTTCCTCGTCGGCACCCCCGCCTACATGAGCCCGGAGCAGGCGGTGGGGCGCGACATCGACGCGCGCACCGACCTCTACGCCGTCGGCGTGTCGCTGTACGAGATGCTGCTGGGGGCAAACCCCTACGCGAACGACGCGCCGTCGCAGGCGTTGCTGAAGATCGCGTCGTCGCCGCTGCCGTCGG
The DNA here is from genome assembly GCA_044349155.1 of Myxococcota bacterium. Taxonomy (GTDB): domain Bacteria; phylum Myxococcota; class UBA727; order UBA727; family VGSZ01; genus VGSZ01. The sequence goes on from JBIKRQ010000283.1 coordinate 6,040, forward strand.
TGTTTGAGCAAGACGCCAGCGTCCCTGGGGCGGTCGAGGCGGTGCTGGAGCACCTGACCGAGCGCAACGTCGACGACCGCGTGCCGAGTGCTGCCGACGCCCTCGTCGAGCTGCAGCCGTACCTCGACTACGTCGAACTCGTGCATCCGGGGCTGTTGGCGAAATTCGTTCGCGATCCCGTGGGTGTGGCGGCGACGTTGCGGCAGGACCAGGCGATCCTCGAGGCTGCTCGTGCTGAGCGCTTGCTGGCAGGCGGCGATGCCAATCTGCCCGCGGCAGGGCTCGCGCTGTACCGGGCGTGTTTGCTGGACCAGTCGCCCGCCATCGTCGACCGCTACGCCGATGTGTGTCGTCGTGGCCGCCTCAACTTCGGCGCGAGCGCGCCCGAACTGACCGAGGCCCTCACGGCCTACCACCAGCAGCCCCACCAGCCGGGGCCGGTGAAGCGGGTGGCCGACCTGTATCGCGCCCGGGGCGACATCCACCGCTTCGTCGTCTTCATCCGGCGGTACTTGCGGCTTCGCCCCACCGACAGCCACGCGATTCAGCAACTCGAGGCGTGTGTCGCCGGCGTCGACAGTGCCGAGCCACTGCGCACCCGCGAGATCCTGGCGGGCGTGCGCACGGGCGGCTGGGCGATCGTCACCGACGAGCAGAAGGCGGCGGCGCTCGTGCTGCAGCAGCCGACCGGCGCCCGTCGTCCCACCACGAAGGTGCTGGCTGCGGCGGCCACCCAGGTGGTGCAACGTCGCGCGGCGCCTTCGCCGCAACAGGCGAGGGCTGTCGACGCCAACGCGGCCATCAAGGCGGCGGCCGCGTCTCGGGCAGTGCCGATGGGCGTGGTCGCCCCCGACGACAGTTGGGCCACGGTCCTGCGCGAGGCGTGGGAGAGCTGGGGCCGTCGCGGCAGCGTCGTCGTCGCTGGTGTGTTGGTGGTCGCGGGGGTGGCGCGTTTCTCGGCCCGTACCGTCGAGACCGCCGTGAACACCACCCAGGTCGTCATCTCCGACAACGCCGCGGCTGTGGGGGCCATCGAGCAAAACGACATCGCTCGGCGGCAGCAAAACGCGCTGAAAGACGCTGTGGGCCACGCCAACGCCGGCGACAACCTGAAGGTGGTGCTCGACGTCAACCGCTTGCTGGCGATGCAACCGCCGGCATCGATCGCGTTGCAGGGCCTGCTGCTGCGCGCGCGCGCACGGGTGCAGCTGAAGCAGCTCGATGCTGCACGTCTCGACTACGAGCAGGTCGTTCGCGAGCTGCCCTTGACGGATCCGATGCGGTTGTCAGCAAGAGATGAACTCAACGCATTGGCGGTCAAGTGACAAACACCGTGGTTCGTGGGTTCTCCCTGATTGAGGTGCTGGCGGCGGTCGCCATCTTTGGCGTGGGGCTGGCGGCGATCTTTACGGCGTTTGGGTCGTCGTCACTGCAGCTGGAGCACCAGCGGCACATGACCCACAGCATTCACCTGACCGAAGCCAAGCTCGAAGAGATCCTGCTGTGGTCCAACAGCGACCCGCAGCTTGTGGTTGGCGGTCCGTACGGGCCGGCATGGTTCGATGCCGACGGTCGCGCCAGCAAGGCGGTCACCTGTGTGCCGAGCACGGGCCTGCCCGCCACCACCCCCGACTGTCGCTACCGCGTCAGCTGGTCTGTTGCCGCTGGCGGGATCGACAAGGTTCGAATCGTGACCGTCACCACCGAGTGGAACGAGCGCGGCGCGCTGCGCTCCACCAGCTTCAGCACCCAGAGGAACTGACATGCATCGACCCTGGCGTGGCTTCAGTTTGATCGAAGTGGCAGTGGCGTCAGCGATTGCGGGCATCATCGGCGTCGCGGCCATCTCGGCGTTTGCCGCCCTGAACCAGCAGCTGGTGCAGTTGCAGCGTGAAAACGTTGCAAACGACCTCGCAAAAAGCACAATCGATGCCCTGATTTTCCGACTTCAGAGTGTGGGTGGGGGGCCTGTTCGGCCCCACATGGCGATCTGGGTTGAAGACGAGAAGGATGCAGTCCGAGACGGAAAATTCGATCAGTTGCAACCGCGCCCGCTGTTGGATGCCGGCCGCGATGGGGCCGACCGGGTGACGTATGCGCGCCTGATTCCAGAAGCACCGGTGTGCACGATTGAGAAAATGACCGCTACATCTGTGACGGGGAATCTGGTCGGTGGGAAATGTTGCCTTGATACTGCTATGGGGAAGAAGGCGGCGATGAACGTGTATCTTGTTCAGGGGAGCAAGCATCGGCAGGTTGTTCTTTTTACGCCGTCGTCCTGCGTTTCGAACTTTGTGGAAGGGCCACTGTCTGTAATTGACAGCACTCCGAAAGCCGCGTCAGCTGATTTG
>JBIKRQ010000284.1:0-8389 GCA_044349155.1 Myxococcota bacterium
ACCACGGCCGACACCGCTGCCCCGCCGTGCGCAGCAACGCCCCAGACAGCACCAGAGCCCTCGCAGTCCATCGACGCCGACGATGACGTCGATGCTGGCGCATGTCGTGCAGTGACGAAGACACCTGCTCACCCGAAAGACGCCATGTCGATGCTTACGATCCTGATGTTGGTTCTCCTCGTTGCAGCCCTCGGCGGCGGCGGCTTTGGCTACTCCCGCTGGGGCTACATGGGATGGTCGCCTGCGGCACTGATCTTCATCGTGTTTATCGTGCTGTCGTTCACCGGCGTGCTCCGCTGGCGTTGACCGTCGCCGAGGTGTGCGTCGACAGCGTCGGCGCACATTGCCTCTCGTGCCGCGAGAGCACGTTGAAGGCCAACGAGGAATGCGCCACAGCCAGACATGCACGAGCGCCTGCAACAAACCCGAAGCAGTTGGAACGTCGCCACACGCCAGCACAACGCCCACAAGCGCGAGCAGGCGGCATGGTTGCAACAGCACTCCACGCTGTACCCCGAAGAGCGCGCCCTCGTCGGTGAGGTGCGCGGTCAGCGCCTGCTGCACACGTTGTGCAACAGCGGGCAGGACTCGCTGTCGTGGGCCAAAGAAGGCGCCGACGTCGTGGGCGTCGACCTCGCTGATGAACCGATCGCGTTTGCGACGCAGTTGTCGCGCGACGCAGGCATTTCGGCGCGCTTTGTGTGTGCCGAAGCGGTGGCGTTTTTGGCAGCCACGAGCGAGCGGTTCGACGTCGTCTATGGCAGCTACGGTTGCTTGGGCTGGATCGAAGATCTGCCGCGTTTTTTTGCCGGCGTGCGGCGGGTGCTCGTCGACGGCGGCCGCGCGGTGTTCATGGAGTTTCATCCGCTGGTGTGGAGCTTCGATGCTGGCTTCGCCGCCACCAAAGACCCGTACTTCGCGCGCGAACCGTTCTCCGCTCCCGTGCTCGACTACGTCGGCGCGGCAGGCGGTGCGCTCTCTCCCAGTGGGCACATCGACGTCATCGACGAGCCCGTCGACAATCCACATCCGGCCCACGCGTGGCAGCACACCACCGCCGACATCGTCAACGCCGTGGTCAGCAGCGGTCTGCGCCTGCAAACGCTGCAGGAGTACCCGCACAGCAACGGCTGCAAGGTGATCGACGGCCTCGTCCTCGACGACACCGGCACCCGGTGGTGTGTGCCGCCAACCCATGCCGCACTGCCGTTGATGCTCGGCGTGGTCGCGGTACGCTGACGACATGCACGCCATTGCTGCCCTTGCCACCGCCCAACTGCGCGACACGGCCGCCGGCCACGTGCTCGACGACCGTGGTGTCGACGCCATCGTCGGCGCGCTCGAAAAGGCCTTCGCTGCCGACGAAGCCTTCGTGGCCGCCGGCGCGCTGATGGCCACCGCCACGAGCTGGCTCACGAAGCCCGAGCTTGGGGCGCCAGCGCGGACGCTGTTGGCCCTGCTGCTCGCTCTACACCCCGCCCTGGCGCGAATCGACGTCCGCCGCGCTGAGGCCCTGAAAACCGACGCCGAAGCCGCTGCTGCCCGTTTTACGGCGTTTACGGGGCATTCGGGCAGCGCTGCCGACAAGGTCCTTGATGCAAACAGCCCGGCCCCCGCGGGCACCACGCGCGCAAACCCGCTGGCGCGCTTCGCGCTGCTCGGTCAGACTCCAGCGAAGAAGCCACCCACGTGAGGCCCGCGATGACGACCATCGGCAACAACATCCCCTCGGCAGCCCAGCAGCGCGTCGGCAACGACCTCGGCAAGGCCACGCGCGCGTTGCAGATGGGCATGAACGAGCTCGTCGACCGCTTCGACACCCGCGTTGGCGAGCAACTGTTTCGCAGCTTCGGCCTGACGGTGTCGTTGCAGGGCAGCGACGCCGGCGCCCGCTTCTTGAGCGATCACGCCGGCACCATTGGCCAGATGCCTGCCGCACAGCGGGCCGCGTTTTCGTCGCTGATGTCGGATGCCCGCGAAGTCGACGGCCTGAAGAGCGAAGCGGCGCGCTTGAGCCAACTGCAGTCGTTGCAGGCCCTGCTCGCCAACGTCTGACCACGACGACACGGACAGAACAAAAACAACGCGCCCTTCGGCGCGTTGTTTCGTTTCGGCAACACCGCTCAGGCGAAGCGGACGCTGCAGCGGCCGACGTGGGCCACTTCCACCTCGACGACGTCGCCCGCGGCCACCGGCACCACGGGGCACAGGGCCCCCGACAGCACGAGGTCGCCAGCACGCAGCGGTGTTCCTTGCTTCGCCAACGTGCGCGCCAACCACGCCACGGCGTTGACCGGATGACCCAGGCACGCGGCCCCTGCCCCGGTGGAGGCCACGCGACCGTTCTTGCGCAACACGCATCCGGCGAGCGACAAATCGACGCCCGACAACGATGCCTTTGTCGACGACACCACGCAGCGCGCCGAGGAGGCGTTGTCGGCCACGGTGTCGGCGAGCGTGATCTGCCAATCCTTCACGCGCGAATCGATGATCTCGATCGACGCGGCGATCCACGACGTGGCTGCCACCACATCGATGGCGGTGGTGTGGGTGGACGTGAGATCGCGATCGAGCACGAAGGCCACCTCGCCCTCCACGCGCGGCTGCAGCAGGCCCTGCATCGGGCACACGCCGCCGTCGTCGACGAGCATGTCGTCGAGCAACGCGCCGAAGTCGGGCTCTTTGACCTTGAGCCAGTCCATCACCGCTTTGCTCGTGAGCCCCACCTTGCGGCCCACGAGCCGCGCACCGCCATCGAGACGACGCTGGATGTTGTGCTGCTGCACCGCATACGCCTCGGTGAGCGACAGCGGTGTGCTGAGCGAGGGTTTGTCGATGGCCACGCCGGAGTGCTCGGCGGCCCACAGGCTTTCAGCGACGTCGACAATGCTCATTGCGCACCCGCCTTTGGCAGCAGCGCCACCGCTTTGATTTCGACGAGCAGGTTTGGGTGCGGCAGTTGGTGCACCGCCACCGTCGTGCGCGCGGGTGCATGCTCTTTGCTCGCGAAGCGCTCGTTCCACGCCGCGTTCATGCCGGCGTAGTCCTTCATGTCGACGAGAAACACCGTGGTGTCGACGACGTCGGCCAACGTGCAGCCCGCGGCGGCGAGGATGGCTTCGATGTTGCGCAGCACCGCGTGGGTCTGTTCGTGGATGTCTTTTTCGATGCGGCCGTCGACGTGGATGACCACCCCTTCGTGGGTGTTGTCGGTGCGGCGCGACGAGATGCCCGAGACATACACGAGGTCGCCGACGACGCGGGCGTGGGGGTAGCGCGCCAACGCTGCGGCGCGATCGTCGAGGATGATGGGTCGGTTCTGCATGTGCCGCTTGTAGCGCAGGTGCGCTCGCGTGCCATGTGCATCGCGACGTTCCCCGATGGTGCTTGCTGCTCAGGTGTCAGCAGCGACCGCCGTCGCGAGGCGCGCTTCGAAGTCGATGCGGTTGGTGGTGCCGTACAAAAACCCGCCGAGCGCCATGTTGGCGACGTTGACGCCCATCGACACGATCGTCGACGACGTGAGAAACACCGCCCCCTTGAAGCGCTTGCGCAGGTCGAGCAGGTGTTGCGTGGCATCGGCGCGACCGCCCGACGAATAGCCGGTGACTTGCGACCAGTCGTAAAAGCCGACGAAGCCGTCGCCGATCTCCTCGAGGATCGCGCGCGTGTGGGCCAGGGCGAACTCGCCCGCCGGGTGGTCGAAGCGCCCCGTGGTGGTGAAGCGCACGCAGTGGCGCGTCAGCCGCGTGATCGTCGTCGAGCCGGCGCCGGTGTTTTCTGTGACTGTTGCCCCCACTGCCAGTCTCTGCATGTCGGCCTCGATCTGCGTGAGGGTCAGTAGCGCGTGGGGTCGGCGACACCGGCGTCGATGAAGCCCTTGCGACGGATAGCGCAGGCGTCGCAGCCACCGCACGCGCGAGCACCGTCGTGAGACGGTTGCGGGTCGTAGCAGCTCCAGGTGAGGCCGTAGTCGACGCCGAGGCGTGCCCCCGTTTGGATGATTTCCGACTTCGTCATCATCACGATCGGGGCACGCACGTGCACCCGCTCGTCGTCGTTCTTCGCCTCGACGCCCATCTTCGTCGCGAGGTTCGCCATCACCTCAAAGGCGTGCAGGTACTCGGGGCGGCAGTCGGGATAGCCCGAGTAGTCGACGGCGTTTGCGCCCACGAACAGGTCTTTGGCGCCGAGCACTTCGGCCAACGACAACGCGTACGACAAAAACAGCGTGTTGCGCGCCGGCACGTAGGTGACGGGGATGTCGTGGCTCATCTCGTCGTGGTCGCGCCCGCGGGGCACAGCAATCGTGTCGTCGGTGAGGGCCGAGCCGCCAAACGCACGCAGGTCGACGTCGACGACGCGGTGGCTGCTGCAGCCGGCGGCCTGGGCCACCTTGCGCGCGCTTTGCAACTCGACGCTGTGGCGCTGACCGTAGCGAAAGCTGATCGCGTGGCACTCGTAGCCGTCGGCCTGGGCCATGGCCAACACCGTCGCTGAGTCCAAACCACCCGACAACAAGACCACTGCTGCTTTCGCCATCGCGCACACTCCACTCAAGCAGCGGAAGTGAACGACGACGACAACGACGTCAACGGCCGGTCAATGCTGGCTCAGCCCGCAGGGCCAGCGCCCATCGCTTCGGCGGTCTCGATGGCCATCATGCGGTAGGTCTCGGTGACGAGATGCTGCCAGTTGGCGTCGACGATGCCGCTGTCTTTGGCGAGTTCGAGAATGCCGTCGAGGGTGCGCTGCCACACCTCGCGCAACGTGCCTTCGTCCCACACGCCCGAGAGCACGGGCGTGGGGCGGATTTCGCTGGCGTCTTTCTCGGCGTCGAGGAAGTCGTCGAGCACCTGCACAAACAGGCTCACGTCGTACATCCACTGCCGCGCCTTCTCGCCGCAGAAGCGCCAGACGGGAAAGATCAGGCCGTCGATGGTGCCGCGCACACCCGCCATGCGCCACGCGCGCGACGACGGATCGACCACGCCGGTCATCGCGTTGACCTCGGCGTCGATGTACTCGTGCAACGACGTGAGTGCGCGCTGCAACTGCACGCGATCCGCTTCGTCGACGACACCTTCGCTCATTGCCAAATGCAGGGCGCGCACCAGGCGAAAGGCGCCGGCGTACGGGGTGGTCTCGTCGGGCGACCACGTGCCGTTCAACAAGCCGTGCATGCGACGACCGCGCTCGGCGGGCTCGATCTCGTCGAGGCAGTGGTCGTAGACGTGGTCGATGGTGGCGATGAACGCCGCGGTCACAAGGATGCGACGCTCGGTGTCTTCGGGCAGCAAACGCGCCACTGCGCGGGCCGTGAGCCCCGCCAACCCCGACAACACCGACGGGCCCAGGCGCAGGCTGCCGCCGACGACGCGCGACAACGCCACGGGCCACGGCGGGTTCGGCGACGAGAACAGCACCGTGTAGGGGGCGGTCGCATACAGGTTGCAGGTCAAAAACCGCAGCTTCTGCCCAGCGCGCTGCTGCAGCGACTCGGGCCAGTGCTGCTCGATGAGTGGGCGCACAAAGCGATCGTGGCGCTCAAAGACAACGCGGCGAATGCCGTCGGGAAACGGCTTGAGGCTGGCGTCGACGGAGCCGAGGGTGGCGCGGACAATCGCAACGCGTGCGGCGTCGCCCATGGTGACCGCAGGGGGCCAGGGGGGCGAAGAAGGAGCAGCCAGGGACGCAACCATGGCGCAGAGGTAGCGGCGGCGACGGGCAACGTCGAGGCCTTCAGGCGCGGGCGACCGCGATCAGCGTCACCACGACGTGCAGGCCAAACGTGACGATCCACGGCCACCGCGTGCGCCCGCCCGCGACCGACACGACGCCGAGCCCGATCAACCAACACGACCACAGCTCGAACACGTCGAAACCGCGCAGAACGGCGGCGGCCATCGAGCGGTTGTCGTTGACGTACCAGACGGCGGCGAGGTTGCTCGCGACGACGTTTTTCGTGTCGATCGTCGACGCTGGCAGCACCAACAAGCCCACGGCGGCCAGCGCGTCGTGCACAAACAACGGCACGGCACCAACGACGACCGCCGCGGCCACGGTCTGCCACCGCAGCGTGGGACGCGTGGCCCGCAGGCCGAAAAAGCACGCCGCAGCGACGAGCGCGAGCCAGCCCAGGCGCTTCGCGACCGCTCCCGCGGGCACGCCCACCCGCATCACACGCGCGGCTTTGGCAGCGGCTTCATCGGCGTCGACACCGCGTTCCTTCAGGCGCTCGAGCGATCCGCTTTTGCGCATCTGCTCAGCAACGACGACGACGAGGCCGCCCTGGCGCTCAGCGCTCACCAGAAACGCCACCGCGGGGACCACCGCACTGAGTGCCGCCACCACCACCATCCAGGCGAGCAGCGGCCGACGGGCAACGCTGGCAAACGCTGCCAGCGGGGCGAAGCACACGAGCCAGCGCGACCGGGGCGCCACGTCGGCTTGACGACGCAGACTTGGCAGGTCGAGCTGGAGCGGGTTCATGGGCGGTGACTGGCGCCAGCAGCACCGGGGGGCAACAGGTGTCCGCATCACGGTGGGCATATGTGTGCAGAACACGTCGCTGCGAGGGGCGTTGGGCTAGCGTTCACACGGCATGCGTGTGCTGGCGACTACGATCCACTTCTCTATGTCGTTCGATGACACCAACCGGCTGTGCCGGCTGGTGCGAACGAGCACGGGCATGGACGTCAACGGCGTGGTCGAAGCGTTCGCACCGATCCACGCTGCCCTTCGCCAGATCGACCGCACACGAAGCCTGCTGCTCATCGATGTGCGCAACGCGCCCCTGCGCAACGACAGCGTCCTCGAGGCCGCCATCGATCGCGAAATCCACATGATCGTGCCGGGCTTTGTGAAGTGGTGCGTGTTGGTGCGCACCTCGGCGGGGGCGCTGCAGGTCAACCGCGTGTCGCGCGTACGGCGCCCCGAAGACCCGTACGTGTTTCGCGACGAAGCCGAGGCCCTGGCCTGGCTGCTCGCCTGAAGAGCCGCGGACGCGCCGTCAGCGCGCGAGCCGGGCTGCCAACTCCGACCACTGCGCGCTCTGCCAATAGCCGGCAAGGGCACTGATTTTGTCGTCGTCGGAACCTTCGCGGATCGCCCCCGCGGTTTGGTAGGCGATGCGCGCCGCCACCGGCACAAACCCCGCTCGCGCCTTTGCGCGTGCTGCCGCTTCGCGCGCAAACGTGCGGGCGAGGTCGAGCTGGGCCGACAACGCCTTGCGGTTCGCGAGTTCCACCGTGCCGTCTTGCTGACGCTGTCCGCCGAGGGCGTAGTAGGTGTTGACGAGGACGGCTGCGCTCAAGAACGCATCGATGCCCGCCGCCAGCCGCACCATCTGGTCCATGGTGGTGTCGCCGCGGGCGCGCTCGGCCAAAAGCACCTCGCCACGTGCTGTTCGGTACGTCCAGATCGCGTTTTCGACCTGCTCACGCGCCTTGTCCATCGACATGCCCTTCTTCGTGAGCGGCTCGACCTCGAGCGCTTCGAAGTAGGCAAGCGTCGCACCTGCCGCCGAGGCGTAGCCACCGGCTTCACGCGCAAACGCCGACGTCAGCGCTGGCAACTGTTTGCCTTCGTCGCCGACGAGTTCGAGGTCGTCGCGGGCCCGATCGAGGAGGATATCGGCGTACAAGTAGGTGAGGTCGGCCAGCAGCAGCTGCATCACCAGCGCGTTGATGGTTTCGGGCGTCGCGCCGACCTGACCGCCGTTGAGGGCGGTGGCCAGGCTGTTTGCAGCGTCGGCGCTGGCGTCGCCGGAGTCGGCCAGCGACTGTGCCTGCACAAACGTCGTCATCGCGTTGGTCTGGTTGACGAGGCCGCCGACCGACGCGTGCTCGGTGGCGAGCTTCAACTCGCTCGCAAAGGCCTGCAGGCGACCGTGCACCTCGCGCGCAGCGGCGACGCGGGCACGCACACCAGCGAAGTCACGGCGGATGACCATGTCGGCGACCTCGATGCCTTCACGCGTGCTGCGCAGCGACGAGAGTTCTGACTGGTAGGCGTCGAGTGCCGCTGCAGGCAGGTCGCTTTTTTCGTAGCGCTCGGCCCTGGCGAGGTTGGTGTTGGCGTTGTCGATCTGCCGCTTGATGTCGGCGTTGGCGCCTTTGCGCAGGCGGTCGCTCAGGGCGGTGATCTCGGCCTGCAGTCGCGACTTCCACCTCGACAACTTGGCCTGCAGCCGCACCGATGTGTCGCGATCAACGAGCATTTCTGCTTCGTCGACGGGGGCTTCGTGGCGCAACGGCACGCGTGTGAGGAACTCGTACGCTGTGGCGAGGTCGGCGATCTCTTTGACCTCGAGGCCGAGCCCGCGGCCCACTTCCTCGAGGTCAACGGTGCGGCCATCGGCCATGTCGGTGTGGCTGCGGGTGCCGAT
>JBIKRQ010000285.1:0-8388 GCA_044349155.1 Myxococcota bacterium
GGCGGGAACTTCGGGGTCGGGCCGCTTGGAGTCGGTTGTCATGGTGCCTGCCAGTCGTGCCCCGGAGTGTGATTGTTTGACGGGCGTTTGTCCCGGCTACGTTGGCAGAGGGGGGACCGCTTCAACCGCAACTACGGCGCCTTCACCGAACGCGACATCCCGATCGAAGAAGTCGCGCTCCTGGCGTTTGTGAAGATCAACGCCGGCGAGGCCTACGGGGTCGAGGTCACGTCGAAGGCGCGCGCCGCACTGCTACAGCGCCCCGAGACCCGCTACCGCGTCGAAAAGGCGATCGGCGCAGAGGAAACCTTCCACACCCGACTGCTGCTGGGCGCCACCCTGCACTTCGAGGAACTGGCCGTTGGCGGCGCCTGGAAACCCACGTGGCCCCTGCGCTTGCTGATCGGCGGGCTCGCGCGCTTTCCCGAGTGGTTGTTTCACCCGGTGCTGCTGGGCTCCGAAATCAGCGGCGTGCATTCGTTCACGTGGTTGCTGAACCGGGTGGGCACGTTGTTTCCAAACGATCCCCTCGTGCGCGAGTCGATGGAGCGCCGCCTGGTCGACATCCTCGTCGATGAGATCGGCCACATCGCCTACAACCGGATCCTGCTCGGCACGCGTGGGATGTCGACGGCAAGAAAGGTCGCGTCGTGGGTCACCGAAGGCCACCGCGTCATGAACCCTGAGATGCTGGCCCTGGGCCTGGACACCGAGGCCATGAAGACCGTCACGAGCTTCGACTACGACCAGCTCCCCGACGAAGTGAAGCGACGCTCGTTCTTTGTCTGATGCGCAGCGACGGATGACCCAATCGAGATGGGTCTGTGTGGTGCTCAACAGCGCGCCAGCTGTGGCCATCGACGACGTCGGCCCCGACTGCGACCGAGGAGAACCGCTGCCACAACGAGGAACAGGCTGTGGACCTCACCGCTTGTTGCGCGACACGACGGTGCTTGCGGCGGCGTGACGGTGGGCTCCATCGAGGGCTCGGGCAGTGCGAAGGCGCACAGGCTGGCACCCGGGGTTTCAGACGGACACGCGTGCTCGGCCACCTCGGCGAAGGGGAGCATGTCCTGCCACGTCTCGCCGTCAGCAGTGGCCCTGAACCAGGTGCCCGCGGTTCGTGTCGCACAGCCCCACAAGCGCTCGTCCCCAGGCACCTGCCGCAGGCACTGCAAGGGGCCGTGCGTCGTGCGGGTCCAGACGCTCTGCTCGACGACGGGGGCCTCGAGGTCCGTCGCCCGGGCGCGAAACACCACGCCGCCCGCGGCGATGACAAAGCGAAAGCCTGCGACCTCGGCCGCTGCCTTGATGAGGCCGTCGAAGCTGCCGACCTCGACAGCAGCAGCGAGACCGACTTCGGCGTTTTCGGCAGCAGGAACCCGAAACAGATGACCACGGCCGATGCGGTCGAGGGTCGCAAACCACAGGGCGGTGTCGTCGACGGCCAGGGACCGCACCAGTTGGGCGTCGGCGAACGGCGTCGTGTCCGCCGGCACCGCGGTCAGCGACGAAGTCCCGGTCAGCAGCACGGGCTGGCGCGCCACGGTGTCGACACCCGCGACCAACAGGTGCTCAAGGCCGTCGCTGGCCACCACGCCGACGGCAAGGCTCGTCAGCAACACGCCGGATGCAACAGCGTGGAACATGGAAAACGTGGTGCCGCCGTCGTGGCTGACCAGCACGCCGTTGTCGCTGACGCCCGTCTCGGCGCTCGTGGCGCTGGCGGTGGTGGCCCAGATGGTTTCGGGCGTCGTCGTCGACGCCACCAGCGCCGTGATCCGGCGACCTTCGCTGCCTGGCACCGGCGTCCAGGTGCAGCCGCCATCGACGGTGGCCATCACGCCCAGGGTGGTGGCGGCCAGGGTGCGGCCGACGCCGCTGTGAACGAAGCCCACCGGCACATCGCCGATGCTCTCTTCACAGGTCTGGCTGAAGGCGCCGTCGTCGCCACGAGCAACGAGCCCCCAGGTGGTGCCAGCGCCGACCAGGACGCCGTCCTGCACAAAGGGCATCAGCCCCTCAGCACCACCCAGATGGGCGTGGCTGGTGGTCGCCCACAACAAGGCACCAACAACAACGCCAGCAAGCGCGTGGTGCCTGGGCCTCATGCGCGAGAAAGCTCCTTTTGCAGGAAGTCGACCACGCGCTCGAAGGGGTCGAAGCCAAAGGCAGCAGCGATGGAGGGGCGCAGGTTGCTGTTGGCGTTGACGTCGTAAAAGACCCGCCGACCATCGGGGGGCTCGAGGTACTCGATGCCGCCCACGGCCAGGCCCGCGGCCTTGACGATGCGTTTGGCGGTGGCCACAGCGTCGTCGGGGACCTCGGGGAACGGGTAGAACTCCACCGGCTTGTCGGGGACCGCTGCCACCTGGGGAATCTCACACGCCGAGGCACTGCCGTCGTCGGGATTGCACACAGGGGCTGGGCACAGATTGAAGCGGCCGTGGGTGACAACGCGCATGGCGTACAGCAGCTCGCCGCCGAGAAACTCGAGCCGGACGATGCCGCGGCTGGCGTCGTGGGGCAGGTATTCCTGCAGCAGAAACAGATTGTCGGGCTGCCAGATGCCTTCGTCGGCGAAGATCTTCTCGACGTCGCTGAAGCTGTCGACCACCGCGATGCGAGCACCGCTGCCGCCCTGCTCGGGCTTCAACAAGGCCGGCCAGGAGACCTCGTCCTGACGACGACGAAGCGCCTCAATGCTGTTGAAGGTCAGGGCCTTTGGGTGGTCGATCCCGAGGGTCTGCATCAAAGCACCCTGGGCCGTTTTTGACAGCTCGAGGGCAAAGACGTCGGCACCGTTGAGCACCCGCGCGCCTTGCCACTGCAACTGGCGCATATAGGCAAGGCCGAGGGGCACGGCACGAGCGTTGCCCCGCAGATAGGCGCTCGGGCTGGCCTGATTGAAGTAGAGCCTGGCCCGCGGGACGTCGTGGTCGCCGAAGACGGCGCTTTTGAGGTCGAACGCCGCCCACGACACGCCGCGGCGGTCGAGGGCCTCAAACAGTGGCTTCTGCCACTCGGGATGCTCGTGAATGACAACGAGATCGATGGGGGCACTGTTGCTCGCCGTCATGGGGCCACCCCAATACCTTTCACGCGCAGCACGCGATTGCCGATGAAGTCGGTGACATAGAGGCTCTCGCCGTCGGGGCTGATGCGCAGGCCCATCAGGCCACCCTCGGCGATGTCGAGGTCGAGGGTTTCCAGCAGGTTGCCCTCGAGGTCGAAGGCGCTGACGCGCGAGGTCAGGTTGTCGCCAACGTACAAGACGCCGTCGTGCAGCGCGAGGCCCGAAGGCGCCTGGAAGTCCGCGTCTTCGCCGACGACAAACTCTGTCCATCGAGCACCGGTGGATTCCTGCACAAGGGTCTCTGTGCCGCGGAACTCGCTCTCCTGAAACGCAGTGCTGGCGTCGAGGACGCCGATGCGGTTGTTGCCGGTATCGGCCACGTAGAGCAGTTCGCTCGTGGGGTCGTACACCATGTGGGACGGCACGTCGGCGATGCGGGCGACATCGACGTCGACGAAACGCTCAACGGTGCCATCGCTGTGGTCGTCGAAGCCGGGGCCGTGGTCGCTCTTGAAGTCGTAGCGGGCGATCGTGCCGGTGAGGCCTTCGAAGACGAAGTAGACGTTGTCAGAGACCCAGGCGATGCCCATGCACAGGGGCGTCTCGTGCATCATGTCGAGGTGCGAACCAAGGTCAAAGCCGACGAAATCGACGGCGTCGGGGTTGCTGATGGCGTAGATGGCGGGGTCCGCCGACCACAACGCGGGGCCCATGAAGTCGTTGGCCTGCTCCTGGTCGTCATACGTGTTTCGCGATTCGCCGCAGGTGCCGAACTTCATGCCCGTGGAGAACGACATCGCCGCCGTCTCCTCCATGAAGTGCAGGGCGAAGGGGTCTTTGCGACGGAGGATGGTCTGGGCGGTGGTGCCGACGTTGCTGATGGTCAACGACGCATCGTCGGTGCGGTTGATGACCCACAGCTCCCCTTCGACCTCGGGGTTGAAGTCCAGGTCACGGGGACCAAGGAGTCCATCGTCAGCATCGGCCACCACAGTGATTTCAACGCTGCCGAACAACGACGAGTCGACAGGGGCCGGTTCGATGTCAGCTTCAAGACAGGCGCCCATGCTCAAAACGAGGGCGAGAGCGGCGGGCAGTGACAGCAGTCGCATGAGACTCCGCGATGAAGGACGTGGCTTGTGCTGTATCGAGGGCCACAGATGCTGACAACCGGCAACTGTCCCATCTCCGCCAACGCCGAAAAGCCTGCGCTCACCGTCGACGACGAAGACACGCTTGCGCTGTCAGCGTTTCTGTTTCGCGTTGGTGCCTGGCGCATCGTCGACGGGCGGGCGATCGATCGTGGTCTTTTCTCTTGTCGTGGTCGACATCAATTCAAACCCTTGGCATCCCGCCAAGGGTTTGAATGTATTGATGAATTCGGACGCGGAGCGTCCGAATCGATCTGGACGATCTCGCGACGTGTCGGCGATCCCGGACCTGTGCCGAAGCGGCATCAAGGGCCGAGAGCACGCCGCTTCGTTCCTTGAAGGACTGAACGGAGGGGCTATCGTTCTGCGCCCAGGGTCGTCCTCCTGGCCGCAGCGCATGCAGCACGCCTCAGATGCTCCTTCGGGCGCGTTCTCGACTCCTTCACGACGAGCCCTGCATGACCGCGCGCCTGATCTCCATTCCGTTTTCGCACTACTGCGAGAAGGCCCGCTGGGCCCTCGACCGCCGCGGCATCGCGTTTGTTGAAGAAGGTCACCTGCCAATCCTGCACACGCGCGCCACCAGGCCCGCCGGCGGTCGCAGCGTGCCGGTGCTCGTGGTGCCCGGCGGGCCAACGCTGACCGACTCCACCGACATCCTTCGCTTTGCCGACGACGTGGGCACGCGCGGCGAGCGCCTGTTTCCGCCAGGTGATGCCGACGCCAGCGCCCTCGAAGACCGCTTCGACGAAGCCCTTGGCCCCCACAGCCGCCGCCTTGCCTACTTCTTCCTGCTCAACCACCGCCCAGCGATCGAGGCGTTGATCGCCAGCGCCGACGTGCCGGTGTTCGAGCGTCGGGTGGCTGGCGCGACCGTGCCCCTCGTGAAGTTCCTGATACGCCGCGGCCTGAAGATCTCGCCGACTGCGGCTGCCCGCTCGCGCGCACGCATCGAGGAGGTGTTCGGCGAGGTGGAGCAGCGCCTGCGCGATGGCCGGAAGTTTCTGGGAGGCGACCACTTCACCGCCGCCGACCTGACCTTCGCTGCGCTGGCCGCACCGCTCGTGATTCCGCCCCACTATGAGCGACGGTTGATCCCGCTGACGTCGATGGGCCCCGCGTTTTGCGCCGAAGTCGAAGGGTGGCGCAAGACCGTGGCCGGACAGTTTGCGCAGCAGATGTTTGCAGCGGAGCGGTAGATCCAGGAGCACAGCGACGCTGCCAGCGTCGACACCTCCTGCCACACGTCGGCAGGTGTGTGGCGCAGCCTTCGGGAGGTCGCCGGGGTGTTTCTCCGGTTGGGATGCCTGTCGTTTGGTGGTCCGGTCGCCCACCTGGGCTTCATCCGCGCCGCCTGCGTCGAGCAACGACGCTGGGTCGACGATGCTCAGTACGCCGACGTGGTGGCGCTCTGCCAGTTCCTGCCGGGTCCAGCCAGCAGTCAGGTGGTGTTTGCGCTCGGCATGCTGCGCGCGGGACTGGCAGGCGCACTTGTGGCCTCGGTGTGCTTCCTGGTCCCGTCGGCAGTGTTCATGATCGCCGCCGCCATCGGGCTCGCCCACGTCAACATCGACGACGCCGGCTGGCTGCATGGCCTGAAGCTGGTGGCAGTGGCCGTCGTGGCGCAGGCGGTGTGGAGCATGGGCAAGAAGCTGTGCCCCGACACGCCACGCAGGGTGCTGGGTGTTGCCGCCGCCGTCGCGACGGTACTGCTGCCATCCGCGCCCACCCAGACCAGTGTCATTGCCCTCGGCGCACTCCTGGGTTGGTGGCACCACCGCCGCTCCACCACGGACGAGGAGACTGGCACAACGAAGCATTCGGGCGCTCCGAATCCAGCGGCGGTCGCTGCACTCGTTGCGTTCGCCGTGCTCCTGGCCGGACTCCCGGTGCTTTCGCAGCTGAGTTCCTGGCGGGAGGTCGAGATCGTCGATCGCTTCTACCGCGCTGGCGCAATGGTGTTTGGCGGTGGTCACGTGGTGCTACCGCTGTTGCGGAGCGCGGTGGATGACGTCGTCAGCGACCGTGTCTTTCTGGCAGGATACGGCCTTGCGCAAGCCGTTCCCGGTCTGCTGTTCTCCTTCGCAGGCTTCCTTGGCGCGGCACTCTTTCCGGCAGCACCATGGACGGGAGGTGCCCTGTGTCTGCTGGCGATCTTCCTCCCGGCGTGGCTGTTGGTTGGGGGTGCCCTCCCGTTTTGGCGGTCGTGGCGCCGTCGGCCCGGGGCGCAGGCGGCGCTTGTGGGGGCGAACGCTGCGGTGGTCGGCGTGCTTCTGGGTGCTTTGTACACACCGCTCTCGAGCATCCGATCGCTCGGCGACGTCGTCGTGGTCGCTGGCGCGCTGGTGCTGCTGCAACGCTGGCAACACCCGTGGCTGGTGCTCCTGCTCTGCGCGGCGGTGTGCGAAGTCCTGATGCGGTGAGCATCACCGCCGGCGCTCCCGGCAGGAGTTCCCGGTGCGCTACTTCAAGCGACACCGCTTCGCGCAATCACTGGCAGCTTCCTTGAGTTGCAGCACTTCGTTGGGCAGCAGCGACGTGCGGCGGCTCCACTCGAGAATGCCGCTGGCGCATTTCACCTTGTCGACGCACTTCGCCAGCGATGAGAGATCGGCGCGGGTGGCCGCGTCCAATCCCGGCGACGTGGCAGGAGCAGGAACGACAGGAGCGCGCGGCGCGGGCCGGATCGGCGAGCGGCGAACGGCAGGAGGTTCAGCACTTGTGGCAGGAGGTTCGGCGGTGGTGCCTGCACCGGCGTCGAGCACCGCGTCGACGGTGCCAGCGTCGACGGCCGGTGCGCCCGCGTCGTTGACCGGCGCGCCGGCATCGATCGCGACCGCAGCGACAGGAACAACCGCCGCAACGGGCGCAACGGGCGCAACGGACGCAACGGACGCAACGGGAGGTGGAGCTGTCGGGAGTGCCGCACCCGGCCACAGAGCAAGTGCTGCCACCACCGTCGCCAGCACCCCTGCAGCGAGGCCAGCGACCACGAACGGCGCCACACGGGTCGGGGCGCGTGGTGCCTGCACCTGACCGCGATCGACGAGCATGGTGGAGGGAATCGAGCCAAACGCCGGTGTGTGCGACGGCAAGGCCAACGTTGTGGCAATCGACTCGAACTGCGCTTCGTCGCCGCGTCCACCTGGACCAGCAACAGCCCCCGCCGACGCTCCCGCCTGCAGCGCCTCGAAGGTGACATCGGCGGTGCGCAACAGTTCGCGGTGTTCAGCGCCGAGGTCGCCAAACACCGCGCGCAGATGACGACGAACATCGCGCGGCGCGGCAACGTTGCCCGTTTCGCGCGCCCAGATGCCCAGGGCTTCGCCGAAGTCGGCACAGGTGGCGAAGCGGTCGCTGGCCTCGGGGCTGAGTGCTCGATCGAGCACCGCGCGCAACGCTGGATCGAGGGCGTGCCAACGGGAGGGGCGATGCGTTCCTGCTCCTACCACCTCCCAGACCTGCTGTTGATCGAGGCCGGCGAAGAAGCGGTCGCCGAGCAGGAGTTCGGCCAGCATGATGGCGGCAGCGAACTGGTCGGCGCGACCATCGACCACCTCGCCGCGCGCGTGCTCTGGCGCCATGTAGCTCAACTTGCCGAACACGCCGTCGCCGTCGCTGGTGGTGTGGGCTTTGGTGGTGGCGATGCCGAAGTCGATCAGCTTGGTGTCGCCTTCAACACCCAACAGCACGTTGTGGGGCGAGACATCGCGGTGCACGATGCCCAGCGGTGCGCCGGTTTTCACGTCGACAAAGCGGTGCGCGTAGTCGAGCGCTTCGAGCACCTCGCCCACCACGTGCAGGGCGATCGCCGTCGGCATGGGTGCCGCCAACGCCACCGTGCGCAGGTCGCGGCCCACGACGTACTCGAGGGCGACGTACAAGCGGGTACCAACACGGCCGACGTCGAACACCGGGCAGATGTTGCGGTGCCCCAGCTGCACCACCACGCGGGCTTCATCGGCGAAGCGCGCCAGTGACACCGCGTCGTCGGCGCGGTCGTCGCGCAGCATCTTGAGCACGCAGTGCTTCTCGAAGCCGAGCAGCAGACCGTGCTTCGCCAGATACACATCGCCCATGCCGCCGCGGCCCACGCGCGCGAGCAAAACGTAGGGCCCAAGCGCACGCGGCAGGACCTCGGTGGGGGGCGGTGGCGTGGTG
>JBIKRQ010000026.1:0-30316 GCA_044349155.1 Myxococcota bacterium
TTGCGCTCCCCGCTTCCTTCACGCCGGCCTCGCGGTCCGACGCTCTGCGGTTCGCTTCGCTCGCTGTGACCAGCTCACGGGTGGACTTTCACCTCCAAGATCGCGCCCATGCCGGGCGCACAAATGAAAGAGGCGGCCCGGGCCGCCTCTTTGTCGTCGAGCGTTTCGGCTTCGCGCTCAGTTCACGCACACCGCGTACGACGACGAGATGTAGCCCGACACGCCCGCTGGGGTCGTGATCGCGTACCACACGGCGGTGCCGCGCACGGTCTGGCCGTTCACCGAACCCGTGCGCGTGAGCACGTCGCCACCGGCCACCACCGCGACCGGCGCGCGGCTCGTGTTTGGGTCGGGGCGCACGTTCAAGCTCGTCGCCCCGTCGATGCGCACCTGCGTGCACGATGCCGTCGGCGGAGGCGGTGCTGGCGCGTTGCCCACGGGCGTGATCGACAAGGCATCGACCACCAACTGCTGCGAACGATCACCCGTGTTGTCGTTGACGCGCACGCTGCCCGCGACACCCGCATTGAACGTGAAGGCCCCCAGGCTCACGTAGCCGCTCGTGGTGACCGCGTTTTGGTCGATGACGACGTCGGTGGTGCCTGCAGCGTGGGTGACCGTGTAGCGCGCGCGGGTGGCGGTGCCGTAGGTGCCGTCGATCCACACCTTCACGTCGTAGCGGCCGCTGCTCGCCACGTTGAGGGCGTAGATGGCGGAGTTGCCGGCGGTGCTGTTGTTGGTGGTGCCCGTCCACACGAGGTCACCGTCGTTGCCGGCACCGCTCACCGAGCGCCAGTAGCGGGCTTCGCCGCCGAGGGTGACGCAGCCATCGTCCTCGTCGATGACCCGGCCCGCGGCGGGGATCGCTGCACAGGTCGAGAACAACTGCGGCAAGCGCGCGCGCATGTCGGGCACGATCAACGACATCGGCACGCCGATGTTGGTGGTGCCGCGGCCCGCGGTGGTGCCATTGGTGACGTGGGCGTTGTTGATGGCGACGACGTTGGTGGTGTTTGCGGCCACGAGCGCACCACCCGAGCTCCCGCCCAACATGTCGGCGTTGTGGGTGATGCGGTTGTTCATCGCCGTCGTGCTCGTCACGCGGCCGGGCGACATCTTCTTCGTCGGCGCGCAGCTCTCGTCGGTGAAGTAGTCGCACTGCTGGTGAAACAACTGCAACGTGCTGGTCGTGGTGAGCGTGCGCGCATCGAGCGTGAGGTAGCCGTAGGTGTCGCCGGGCGCGCCTTTGCAGCGCACGATGCTGTAGTCGAGGGTCTGGTTGGCGCCGATGAACTCGTCGCAGGCCACGACACCACTCTCGTCCCACACCGACTCGTACTTGAAGTTCACCGTCACGCCGAAGGCCGCCGCGGCGTCGGGGATGCAGTGGTGGTTCGTCATGAACAGGTCGCGGCCGATCAAAAAGCCGGAGCAGCGCGCATTCGCCTGCGGGATCGACACGTAGCCCGTGGCCTTCGCTGCCGTCTTTGGCGTGCCCGTCAGTGACGTCGACGCCACCCAATCGAGCGCACCAACGATCACGCCTTCATCCAGCACAGCGGCGGCGTCGAGCACGAACTCCGACTCGCTCGTGTCGAGCTCGGTGGCACAACCACCCAGCGCGAGGGCGAAGACAACAGCTGCCAGCGGGCGACGCGTGTTCATCATGGGACACAGATGTAGAGGGTTCGCGCTGCTCGGCGCGTCCTCCGATCGACCGATATCGTCCGTTTGGCCCAGATGACGGATGTCTCAATCCGGACACATTGCTGCAACAGTTGTGTCTTCTGGATGTCAGTCACCTGCCTGAAATGAAACAGGCGACCCGAAGGTCGCCTGCGCGGGCTGGCCGTCAACCGTTGGCTCGTCAGTTCAAGCAGGTCGCATAGGCCGCGGCGATGTAGCCCTCGACGCCGTCTTCGGTGGTGATGGCGTACCAGGTGCTGACACCGTTGACGCGCTGACCCTCGACCGAACCAGTGCGCTCCACGACGTCGTCGACACCGAGCACGGCGATCGGGTCGTTGTTCGTGTTGGGCTCGGCCCGCACGTTGAGGGCTTGCACGCCGTCGATGGCCACCAGGCTGCACGCTTCCACCGCACTCGGCGTTCCCGGCACCGTCGTCGACGTCACGGGCACGACCGCGAGGGCGTCGACCACCAACTGCTGCGAGCGAATGCCCGTGTTGTCGGCAAGCTGCACGCCCGCGGTGCGGCCGGTGGTGAAGTTGAAGGCACCAAGCGCCACCCAACCGCTCGTCGTCACGGCGTTCTGGTCGACCACCACTTCGCTCACACCGTCGTCGTGGCTCACGGCGTAACGCGCGCTGGTGGCGGTGGCGTAGGTGACGTCGATCCACACCGACACCTCGTAGCGGCCGCTGCTGGCCACGTTCACCGCGTAGTCGGCGACGTTTTTGCCCTCGGCGTGGTTCGTCGTGCCCGTCCACACGAGGTCGTTGCCGTTGCCAGCACCGTCGACCGCGCGCCACCACTGCGCATCGCCCGAGAGCGTGACGCAGCCGTCGTCTTCGTCGATCACGCGGCCGTCAGCAGGCACCGCGGCACACGCCGAAGCCGGGGCCGAAGGAGCAGCAGGAGCCGACGACGACGTCAACGCGTTTGGGAAGTTGGCGCGGATGTGCGGAACAATCAGCGACATCGGCACGCCGATGTTGGTGGTGCCGCGGCCATTGGTGGTGCCCTCGAGGATGTGGGCGTTGTTGATGGCGACGACGGTCGTGGTGTTGGCGGCAACGATCGCGCCGCCCGAGCTGCCACCGAGCATGTCGGCGTCGTGGGTGATGCGGTTCTGCATCGACGTCGTGCTGGTCACGCGGCCGGGCGACATCTTCTTCGTCGGCGCGCAGTCGGGGGTGGTGTTGTAGTCGCACTGCTGGTGAAACAGCTGGATGCTGTCTGACGTCGACAACGCCTGCGGGTCGAGCGTGAGCCAGCCGTAGGTGTCGCCGGGGTTGCCCTTGCAGCGGACCAGGGCGTAGTCGAGGGCCTGGTTGGCGCCGATGAACTCGTCGCAGCGCACCACACCGCTTTCGTCCCACACCGTGTCGTACTTGAAGTTCACCGTGACCCCGAAGGCCATGGCGTCGTTCGAGATGCAGTGGTGGTTCGTCATGAACACGTCGCGGCCGATCAAAAAGCCGGAGCAGCGCGCGCTCGCTTGCGGGATCGACACGTAGCCCGTGGCCAACGACGCCGTCTTCACCGTGCCCGTCAGCTGGGTCGACGCCACCCAATCGAGGTCGCCGACGATGACACCTTCATCGAGCACGGCGGCGGGGTCCATCACCAGGTCGTTGCCGACTTCGTCCAGCTCGGTCGTGCAACCAGCGAGGGCAGCGAACACCAGAACCGCGAAGTGAGGGTGTTTGAACGACATGCTTGTACATGTAGGACTGTCTCACACTGGTCGCATCCGCCGTTCGACCGATGCAGGAGGTGCAGCGGTCACACCGGGGCTCGCCGCCACCCTGCCTCAGAAGCAGACACATTGCGTCAACGGGCTGTTCGGCTGCCCGCGGGCGGCGGTTCGGGTGACAGCGGGGGGGCAGTGCGAGATAACCGACCCCGACATGACAGCCACGACTGCTCCTCCGCCCGCCAAAGCCCCGCCCCGCCCGACGGGCCCCGTGCCGTCGCCCACGGCCAAGAAGCTGTCGCAAAAGACGCTGAAGGCCAAAGAGACGCGCTGGGACAAGTACGCCGCCTGGTTTCTCGCCTTCGTGAGTGCCGTGATCGTGGTGGGCTTGTGGGCGCTGTCGGCTTTCAAGTGGGACGCGGCACCGAAGGGCCACGGCGCGCAGGGCGACACCGTCGTTGGCTACGCCCTCGGCGTGTTCACGCTGGTGCTCTACGGCGTGGTGGCGGCCTACTCGCTGCGGCACCGTCGTCGGGCGCAGAAGTTGGCGATGACGCGCACGTGGATGGAGGTGCACCTCGCCTTTGGCCTCGTCGCCGGCCTTGCTGCGGTGCTGCACTCGGGGCCGCGGTTGCTGTCGGCAGCTCCACTGCACGGCGCGTTTCTCGTCGCGTGGCTCATGCTCATTGCCACAGGTTTTCTGGGCAAAATCCTCAGCGTTGTGGTGCCTGCACGCCTGACGAAGATCGAAGACGAAGCCCTGCTCGTCGAAGACGTCACCGAGAAGCAGGTGGCGATGCGCAAGGAGATCGAAGAACTCCTGCAGGCAAACCCTGAAGAGAAGTTCACGACGTGGGCCAACGTCACCGTGCCGCGCGCGATCAAAGATCCCCTCTGGTACGGCAAGCGCCACGCGAAGGCGCCCGCCGAGGTCCGCAAGCACAGCCTGCGCTCGGTGGTGATCGAAGAACTGTGGGATGCCACCGGTGCCGAGCAGCTCTTTGGTGCCGACAAGCACGACACCGCCCGACGTGTGCTCACCTGCCTCGTCGAGGAGCGCTTCCTCGAGCGCATGCAGCGCTACCACTGGGTGTTGCGCGCGTGGGTGCCAGTGCACGTGGCACTCACCACGTTGTGCTTCCCGTGGTTGATCGTGCACGTCGTCACGGTCTTCCTGCTCTGACCGAACACCTGACCGCTGACGCGTGCTGCAGATCTGCGGCACGGTCGGCCTCAAGGATCGTCGTCGCCGTCCGTTGTGGCGGTCATGCAACACCTCACGCTTTGTTGCTCGCGTGTGCGCTGTGGTGCTCCATGGTGCTGAAGCGTCCTACTGCACTCTTCGTCGAAGACGCTCTCGTGCACGACGAGGAATGGTTTCAAGTGTGGCAGCAGCTCGACGTGATCGGGCTTCGGTTGAGCGGCCGCATCGACGATCGACGCAGCCCGATGTGGCGCGCCTGGCTCGACCGCTACTTCACGCAGGATGCGTGGCCCCGCGTGGTTGCCATCGACCTGCGTGCGGCGATCTCAGACGAGTCGTTACCGCGTCGTTTGTACATGGCGCAGTGGGTGCACACCGTGCTCGAGCGCATCGACTTTTGCAGCGTGCTGGTTGGCAACAACGTCGCCATGAACCTGTCGTTGCGCGCCGCACTGCGCATCGCCGCCCGACCCAACATCGTGACGCGCCACGAGATCGAGCACTTCGCCCTCGACGTGAGCGACATGCTCGCTGGACGCATGCCACCCGTGACCCGCAGCGAGTCGGCCTGGGTGTAGTCGTTTTCAGAGGAGCAGCGACGACCGCTGTGGCATCGTTGTTGGCATAACCACCCGAGCCACACCGTCGTCAACCACTGCAACTGCACTCGCCCATGCCATTGGCGCCGTCGACGAAGCGGCGTTGACATCGTTGTTGGACGCCGACGTGCGCTGGCTGCAGGTGGGTCGCCAACCGGTTGTGGGTCGCGACGCCGTGCTCAAGGTGCTGAACCGCTACGGCGCTGCGTCGTCGTTGAAGGTCCACCACGTCGTCAGCGAGGGTCAGCGCGCGGTGGTCAATGGCGAGGCGGTGCTGGGCGACAAGCCCCGCGGCTTTTGCCACATCGCTGAGCTCAGCGACGACGGCACGCGGGTGTGTGCGTTGACGACGTATCTGGTGACGGCCTGAATCGTCACTCGTCGGCGCTGCCGCCCTTGCCGCGGCGGGCTTCGCGCACCAGGTGCATCGCGTCCTTCATGACCTCGGGCAGGGCGACGACGATCTTGGCCTGCTCGGTGGCCGACAAGAACTTGCCGATGTCGGCGATGAACAGGTCTTGCTGTTCGTCGCGGCCGGCGGTGCTGAGCACGACCTTGATTTGCGCCTGCAGGGCGGCGTCGTTGGCCTTGCTCTCGACGAGCTGCTTCAAGGTGTCGCGCGCTGTGCGCTTGGCTTCACGCGCGGTCTCGACGCGCGCCAGGTGGGCCTTGACGGCGGCACCGAGTTGCACGCTCTTCTTGTCGTCGAGAGCAGCGCGCTGTGAGAGCTCGACGACGAGGTAGGTGGCGAGTTTGTCCTGCACGCGGGCGCGCAGTTCACCGCGCTGCTCGGGCGAGAGCTTGCCCAGACGGTGCTTGAGCTTTTTGTCCTGCAGGCCCGCTTGCGGCAGGTCGGCGGCCGCAGCGGCGACGGGCACAACAACGGCGACAGCGAGGGCGAAGGCGAAGGCGCGTGAGATTTGCATGGTCACTCCAGTGGTGGTCGACGTCGACGACGCGTCACAAACGACGCAGGGCGGTGTCGAGGGCTGCTTCAACTGCAGCGAGCTCTTGATCGCTCGACCCGAGAAGGCCCGAGAACGAAAAGTCATCGCCCGTGATTTCTGCATCGTCCGTCGGATCGGCGAGGGCGAGCAGCGTGCGGTCGTCGGCACTCGCGAGCGCGCCATCGAGGTCGACCACGTCGAGGTCGTCGTCATCGTTGTCGTCGTCGTCGCTGCTGTTGACGTCACCAATGGCAACGCTGGTGACCGTCGGAGGTGCCGGTGACGTCGTGTCGACCGGTGTGCTCGACGTGGTGAACGTGAACGCCAACGCCGCGGCCGTGGCGGTCAACGGACCAAGCGCCAACCACGGCCAGCGGGTGCGCGCGGCCTTGACGGTGTCGATGTCGGCGGCGACGGCCCGCGCAAAGGCATCATCGCTGCGGCGCGGGGGCGGAGGCGCACCGGTGTCGAGGTCGTCGTCGCTGTGGCGGGTCATGGCTTCTCCTGCAGCATGAGCACGAGCTTTTTCTTCGCCTGCGAAAACGTGACGCGCGCGTTTTCTTCGCTGATGCCCACGGTCTCGGCGATGGCGCGGAAGTCGAGGCCGCCGATGGCGCGCAGGCGCACCACCTCTTGCTGCCGTGACGCGAGTTGGCCGAGGGCTGCCTCGAGCTGGCGCCGATCGACAGCAGCGATCATGGCGCTGTCAACGCTGATGCCTGCTTCGGCCATCGCACCCCGGGCGGCGAGCTCAGCGGGGTGCGCGTCGTCGACGATCTCCTGCCGGCGGCGGTGATCGCGGCGCTTGTTCTTCGCGAGGTTGAGCGCGATGCGCGTCATCCATCCGCCGACACTGCCCGTGCCCAGAAACAACCAGCGGCGCGTCATCGCGCGCACGAGGGCTTCCTGGGCGACGTCGTCGGCGTCGTCGCGGTCGCGCAAGATCGACCAGGCGGCGCGGTACAGGCGCGGACGCATCTGCCGGCACAGGTCGTTGAGCGCTGCGGTGTCGCCGTCACGCGCGGCATCGAACACCCGACGCAAGGCCGCGTCGGTGTCGGCGTCTGCCGCTGCGTTCACAAAGGCCGTCATCGCGTGCACCATGACACGACCCGTGACGCGCCTGAACGTAAAGTCGCGCACGAAGCGGTCTGCAACATCTTGAAATTGCGCATTTTTCGTCGCGTGCGCCGGCGGATGCGATGACGGCGGTAACGCTGTAGAGCACGCGCATGCGTCAGGCTGTGACCGCCGAGATCGTTGCCGCTGCCGTCGAGGGCATCACCGGGGCAGCACCCACGGGCGTGCTTGAGTTGTCGCCGCGCGGGACGATGCGCTCGTTTCGTGCCGAGGGGCCGCAGCCGATGACGTTGCGGGTCGACGAAGACCCCGCGAGCCGCCGTGTCGACGTGGAAGCCCTCGCGTTTGTGGCCCTGCAGACTGCGACCGAGTTGCCGGTGGTGCCCATGCTGCGCACGCGCCATGTGCTGGCGGGCCGTGATGGCATTGAGCGCCGCTTCCTCGTGTACGACTGGATTGCTGGCCGCGTCCTCGACAACGTGCCGCTCAACCGCGCGAAAGACCTGGGGGCGCTGCTCGCGCAGTTGCATGGCGCGCGCGTGATGGACCTGCAGGGGCGCTTGCCTGATGGGCCGATGTCGTTGCTCGATGCGTATCGCCGCACGGCCGAGGCGTTGCGCACGTGGGTGACGCTGCGCGAGGCGGACGGGCTGTCACACGACCTGCTGACGTTGTCGTTGTCGGACCTGCAGCGCGGGTTGCGGACCGCGATCGTCGCCGACGACAACGCCTTTCGCACCGCGCGTCGTCGCGTGCTGTGCCACGGCGCGCTCGAGCCCGCGTTGTTTGTGGCGCGCGATGTGCGCACGCCGTTGTTGCCGTCGTTGTGCATGGTGGGGCTCGACAAAGCGCACCTTGGCGATGCCGCGTTTGACCTCGCGCGCTTCGCGGTGGTGGCCGACCTCGACGACGAGACCGAAGACCTGTTGCTGCACAGTTACCTCGACACGCTTGTCGCCCTCGATCGCAAAGATCCGCGTTTTTTGGTGCGCTACTTCGCGGCACGCACCCTCGAGGTGTTGGCGCGACCGATGGCGCGCCTCGAGCTCATCGCGCGCATCAAGCAGGGCAAGCAGACCGTGATCGAAGACCCGATCGACGTGCTGGAGCGCGAGAGCGAACTCGTCGTCAAAGAGATCGCTGCGGCCATCAACGCCCTGCGCGATGTCTCGGGCCGCACACGCGCTGTTGGCGTGGCCGAAGTCAAAGCGATGGGCCGCGTCGTCGTGGTGGAAGACCTGGTGCTGGCGGGTCGCACGTTCCGCCTGGCGCTCAATGGCGAGCCGTACACGGGCAAGACCGAGGTGGGCGCCCTGTTGGCGCGTCGTCTGGGCCACCGCTTCATCGGTACGTCGACGTTGTCGCGCGCTCTCGCGTTGATCGAGCGCCAGCACCTGCAGCGGCACACCGATCTCGAGGTCACGCGGCCTGTGCACCCCGAGCAGCAGCCAGATCTGACGAAGCCGCGCGCGTTGGTGGCGTCGTTGTTCGACCGTGGTTTTGTGATGGAGCCCACCGCCGAGCCGCCGATTTACCGCGTGCGTCTCGACGACAAAGACATCTCGGCCGCGCTCAAAGATGCCGACGGCGAACTGCTGGTGCGCGCGGGGGCGTTGCTCGACGACGACGCGGTCCGCACCGCCATCCGTGACGAGGTGGAGCGGCGCTTCGCGAGCAGCGGTGTTGTGGTCGAGGGGCTGTATGCCGAGCGTTTGCTGGGCACGCGGGCGCGGGCGTTCTTTCTCGTCGGCGATCCGGCGGTGCGTCTGGCGCGCTTGATGGCCCACCGCGCCGACGTCGCGAGCGAAGCCGACGCCTCACAGATGTTGGCGCGCCTGGATGCGGCATCGCCGAAGAAGCAGACCGAGGCCATCGCTGTCGACGTGGGCAGCCGACCGGCAGCCGCCGCCGCCCTCGCCGTGTTGGTGCACCTGCTGCCACCGGGGCGACGGCCGGCGCTGGATCTGAGCGGCAGACAACCGCTGTAGGCGCGAAACCCCGGGCCTGTTCGTGCATCTGTTGTGCACAACTGATTCCGCCCGGCACACCTTCGGTTGCCGCGCGCGACGACGTTGTGTACCTCGCCTTTGACCCTTTCGACCCAGGAGACATGAAAATGACGACGGCACAGCATCAGGTGGTGATCATCGGTTCCGGCCCCGCAGGGTGGACCGCCGCGCTCTACACGGCGCGCGCCAACCTCAAGCCGATCGTCTTTGAGGGCGCGTCGCCGAACCTGCCCGGTGGCCAGCTCATGTGGACCAGCGAGGTCGAAAACTTCCCGGGCTTCCCGCACGGCATCAAGGGCCCCGAGATGATGGCGAAGTTCAAGGAGCAGGCCGAGCGCTTCGGCACCGTCTCTCGTCAGGAAAACATCGCCAGCGTCGACCTGAGCAAGCGCCCGTTCACCCTCGTGACCGAAGACGGCGTCACCATCACCACCGACGCGCTGATCGTCGCCACGGGGGCCACGGCCAAGCTGCTGGGCCTGCCCAAAGAGATGGAGCTGATGGCCAGCGGCTCGGGCGTGTCGGCGTGTGCCACGTGCGATGGCGCGTTTTACAAAGGCGAAGAGCTCATCGTCGTCGGCGGCGGCGACAGCGCGATGGAAGAAGCCGAATTCCTCACGCGCTTCGCGAGCAAGGTCACGCTCATTCACCGTCGTGACACCTTCCGCGCCAGCCGCATCATGCTCGAGCGTGCGCAGAAGAATCCGAAGATCCACTTCATGACCAACCAGGTCCCCGTCGAGCTGATGGTCGAGCACAAAAAAGTCGGCATGTTCGAAAAAGACGTGCTCGTCGGCATGAAGGTGAAGCACGCCGTCACCGGCGAAGAATCCATCATCCCCGCGGGCGGTGTGTTCGTGGCCATTGGTCACCAGCCCAACACGAAGTTGTTCACCGGCGTGCTCGAGACCGACGCCACCGGCTACCTCGTCACCGAGGGCAAATCGACCAAGACGAAGGTGCCCGGCGTGTTCGTGTGTGGCGATGCGCAAGACAGCTACTACCGCCAGGCGATCACGGCCGCGGGCAGCGGCTGCATGGCGGCCATCGATGCTGAACGCTTCCTCGCTGGCCACTGACGTCGTGTCGATGACGTCGTCGACCGTGTCGTGTCGAGGCCCTCATGTTGCGTGAGGGGCTCACCTGGGCATTGCGCAACGTGGTGAAGACGGCGGCGCGTGTGCCGCCGGTGCGTCAGGGGCTGCACCATTTGAGTGTGGCCACGCGTGGTGCCGGCATCGCGTTTTTGCGGTGTCGTCGTCTGCTGCCCGATACGGCTGCGGGCCGCGCGCACCCGGATCGCATCCGCGGCTCGGCGACGACGCCAAAGGAGCTGAAGTCGGCACTGTTGGCGGCGCGCAAGACGCTGCGTTTTGTGCACATCGGCGAGGCCATCTCGGTGCTGTCGCGGGGCTCGCGCCTGCGTGAGGGCCTGGCGGTGCTCACGTTCGACGAGAGCTTTGCGTACTCGGCCGAGCTTGCTGAGCCGATCATGAAAGAGCTCGGCATTCCCGCCACGCTCTTTGTGACCACCGGTCCGCTCGACGACACGACCACCACGTTGTGGGACAGCGACGTGCACGCGGTGATTGCTGCGCTGGCGCCGCACCCGGTGCAGGTGGGCTTTGTGGATCGCAGCCTGCCCACCTCAACCGCGAAGGAGCGGCAAGACACCGCCCACCGGTTGCTGCTGTCGCTCACGTCGCTCGACGAGACGGAATTGCAAGCGCGGCTCGAAGAGCTGTTTGCGCTCGTAGGCGGCCGCCCTGCCGTTTCCGACCTCGACCGCATGGTGACAGCGGCGGCGCTGCAGAAAATCGCGCGTGAGCCGTTGTGGAGCGTTGGCGCCCACGGTCATGGGCACTTGTCGTTGGCCACCGCGAGCGACGAAGCATTGCTCGATGAACTGCTGCAGCCACGGGCGCGGTTGCAGGAGTTGTGCGGCAGCAGCTTTGTCGACGTGGTGAGCTACCCGTTTGGCCGCCCGCCCTACGTCGACGAGCGCGTGGTGAAGGCGGCGCGGGCGGCGGGGTATCGCGCGGGGTTTACGGCGACGTCGGGCGTGGCGCGCCCGGGCGACCACCTGTTTCAGCTGCCGCGGCTTGCCGTCGATCGCAGCAACACGGGCATTTCTGGCTACCAGTTGGCGGGCACGCTCAACGCGGTGGACGAGCTGGTGTTGGTGGCCACGGGCGAGCAGCAACGCCTCGAGGAAAACCCCGAGGGCTGACGCTCCGGCTTGTTCATGAATACTCGGGCGCTCCGCGCCCGAATAGTATTGATTATTCAAACCCTTGGCGGGACGCCAAGGGTTTGAATGTTTACGCGGGTGGACCACGGAGTGAACATTCCATGTAAGGAATGTTCACCGTTGTCAGTTGCAGGTGCCAGACACGAACGTGTTCACCTGACCGACGGTCGTGCGGCAGGCACCGCTGTTGTCGGTGTCAACACAGCAGGCGCGCCCGGTGAGGGCGCCTGCGCCATCGCGCTCGCAGGGGGCGCTCTCGCAGGTGAAGGCGCTCGACATCGACATCGCGCGGGCGCAGTTGTTGAACGTGGTCACATCAGGCACCGCGAGCCCGCACAACGTCGGCGTGATGGTGCGCGTGTAGGTGCCAAGGACGTTGGGGTCGTACGACGTCGCCATAAACACGGTGGTGTCGTCGACGGTGGTGAGCGCGACGTCGAGCTGCGAGGTGTCTCGGGCGCCGTTGAAGTCGTCGTTGACGTCGGCGTCCACACAGGTGCCGCCCTCGGTGCTGTAGACGATCAGGTACGGGTCGAAGTCTTCGCTGGTGATCGTAAAGTGCAGTGCCGTCGGCGGCGGCGACGTCGTGTCAACGCGCAGGGTTGGCAACACGGTCAAACTCGAGGTGTCGACGGTCCAGGTGTCGGCGACGTGGTCGCCGGCTTCCATTGCGGCATCAAGAGCTGGGTAGACGAGGTCGAGGAACGACAGGAATTCATCCGACGTTCCAGGCGATGCGCGCTCGAGGAAGAAGGCGCCGCAGACGTCTTCGCAGCCGTTGGTGTCGGCGTCGCAGTAGGTGCCAACGTCGCAGGCTTCGACGCATTCGCCTTCGCCCTCTCCCTCACCTTCGCCTTCACCTTCACCTTCGCCCTCTCCTTCACCTTCGCCCTCTCCTTCACCTTCACCTTCACCTTCACCTTCGCCCTCTCCTTCACCTTCACCTTCACCAACTTCGCCTTCACCTTCGCCTTCGCCAACTTCACCTTCGCCTTCGGCGATTTCGCCCTCGCCTTCACCGAGGGCACTCACGAGGCACTGGCCGTCGACGCAGAGCTCGTCCTCGGCACAGTCGCCCGAGACCTTGCACTCAGACGCCACCGTCGTGGGGCACGCTGTGGTCAGGGCCACACACGACGACGCAAGCAACAGTGATGAACGTGACAGGCGAAACAGCAGCGACGACATGGGCCAACGATAGCAGGCTCGATCTTGATCGGCGGGGAAGTTTCCCCGCCCACCCCTCAAGAGCTTCGCCTCGGCGACAAACCCCAAAGCGGGTTTCTCTTCGAGGCTCAGGCGCATCGGCGAGGACGCTTCCCCGCCGTCAAGGCTCAGAACTGCCAGCCCAGCTCGACGTCGAGGCCCGAGGCCCACGCGTTCTTCAGGCCCACCGAGCTGAAGCGCACACCGGCGTCGTTGGCGCCTGTGACGTCGTCCTGGCTGAAGCCCACGCGGAAGGCCCGCTGCGCGCTCACGTTGATGAACATGATCGGCAACACCTGCAGGCGGCCTCCGACGAACATGATTTCGTTGTCGCTGTTCAACGAAAACGCCTTGTTCAACTCGGCCGTTTCGAAGTTGCGAAAGTGGTAGGTGGCAAACAACTGCAGCCACCCAAGACCCTGACTCTCGACGTGGAGCGCCAGGTTTTTGCCACGCACGGGCTCGTTGCCGCCCAGCGGAATCGCGTCTTCGAACGCGGCCGTCACGCCCAGCACGTCGACCCACGCGTAGCTGGCCTCGGCGTAGTAGCCGACACGCCAAGGGTCGCTCGCTTGATCGGCGAGGTAGCGCATCTTGGTGGGCAGGGTGACGCGGTTGTCGGAGAAGCCGAACTGGAAGCGGTCGACCTCGTACATGGTGTTGAAATACGACGGCAGATACGTGGGCTCGAAGGTGCGGCCCTCGAGACGAACACGAAACGCGTGCGCCGCTTTTTTCTGCCGCGGCTTGCGACCCGCTTTGGTCTCTTCGTCTTCCTGCTCGATGGGGCGGATGGGCGTTTCACCCAGGCTCACGCGCAACAAACCACCAAGGGTGTAGCCGTCGCCCTTGAACGACGAAAACGCGTTCGCCGTCGACACATCCGACGGAAACACCAGCCGCGACCAATCGCCGTAGACCTTGACGTCGACGGCATCGAGCTTGAGCACCTTCACTTCGGCATCGACACCAAAGCCCTGCACCACCGCACCGGTGAAGCTGTCGCGGTTCTTCCACAAGAACTGGTTGGCGGCGTCGACGACGAGCTGGGGGCGCTGGTCGACCGGGTTGAGCCGCTGATCGAGGCCCGTGGGACTGTTCAAGTCGGCCACGTAGCTGCCGCCGATCGAAAACGTGCTCGCGACCTGACGCAAGTAGCTGCCGTCGTCGCCGATGGGCGCAAATGCGTTGATGAACGACAACGGCTTGATGAACGCGATGCCACCCACGAGACGCGGCAACGGAAACGGACCGGTCATGAATTCAACGCCGCCGTAGTCGCCGTAGGCATCGACCTCGGCGAAGAGGTTGTCTTCGTCGATGTCGAGGTTTGGCTGATAGCGCCGCATCAACTGTCCATGCCCAAGCGTGATGGCGTGCACGCGGTTGACGTCGATGTAGATCTCGTCCTCCTTCTTGCCGAAGGTGAGGTAGCGAAGGGGCCGCACGAAGTCTTCGAGCTGGTCCCAGTCTTCGGTGCGGAAGCGGCCCATGTTGGCCGTGGCGTCGCCGAGGGGATCGCCGCCAAAGACGTCGACGTTGTTGAGGTTCGCGAGCTCAAAGCGCAGCGGCGCACCAACCCCCAGCGAGAAGCGACCGAACTGCAGGTTCACGTCGGGGCGCAGCACGCCGTAGTACACGCCGTCGAGGGCCGCGAGGCCAAGGCCCACGCCAAAGCTCGTACGCGAGTTGATCAACTGCACATCGCCCAGGTGCGTGAGCTCACCTTTGTGAAACGGCATGCGCCGCACCATCGAATCCTCGACGCACGCGGCTTCACCAGCGGCCAGTTGGTCTTTCGGCTTTGGCTGCTCACCGGGTGCGCAAACGCGGCCTTTGACGACGACGGTGCAGGTGGGTTCGCCGTTTCGGATCTCGGGTTCTTCATCAGCACTGCAGGGGCGGTACGTGACCGCGGCGACGAGCTTCGGCTTCGGCTTCTCGGGGGCCAGACCCGGTCCGGTTTGCACAAACGTGAAGGCCGCACTCACCACGGCCACCTCGCCGTCGCGCGTTTGCGGCAACTTCAAACCGTGCAGCACGTCGGCAATACAGGTGTCGAGGGCGGTGCCCTTGAGCGTGCCTTCGAGGCCGCCGGTTTCGGTGACCACACCATGAGCACTCACGACGACGCGCATCACCAAACGACCACCGGGGCCGCCCAGGGTGCGGTGGCAGTCGGCGATCGCCGGCCGCAGCGGGGTGATGGCCGCGAACACATCATCGACGACGAGGCCGCCCTTCACGCCCAACTGCAGGTCGTCGCCCGCAGCAGCGACGGCAGCCCCAGGTGCTGGACCCCACGGCGGGGGCAGGCGCAGCGTGGGCGCTTGTGGTGCCAGCGAACCGTCGGCGGTGGGCGTGGCCTCGCAGGCGACGACGAGCACCGCTGGGGTTTGTGCGGGCTCGGGTGTTGTGCGCTTGACGACGACGTCGCGCTCGTAGCCGCAGTTCTCAGCGGTTGGTGTGCCGTCGGGACGACGACGACCAGACACCAGCTCGACAATGCTCCAGCCGTTGACCGCGCCGACTTCCGGCACGTTCACCGTCGTGGGCGGTGCTGGTGGTGTGGCGGGCGGTGGCGGCGTTGGTGCTTCTGTGGTGGGCAGCACCGGGGCCTGCTTGCCCGTGGGTGGCGTGTAGTCCTTGGCGGCGTCGCGCAGACTGCTCGGCAGGGGGGCAGACGACTGCGCCCACGCCGTCGACGACAACAACGAACACACCACTGCTGCTCTGACCATGCGCATGGGGCGAAGGTCGATCGGGTCGGTGGTGCTCTGCAAGCTCGTCGCTGCTGTGCCTCACACGTCAGCATGTTGACAGTTCTTCGTCTGCCTCGGTGCCTGTTGTCGTCGACGTCGACACTGCTTCACGAGGTCGCGTCAGGCGATGGCCGTCGATGGCGTTCTCTCAGACGCCTTGCGCGACGGACCTACAACCCCGTGCTTTGTGTGATCCGAGAACGGTTTGATGTTGCTTCGTGCCTCGGCTGCATCAAACCATTCACAAATCGTATTTGCCCTCGCGGGCCTGCTGCGCTGCGTGCGCCGGCAAAATCAAGATCATCGGGGATGATCTCGTGATTCGGTCTTGGTTTCTTAAAAAAGACTGTACTGACAAGAGGCGCAGACAGTAATTTTCGAATCGTTTTTTGCAGCGCATTCAGGGCAGGCCCACCGAGGAGCCCACGGCGCCGATGCGTCTGCGTCGTTCCCGCGCTGCTGCTGGCGCCGCCCCACCGCGACGGCCAGGCCAAGCCCAGAAACGCAACCACTGAATGCGCCGACGAGCCCGCCGACGAGCCCGCCGAACAACGAGGAAACGGCGGAAGCTCCACCGACGGCTGTATAATACAGTACGGTTCCGAAGCCATTTCCGGTGTCATTATGGCTTGTGTTAAGATCAGGCATTGCCATGCTCATGCCAATGATTACCCCAAGGAACATGAGGAACATCGTCGTACAGAGTACGATGACAACCGTCTCAGTCACTTTCATTCGGCCTCATTTCTATCGCCCCTCAAGAGGCCTCGGCGACAAAGGCTCAATTGATTGGCGGGGAGGTTTCCCCGCCCGCCCCTCAAGAGACTCGCCTCGGCGACAAACCCCAAAGCGGGTTTCTCTTCGAGGCTCAATTCATGGAGTTGGCGTGCCGCCAACCCCATGAATATCAATATGAATTCGACCGCAAGCGGTCGAATTGGTGGACAGCCCGCCATTGGCAGTCACTCCGTGACGGTGACGGGCAGGGTGACCTTGTCGCTCATGCGCTGGCACCAGGCGTCGGTGCACAAGAAGAATGAGACCGTCACGTCGATGGTGCCCGTGCCCGCCTTCGAGCCGCGCAGCGTGGTGGCCACCGTGGGGGCTTTGCTGCCCTTCTCTTTCAGGTCGGTGCGCGTGAGGCGGGCCTTGCTGGCTTTGAACAAGGCGTTGTCGGCGATCACCACCTCGAGGGGCGCGTCGGGGTGCACCTTCTTGCCGTTCTTCGGCGTGATCTGCAGCGAGAACGCGCCCTCGCCGTTGACCTTCAACGTCGACGCGGAACCGCTCGCGTCGAGGGCGTAGTCGTCTTTGCTGGCGCGGTCTTCGGCGACAGGAGCCGCGGGGGCCTCCGCGCGCACCGAGGCAGACACAGCAAGCAGGGCGGCAAAGGCAAGGGCTACGTCACGCATGGAGTGCATGCTCGCAAAGACGCTGCGCGCCGACAACTTCTTCCGCGCCAGCCGAAGAATCACTGCCGTCGACGTGACCGCCGTTACCACGTCCACTGGTGCGCGTTGTGGGCGACGCTTTGCAACACGCCCGTGGGCTTCCAACCGACGAAGCCCTTTGGCGTCACGCTGACGTCGACGCGGTCGTACAGCGGGATCATGGGCACTTCTTCGCTGATGCGCCGCGCGATCTTTCTGTGGATGGCCCGGCGCGCCGTGTCGTCGACGGTACGTTGGGCTTCGTCGAGCCACGCATCGACCTCGGCATCGCAGAAGCCGGGGTAGTTTCGGCCCTGGAAGGTGTTGCCCTCGACGGGCTTTTGGTTGCAGCGCCAGTGGGTCTCATCCACCTTGTTGGGCTCTTTGGTCCACGTAAACATCACCATGCTGTCGAATTTCCGTCGACGAATGGTGTCGCCAAACAGCAGCTTCGCGGGTTGGTTCGCAATCGTGACCTCAACACCCACGGCCTTCCACCACTGCACCAACAGCTGCTCCACCTGTTCGCGCAGGCGATCTCCCGCCGTGCTGTGCAACGTGAACCGCAACGCCACGTCGCCCTTCGTGCGCACGCCGTCAGCACCCACAACGAAGCCCGCCTCGTCGAGCAACGCCGCTGCGCGCTTTGGATCGTAGGCGTAGCGAACCACGCCCGGGTCGTCGTTGTCGTCGGGCTCAGACGAGTGCGCCACCGGCTGCTTGCCGCCAAACAACGTCGACGACAGCTGCTCGCGGTCGAGCGCATACATCAACGCCTGCCGCACGCGGCGGTCTTTGAGGCCCGGGTGGTCCAGGTTCAAGTCGATGTGCTCGAGCATGAGCGCGCGCGTGAAGTGCGTGTCGACCTCGGGGTGGCGTGCGGCGAAATCGCGGGCCTGATCGAACGTGAAGGCGATGACCGAAATGACGTCGACAGAGCCCGACAAAAACGCCGCCTCCAACGTCTGCGTCTGCGGGATGATCTTCCACACGATTTCGTCGAATTGGGCGGGCTTGAAGGTCACCGCGTGCGGGTTCTTCTTCAACGTGATGTGACTCTGCGGCACCCATTCCGCGACGCCATAGCCACCGCCGAGCAGCGGCCGCGTGCCAAACGGCGACTGCTTCAACGACGCTTTGTCGACGTCGTACATCGGCTTGAGCACGTGCTTCGGCAGCGGCTCGTGGTTGCGGAAGAAGGCGTAGTAGGCGTACGGCGTCTTCCACGTGACGACGAGGGTGCGTGGATCGGGCGAGGTCATCTCGCGCACGCGCAGCGCACTGGCGCGGTCGAGCACCTCGAGGTCTGGGTCGCTCATGAGCTGCCAGCCGAAGATGAAATCGTCGGCGGTGACGGGCACGCCGTCGGCCCAGAACAAGCCCTCTTTCAAGCGCCACGTGACGCGCATGGCGCCATCGGGGAGCATGACGACACCGCCGTTGTCGACGGTGGGGATCTGCTCGGCGGCCTGCGGCACCAACTTCCACTGCTCGTCAAACACCGTGAGCATCAACGCGGCCGGGCGCCCGATGTGCTCCGCCGCGTTCATCTCTTTGAACGGCATGAACAGTGTGTCGGGCTCCTGGCTGACGCCGATGACGAGGCGCTTTTTGCCCGTTGGCGCCGGTGCCGACGACGACGACGACGACGCAGCTGACGATGACGACGACGACGACGCAGGTGCTGCTGACTTCGAACACGACGCCAGCCCCACCGCAGCAGACAGGGCCAACGCAAGGGATGTGACGCGCAGCAGCATGCGCGGCAGTCTGCCAGAGGTGCCACCGGTTGTGGGGCAGCGAACGATGCAGGGCGCCAACCGCGATGCCATAGTCGGGCCATGCGTTCGTTGATCGGCTTTTCGGTGGTGGCGTCGTTGCTTCTCGTCGTCGGCGGCCTGGGCGCCTTGCGCGCTGCTCACACGTCGACACCATTGCCCGCACCCGCGGCGTTTGCTGCCGACACCTGTGACGACGTCGCGAGTTGTGGTTTGCGCGGTCTGTGGAGCCGGCATCCCGACAGCAGCCGCGAAGAAGACCCCGTCGCGTTTTACTACTTCCACGAGCGCGGTCTGGGCCTCTACCGGTATGGGCAGATCGGCCACAACACCACCAACAGCTACACGTGGCACGTCGACAAAACCGCCGAGGGCAGCGTGCTCGAACTGCGCTTCACCAAGACGGGGGTGGTGCAGCGCGTGCCGTTTCGCGTCGACCACGAAGGCCGGCCCACGTTGGTGCTTGCCGTTGATCCAAAGCAGCCCGGCGTGAAAGCCGCGCGCTACACGTTTGTGCCGCCGCCGTCGTTGGGGGCGTTGGCGCCCGACCTCGTCGACGACGCACCCGAAGCAACCGTTGAAGCGCGCATCGACCACCGCTTGTGGATCGACGAGGCGAAGTTCGCGACAGGTGGCATGGGCTTTCGCTTGTACCAGTTGCGTGCGGCGGGCATCGACGGACGCGGCACGGGCTGGTTTCACGTCGGCGACTACGACGACTGGTCGACCGAAAGCCTGGGCTACCGCTTGTTGCGCGGGGCCGACGGCAGCATCGACCGCCTCGACCTGCAGTTCCCGTTGGCCAACACGCGCCACACCACGTCGGTGTCGTTGTTCGCCGTCGACGATGGACGCGTGCTGCGCTTGAGCAGCGACCCGCGCGATTTCCACGCGAGCCACGACTACAAAGATGGCGGGCCCTCGTTTGCGGCGTTGATCGCCACCCACTGACGGCACGGCACACCCGCCAACGACGTCGACGGTGTGGTCACAGCTCAGGTGTGCTTGAGCGCCACACCGCTGATGGCGTGCCACCCGAGGGGGCCAAGGAGCCCGTCGTGTTGGAGCTCCTGCGCCAGTGCTGCGCG
This sequence comes from Myxococcota bacterium, assembly GCA_044349155.1. Taxonomy (GTDB): domain Bacteria; phylum Myxococcota; class UBA727; order UBA727; family VGSZ01; genus VGSZ01. The sequence continues at coordinate 19,734 of JBIKRQ010000026.1, forward strand.
TTCTGCTTCTGCTTCGGCGGAGACCGTCGGCGAAGCAAGCAGCGCTGCGGTCAGCGTCATCACACCAGCGTTCTCCGCAGACGCGCTTCGACCATCAACAGACCAGGTGCCAAGCAAGCCTGGCGCGCTTTCTCGATGCAAGTCTCGGGGAGGCGTGAGAACAAGTCCCCACGAGGGCACGTTGACGTAGCCCGATCGAGAGCAGTCGAACCTCAGCAACGACCAGAACTGCGCGTCGGGGGCCGCGTTGAAGCGTTGCAGGACCTCTTCCCCGAGCGACTCCATCGAGGTGAGCTCCGGGTACCTGCCATGTTCGACGCCGAGGTAGACGCCGTAAAAGACACACAGCCGGGTCTGGTCGCGAACGCTCAGGTGCTTCCGCGGTACCGGTGGGTCCACCGACGATGGGATCGAAGCGCCACGAAGTCGGTCAAAGAGGCCCATACGAAGCGCGCATATCGAGCCCCTGCACCGCGTACAACATCGCAAACGTCGTCGACGAGGCAGGCCGGCTCTGGCAGCATCGCGCCCATGCCATTGGTGTGTTCGCTCGCTGAAAAGACTGCGTTGTTCGCCCAGCTCGTCGCCGATCTCGAGCGCGATCTCGCGTCGATGGTCGAGGCCGCCCGCGCCACCCACGAAGCCGCCACGCACCCCGAGGCCAAGCCCGAAAACGACAAAGACACCCGTGGCCTCGAGCTTGGGTATCTCGCCGCCGGGCAGTCGGCGCGGGCCACCGAACAGCAGCGGGCACTTTCGGCGTTGCGCACCATTGTGCCGCGCAGTTTTTCGCGCACCGACGCGGCCGATGTGAGCGCGGTGGTCACGATCGTCGACGACGACAGCGACGTGGTGAGCCACTCGCTTCTTGCACCTCTCGGCGGTGGTCAGCGCTTGAGCATTGGCGGTGTGGCGCTGCAGGTGGTGAGCCCCGGCGCACCATTGGGCAAGGCGTTGTTGGGCAAGCGCGTGGGCGACAGCGTCGAGCTCGTGCTGGGCGGCAAGCCGCGATCGTTCACCGTGCAAGCCATTCAATGACCAGCGATCGGCCGGGCGAGGTCGTGTTCGACGAGGCCCGCGTCGTCGTCGTGAACAAGCCCTGTGGCGTCACCAGCGAAGACCTGGCCGCTGCGTACGGCAAGAAGCTCGTGCACCGCATCGACCGCGCCACGTCGGGGCTGGTGGTGCTCGCCGACGACGCGCGCACCGTGCAACGCCTGCACCGCGAGATGGCGAGTGGTGGTGTGCAGCGCACGTACCTGTGTCTCGCCCACGGCGTGGTGGCGTCGCAAAGTGTGACGTCGTGGCTGGTGCGGGATCGCGGCGATGGCCTGCGCGGCAGTGGTGCTCCAGGTGTTGGCCAGCAGGCCACCAGCGTGGTGCACACCCTCGTGCACGGTCGCTTCGACGACGCGGAGGTCGACGTCGACGTCGACGTGAGCCTGCTCGCGGTCACGCTGGTCACGGGGCGCACGCACCAGATCCGCATTCAGCTGGCGGAGGCTGGGCACATGCTCGTCGGCGAGCCCGTGTATCGGCGAGACCATGTGCAGCGCGGCGACGTCGAGATCGTGTGGCCGCGGCTGTTGCTGCACGCGTGGCGGCTGCGGTTTGCGCACCCGAACACGCACGCTGTTGTCGACGTAGAAGCGCCGGCACCACCACTGCTTGCGGCATGGCTTGCGAAGCGGGCTTGACGGGCGGACGTCGGCGCGGGACCAGCACTGCACCCATTGTGTCGTCGAGGTAGCCATGGCCCGCGGTCAGCATGCGTTTTTTGTGCACGAGTGTTTGCGCGACAGTGCGTTGGCCGACCCGCTGATGTTTCTGTGGGCTGCCCACCGCGAAGACGCCACCGAGCGCTTCGCCAACATCTGGGATCGCTGCGCTGAAGCAGGCGATGCGCAAGCACCTGAGGGGCTCGCCGTCGAGGTGGCGGGCACGGGGCCGTTGTACATCGCGTTGATCACACTGCCGACACCGCTGCACCCGATCGAGGCGCACTTCGCGGCCGCCGCCGTGCTCGTGCCCGACGAGCTCGTCGACGAGGTCGAGCGTGACGCGCCCGACGTGCCGGCGCGCGACCGCCTGGAGCGCGCGTTGAAGGTGATGGTCACGGGGACCACCGAAGAGGCGCGCGCGGGCTGGAAGGTGCCGGTGCGCTTCTTCACCCTCGAGCACAGCCTGAACGCCGAGGGCGGCCCACGCACCGTGTTTGCCGAGTGGGAACCGCGCGAGGCAGGTCCGCGCCACCTCAACTACGGCGACGGCCCTGCACCCCGCCTGGAGGCGTTTATCGAGGCCATCGCGCTGTCGTTGGCCCCCGCTCCGCCCCACGACGCCTGAGCCAGCCTGGGCCCGCACAAACGAAAACGCCGCCCGTGTCTGTGCAGACGCCGGCGGCGTTTGACGGTTTTGGACCAGGAGTTTGAATCGCTCCAAACCAGAGTGGTGTTTCTAGTCCTGGATGAACATGCATTCGTCCGGATTTGTGATGGTTGGAAAGCCCGGAGGGGTGCAGGTGTCCGATGAGATGTAGCATCGGTTCCGGTTCGGGTCGGCAATGAGAACGGGAGCCTGTCCACAGGCACCAATACACCAACCAACGCATTCTGCTGTGTCAGTTCGTCGGTCGTCGACGCAGAATCGTGGGTCCGTACGGCACACCAACGAATCGCCGAATGCAGCACAGTCGTCGCTGGTGTTGCAGTAGGGGATGTCGTGTGGATCAAAGCACAACCCGGTGCAGCGAGTGCTTGTGTCTGTTGGGAGGTCGAAGCAGACCTCGCTGTCGAGGCAGTCTGCGTCGCGAAGGCACGCTCCGTCCTCGAGCTGGAACTCTGGACTGGCTGGTTCACCGCAGCTCATGAGTGAGAGCGTCAGCAACAGGAATGCTCTTTTTGAGTGCTTCATTCGTCGGTCCTTGGCACTCGTCAGTGTGTGGATTTGACCGAATACACAAGAGACCGCGTGACATAGTCGCCACGCGGTCTCTCTGTCAAACCCTACAATGCGTTCAGAACGGCAGATCGTCGTCGATGAAGCCGTCGGAGGCCGGGGGCGCGTCGTTGCCGCCGCCACCGCCGCCGCCGCGTGGGCCGCCGCCGCCGCCGCCGCCACCGCCGCCGCCGCCGCCGCCGCCACCACCGCCGCCGGCGCCACCGCCGCCGAGGAACTGCAGGGTGTTGGCGATGACTTCAACGCTCGTCTTTTCGACGCCGTCTTTGTCTTTGTACTTGTCGGTCTTGAGGCGACCCTCGACGTAGATCTGGCGGCCCTTCTGCAGGTACTGGCCAGCGTTCTCGGCGGTCTTGCCAAAGACGGTGACGCGGAACCACTCGGTGGCGTCCTTCCACGCGTCGCCATCCTTCACGCGCTCGGTGACCGCGACGCTGAGCTTGCAGATCGCCATGCCGCTTTGGGCGTAGCGGACCTCGGGATCGCGACCCAGGTTGCCGACGAGGATGACCTTGTTGATGCCTGCTGCCATGTCCAAACTCCTGTGACGGGATGCGTGCATCCCCTGCTTGCCGACATCCGACAACAACCCTCGCGGCTGCTGCTGACCGTCGACCTCGACCTCGGCGTCGAGTGCCACTCACCAGTACCGCCGCAGCGGCCCGGATTTCGTGCAGGGCATGACCCGTTTTGCGCGAAGATTCAAAGATCTGGCCGCAGATCTCGCTCGGCTACTTCGGCGGCGTTGGCTTCTCGAACACGATGTGCGGGCTCGCGCCCAGCTCCAGTTCGACCGCGGCGGTGACGGGCACCAACGCCAACGTCGGTGGAAACGCGAGGGTCGGCCCGAGCTTTGTCAGGCACGTTGCGACGTCAGCGGGGACGGGCGTCGCGTCCTGCACCTCCAGGCGCCTCACGGTGCCTGTTGGCAACACCGAGATGTGCACCGCCACGCGCACCGGAGACGTCGCGCACGCCGCGAGGGGCGCAAAGATTGCGCGGGTTTGCGGGCCGTCGAAGAGGATCGTGCCAAGCACCGTGCCAGTGCTCACCTGCCGGGTCGTCACCAGCCCGTCGTGCAAAGTCGACGTTGATGCCGCGCGGCTCGCCCGCAGCAAACTGAAGCTTCGTCACCGTGGCCTCGAAGCAGCTGCGTGCCGACGTCAATGGCGGCAGCACGGGACCTTGCGGGTTGAAGAGCGCGTTGAGGGCGGTGACCGTTGTTGGCAACGAGCCTGGGGGCGTTGCCACCGCGTCGCGCACGTCTTTGGCGACGCTGCGCACCACGGTGACCTTGCCGGCTTTGTCGGTGCCGATCGCGAACGACAACGCGCCGGTCTGGCCGACGACGCACGCATCGAGGGTGGGCAGCGCGGCTTGCAGGGCCTGAACGAGGGGATCGGTACTCGGCACGCCGCGCACCGCCGGTGGGGCCGCCAGAGCCATCGCAAGCAACGTCAGCAGCATTGATTCTCCTTCGTCAGTCGTCGTCGTCGGCTTCGCCACACGCATCGGCGCACAGTCGCGCGCACGCCGTCAGACCCGAGACGAAGCCGTGGTCGGCGTCGATGGTCTTTGGCACAGCGAACGCCTTGCACGCGGCCTCGACGAGATCAGGGGGCGCATGGCGATCGCGGCTGCCCACCACCACCGTGATCACCGCCCCGCTGTGCGCCAATTGCTGCGCCAACGACGACGACAACCCCGGCACGCTCACCACCGGGGGCGCCACCAGCGCACCGCGCACGACGTGGACGTTGTCGGCCAACAACCGGGCGGCCACAAACGCGCCCACCGACACGCCCACCACCGCGATCTCTCTCGCCCCCGTCGACGACAACAGCTGCTGCAACGCTGCTTCGGCGTCGCGCACCAGAGGGGCCAGTGCTTCGTCAACGGCCTCGGTCGTCGAGAGCGATTCGTCGGGCAGATAGGGCAGACCGATCTCGCCCAGCGACGCCGACACGCCCGCGTAGTTGAAGCGCAACGTGGGATGACGACGACGCGCCAGGTGCCACACGATCTCAGCAAGGATCGAGCTGTCCATGCTGCCGCCGAGCCGCGGATGGGGCGGGCACAACAGCACGGGCAGCTGATGCACGACGCCAATGCCGCCGCCCTGCCACAGCGCCTCGAGGTCGCCTGCAGGTCCCTGCACCGTCGTCATGCGTTCGAGGACTTCGCCGCGACCAACCACTCAGCCCACCACGCCCTGCTCCTGCAAGCGTACGAGGGCCTGGGCGGCCGCGAGGGCCAGGGTGCGATCGTCGTCGTCGACCGCGCGGCGCAAGGCCTCGACACCGCGCCCATCAGAGAGCTTGCCCAACGCACCACACGCACTCACGGCGCAGAAGCGATGCTCGAGCGCCGCCACCACCCACGGCACACACGCCGCGTCGCCGAGCACGCCCAGGGCCTCGAGGACCGCAGCGCCCACGACGACATCGTCGGTCTTGAGGGCTTCGACCAGGTTCGGCACGGCACGCACATCGCCCACCGCACCCAGGATGCGGGCCGCACCCACCACCACCGTGACGTCGTCGTGGTGCAGGGCTTGCGCCACCTCGCGCAACAGCGCGTCTTCGCCGAGGCGGATGATGCCCACCACCAGGGCGGTGCGCGCCGCGGGCCCGATCGGCGACTTCAGCCTCTGCCGCAACGCTGAGATGGTGTGCGGCACACGCGTGGCGACCGCAAAACCCACAGCGTCGATCAACGCATCGTCGTCGACGGCATCGTCGATAGCGACAAGCCGGGGATCGCGCGTTGGTGGGTCGCTGGTGGACACGCGCGGGACGCTACCAGCCACGACGAGAACTGGTCGAGTCGCAGCGATCAGAGAGATCTTTGGGCAAAAAAAACAAGCCCGAGCGAGGCCCGGGCTTGTGTGGTGACGAGGTCTGGCAAGCCAGACGCAGCGCTCACTTCTTCTTGGCAGGAGCCTTCTTGGCAGCCTTCTTGGCCGGGGCCTTCTTGGCGGCCGGGGCCTTCTTCGCAGCCGGAGCCTTCTTGGCGGCGGCAGGAGCCTTCTTCGCCGGGGCCTTCTTGGCGGCCGGAGCCTTCTTCGCGGCGCCCTTCTTGGCGGCCTTCTTCGCGGCAGGCTTCTTCGTGGCCTTCTTCTTCGTCGACTTCTTCTTGCTGCGAGCGGTGCCGCCCTTGCTGCGCGGAACGCGGGCGACGTCGCCGTTGTTGTCCATGAAGTAGATGAAGTTGTTGTCGCGGGTCACGCCGGTCTTGGCGACGACTTCGGCCTTATCGCCCGGCTTCTTCTTCTGGCCGCCACGAACCATCTTGCTGCGGGCAATGTTGCCCTGCTTGTCGATGTAGTAGAGCCAGCCCGACTCACGAGCAACGCCAGCCTTCGCAACCTTCTCAGCATTCGCCATGGTGATCTCTCCGTGCTTGTCAGGCTCTCGCCCGACGAGTGTGTGTGTGGACCAGTGGGGTCGTCCGCTCCTGGCGTCGACCTCGACAAGGCCATTGATGCGGGGACCTGGTCTGCTGTGCACCGGCCAGGACATTCAGCAGAACGTCGTGGTTGTTCCGGGCCTCGGCAGGCAGGGTGGCGGGCTCGATCTCTCGACGACACGCTCACCGCGACCAACGAGAAGTATCGTGCAGCGAACCCATTTCGTCGTCGAGCACTGCGGACACATCGGCTCGAGTGCGAACCTTGTGTTCTCGAAGCGGCCGCGATCGCGGTGCTGGTGGCCATGTCGCACACCGACGACGACTGCACAAAAATCGCACGTTTTTCCATGACTTGCGCAAACAACCGCGAGCGGTGACGAGGTCTGCGCTGCTACTTCGGCAGCGCTGTTTTGTCTGGGGACAGAGTTGCGGAATTGCCAAAGTTGCTACGGACCTCGTGAGAATATTTACGCAACTGTGTCCCCACCGCGCGCTTTTGCGCTCGCGTGCGGGCCAGCAGACCCGCGCTGCGTGCTGGCAGGCGATGGCGGAACCGGCAGACCTGGCGGCCGGAGTGTTGGGCAAACCAGCGCTTCCGGATGGGCTGAAAGCCTCACGCCGAAAACGCCTCTGGCCGCCCCCGTGGGCCTGCTATTGCCAGCGTTGTGACTGCTGTTGTTGCTTCTGCTGGTGCGGGTCGGGTGTTTGGTCAGGACCGCGCGGTCGCTGCCTTGACGGCGGCGTTGCGGACCGACCGTCTTGCCCATGGCCTGTTGTTTGTGGGTCCTGACGGCGTGGGGCGCGAGAAAACCGCGCGCTCGCTGGCCCGTGGTTTGTTGTGCGAGCTGCGGGGCACACCCACAGAAGTGCTGCCGTTTGGCTGCGGCGTGTGTCGCGCGTGCCGGCGGGCCGACAGTGGCAGTCATCCCGATTTGCACGTCGTCATGTCGGAGGCCGAGGGGGTGGCGCGCGGGCTCGCCCAGCCCGACGGCAAGGCGCGCCCGTCGGCCGAAATCAAGATCGACGCGGTGCGTGAACTGGGGCAGCGGCTGCTGCAGCGGCCGTACGAGGGCAAGTCGAGCGTGGCCGTGATCGTCGACGCCCACCGCATGAACGAGAAGGCGCAAAACGCGCTGCTCAAAGTACTCGAAGAACCAGCACCCACCACGGTGCTGCTGTTGCTCGTGCCCGGCGTGCGCGCGGTGTTGCCCACGATCGCGAGCCGCTGTTTGCGCCTGATGTTCTCGCCCCTCGACGAGCCAGCACTGTTGTCGATCTTGCGGCAGCTGCAGGTGCCCGACGCCGAGGTGCGCGCGGCGCGGGCGCGGTTGGGGGCATCGTCGGTGCCGGCGGTGCTCGAGGGCGACGTGAGTGGCGACGTTGTGGGCCCCGCCGTGGAGCGCCTGCTGTTGGGGCTGACGTTGCGCCAAAACGCAGCGGGTCTCGGCGAGCGCCTGGCCATCGCTGAGGCCCTGGGCCGAGACCGCCTCGAGGTGGAAAGCGTGCTGCGTGCTGCTGAGCGTCATCTGGCCGTGAGCGTGCGGCTGCGCCAGGGCGGCGTGCCGGCGTCGGGGGAGCTCGACGAGGTCGCAGCCCTTGAGGGCATTGCGCGCGCGCGTGCTGACCTGCGGGGCAACGGCGCGGTGCAGCTGGTCGTCGAGAAACTGCTGTGCGGCACACCGCCGTCGATTTTGGAGCGTCGCTGATGGCGGGCGTGGATCGTCGCTGGGGGGCTGTGTTGGCGACCCCCGTGTTGGCCTTTGTCGTCGGCACCATTGCCCTGCCGCGGCCGCAGGGTGTCGTCGCCGAGCAGACAACGTTTGATCGAAAGAGCGTCGCTGACGTCGTGAGAACCACAGCACCGCCGGTGCGTGTGCCGGTGGGGGCTGTGTTTGGTGGGGCCATCGAATTGCGCGGCTACGACGGTCCGCAGACGGCGCTGTCGCGGGGCGCGCGGTTGTCGTCGACGTTGCTGTTTTCGGCGGTGGGCGACATCGACAGCGACTGGCAGGTGTTTGTGCACATCGACGCTGCCGAGAGTGCTGGGTTTCGCATCAACGCCGACCACTGGCCGGCCGCGGGGCGCTACCGCACGGGGCTGTGGCAGCGGGGCGAGTACGTCGTCGACCGCTTTGAGCAGACCATTCCGATGAACGCGCCGGCGGGCGTGTACGACATGTGGGTGGGCCTGTACCGCGGCGACACGCGGCTGCCGGTGACAACACCTGGGGGCCGTGTCGACACCGAGAACCGCGTGCGCGTGGGGCAGATCGTCGTCGAGTGATCCCCTCAGTTGCATCACACCAAGATCCGGGGATGAGCGCTTCGCTCACACGTCGAGCAGCGGGCGCAGCTGGTGACGCGGCACGTACTTGAAGCGGCCGACGACGCTGGCGATGACGATGGCGACGACACCGCTGCTGGCGATGACGCCCAACGGCATCCACCAGTTACCGCCAAACGCACCGAACAACGCCGCGCGCGCTGCTCGCACCACCCACGTGAACGGCAGAAACTGTGAGACCGCGCGGAACACGCCGCCCGACAGCTCGACGGGGAACACGCCGCTGCTCGCCGACATCTGAAAGATCAGCAGCAGCAACGCGAGCACTTTGCCCACGTCGCCAAACAGCGCCACCAGGCACAACAGCACCGACATGAACGTGAGCGATGTGACGACGGTGAGCAGCCAGATCACGGGCAGCGACGGCATGGCCACACCCACCACGTAGCGCAGCGTGAACGCCAACAGCGTGGCCTGCCCCACCACCATCGTGCCCGGCACCACCAGGCGACCGAGCACGCGCGCGAAACGTCCTCGACGACGAACGCCTTCGACCATCCAGCGCAACTGAAAGATGAAGCCTGTCATGACCACACCCACCCACAACGACAGGCCGACGAAGTAGGGCGCGACACTGTTGCCGTAGGCACCCACCGTCGTCGTCGCCACGAGTTCGGGCGTGACCGATGACGCGAGCCCGCGCGCATCACCGTCGATGCCGTCGACATCACCGGGCAACGAGGTTTGCAGCAGCGACAACCCCGCGTGCAGCCGACCGCTGCCGTCTTTGAGGGCCTGCAGTCCGTCGACGAGGGTGCTCGTGCCGTCGTTCAGCTGGCCCAACCCGGTGGCGAGTGCGGCGTTGCCCGTGGCCACGGCCCGCGCACCGGTGGCGAGGGTGTGCAGTGTGTCGTCGGCGGGCACCTTCGTGGCCATCTCGTGAACACCGCCGTGGGCGCGTTGCACGCCGTCGACGAGACTGCTCACACCGTCGGCCACTGTGCTGCTGCCTGCCGCGAGTTTGACCGCACCATCGTGGGCGCTGGCGTTGCCGTCTTGAAGGCGCTGCAGACCATCGCGCAACTGCCGCGCACCGTCGGCGATCGTGCCGCCCACGATGGGGATGCCTTCGGTTTTGTCGGCGAGGGTGCATGCTCCTTCTTTCGCGGTGTGTGCTCCGGTCTGCAATTGCGACAGGCCACCGACGAGGGCGGCGTTGCCTGCAGCGACGTCGCGTGCACCTTGCGTGAGTGGGGCCAGCGTGCTCGCCGACGGCAGTGCTGCATCGAGCGTGCGCAGACCACCGCCCAGCCGCGACACACCATCGGTCAAGGCGACCGCCCCTTCGGCGAGTGTGGCGGTGCCGTCTTTGAGTTGGACCGCTCCGTTGGCCGCGGTGTGCGCCCCCGTGTGCAGCGCCGCGCTGCCGTCGAGCGCTTTTTGCAGGCCCTCGTCGAGCTGGGCGCTGCCAGCCACCAGTTGCGCCACACCTTCGTGCAAACGCACCACACTGCCCTTGGACGTATCGACGGTTTCGAGCACCACGCGCCAGCGTTGCTCGTTCAACGTGGTGTTGGTGTTGGTGGCGAGCTCGTTGGCGAAGCGGCGCGCGATGGTGGCGCCCATGAAGTTGTTGCCCTCGGAGAACAAGATGCGCACGCGGCCAGGGTGCTGTTCGGTGGCCGGCACGGCGTGGCGCGAGAAATCTGTGGGCACAGCCACCGCGGAGATGGCCTCGCCGCTGTCGACGCGCGCGCGGGCGATGGCTTCGTCGGCCACCACTTCGTAGTCGAAGGTGTGGGCCTTCAGCAGGCCCGCGACGATGCGTTCGCCGACGTTGACGTGCTCGCCGCGGACATCGATGCCCTCGTCGGCGTTGGCGATGACGACGTGCAAGCGATCCAGATGCCCGTACGGATCCCACGCGCTC
>JBIKRQ010000416.1:0-5530 GCA_044349155.1 Myxococcota bacterium
GCCCTCGAAGCGATCCACGAGCGCTTCTCGCCCGCCTACGGCCCCGCCTCCGGCAACACGGGCTTTTACGCCATGGACGTCGAGTTCAAGTTCGACGACGACGACGCGCCCACCGAGACCCCGCACCTGTTCATCAAACAGGCGCGCCCGTACCCGGGGCGTTCCGAGTAGGGCCCACGTCGGCGAAGCAAAAACGGCCCCGCACAGCGGGGCCGTTTTCGTTCACATCGCCATGCAGGTCAGCGGGTGAGGGCGTGCAGTTCCATCACCGACGCCGCACAACGGCCCAGGGCGCGCAAGCGACGGCGTTGCGTGTCGAGATTCGCGAGCTGCGTTTCAAGCGCCTCTGCGGGGTCTGTGGGCGGCGCAGCGGTGGTGTCGAGGGCCATCTCGCGCACCAGTTCCTGCCGGCGTGTGGCGGCGTCGTGCAACGCGGCGATGTCGGCACGCAGTTGCTGGTCGGCGAGTGCTGCCTCCTGCTCGACGGCGCGCTGACGCAACACGAGTCCGTCATTGCTGCCGTCGAAGGCGTGCAGCAGCGGGATGTTGATGTCGAGGCGCAGGCGGTAGTCGTCGACGCGGAGGCGATCGCGGTTGATCCACGTGCCCTCCACCGCCCTGGGCCACGGCAGAAAGCCCAGCCGCCACGCCTGCTCTTCCTGCTCGACGGCACGACGCAACGCCTGGGCCGCCGCCTGCTTCGGACTGGCAGCAACGGCAGCGTCGACGAGCTGCTGCACCGCGGGCAGGCCCTGTGAACAGCGCGCCTCGAGGTCGTCGTCGATGGCATCGCTGCCCACAGTGGTGAGCAGTTTGCGGCGCGCGCTGACGAGGTCGTCGTCGACGTCGAGGGCTTCGCCAACCAGCTTCACACGCAGCCGTTGGGCGTCGTCGACGTCGGTGCCCGTCGCGTGTTGGCTGTCGCGGCGTTCGCGCTGCAACTGCAGCAGCGTGGCGGCGAGCCTGAGTTCCTGCGCCAGCAACGCCTGCTCGGCCTTGAGGGCAACGAACGCACTCGCATCGTTGGCGACCGCACGCGCACGTTCGAGGCGCTGTTCAGCCAGCAGCGCCAGCTCGGCATCGGCGGTGCTGCCGTCGACGTTGCGCTGCAGCAGGTCGGTGAGTTGTGGCAGCGGCACCTGCAGCGACAGCGCCACATTGTCGGTGCTCTCCAGCGGCGTTCCGAGATCGTCGAGACGCGGCACCACGAACTGGTCGACGGAACGGTGCTCGATGCCGAAGCGCAGGTTGTCGAGGGGCAGAGCAGCGTCGTCAGCGCGCTCGGCCTGTTGGCGCAGGCCTTGTGCATCGTTTGTGGTGTCGCGCACACGGTTCACGGCGTCGGTGATCGTCATCGACCCCACCGCGTTGGCCAGCAGCACCACCGACAGCAGGCTCGCGTTCATCGACCCACCACGCGCACGTCGACCGCCATACCGGCGAGCAACGCTGCGTCTCCATCGCGCTCTTTGTCGACGAGCTCGATGACGGCTGCGCGCGCAAACCGCGGTTGGTTTGGTGCGAAGCGGAAACGTTCGGGTGCTTCAGCAATCGCGGCCGCGAGGGCGACGATCTTGCCTTCGCGCTGGTGCGAAGCGCCGTCGCTGGCGCCAACGACGACGCGGTCGCCCACCCGCACCGCACGCGCCTGGGTTTCTTCAAACCACGCCGACACGCGCAGTTTGCCGGTTTGCACCACACGCAGCAGCACATCACCGGCCACAACGGGCGCGCCGTCGACGACGAACACGTCGGTGACCGTGCCGGCCACACCCGTCTTCATGGCGAGCGTGTCGCGGACAGCTTCAAGGGCCGTGACCTCAGACTGCTTCGACGTGGCCTCGGCGCGCGCAGCACCAACACGTGCTTCGTCGGTGCCAGTCTCGGCCTTCAACGGGCGACGAGAAGCGATGAGTTCGTTGACGCGCTGCTGGGCCTTCGACTCGCGGACGCGTGCTGCAGCAATCAACGCCGCCGTCGTCGTCTCGCGCTCTTGCAGCACCTGCCGATTCGATTCGAGCTCGGCTTTGTCTTCGGCGGTGGCGAGACCGCGCGCAATCAAGCCGTCGAGGCGCTCGAGTTGCGTGCCAAGCGCAAGGCGCCCGGCACGGGCTTCGTCGAGTTCACGTTGGAAGCGCGCCACGTCGACGGTGGCCTGCTCGAGGTCCTGGCCGAGCCGTGCAAGCAACTCGCGATCGGCGTCTTTCACGTCGAGGTCGGTGGCCAACACGGCGCTCTCGAGAGCGGTGAACTCGGCGCGCGCGATGGCAACCTGTGCATCGAGCTCGGGCGAGCTGAGCGCGATGACGACGTCGTCGGGGGCGACGGCATCGCCAACGGCTTTACGCAAGCCAACGACGCGGCCGGTGTGGCTGGCGCGCACGTCGATGGTGGTGGCCGAAACGACGCCCGGGGAAATCGCGGTGCGCGCAAGCTCGTGACGCTGCACGAACACCAGGAGTGCGGCGGCACCCCACAACGCCCACGGCAACACGCGTGAAGCCTCGGGCAGACGCCGACGAGGAGGAATGGCGAGTTCAGAGCTCAACGGTGCTCTCCTGCATCGAGAGGCCAACGCCTTCAGCGCCCTCGATACTGCTCAGCGCGTGCACGAGGCCGCTCTCGTGGGTGGACCCTGTGTGCAGCAAACTGAAGTGGTAGACGAGCTCGACCTTGCTGCCCTGGGCGACGTCGCGCATCGTGATCAGCGCGAAGCGTCGGCAGCGCTCGTGCAACACGTTCAACACCGCCGACGTCGCCGCCGGCCCCGAGGGCACGCGCAGGCGAATCACGCCGTCGTGCTGCTTGTGCGCGCCAAAGCCCCACACGCGCATGCCGCTGACCACGGCGAGAAACACACCGGTGCCGACGACGGCGACCATGGCGTTGCCCGTGCCAACGGCGATGCCCACGCCAAAGCTGGTGAAGATGAACACCATGTCGAGCGGGTCACGCAGGTTCGTGCGGAAGCGGACGAGGGCGAGGGTTCCAGCGATGCCGATGCCGCGCGCGAGGCTGTTGCCAATCGCCATCATCAACATCGCGGAAATGATGCCGCCGACGACGAGGGCCTGCGCGAACGTGCGCTGGTACGACAGGCCGCGAAACGTGGCCGCGTACACCGCAGCGATGGCCTGCCCGAGCACCCAGGCCAACAGCAAGGTGACGAGGATGTGACCGGCAGAAGACGGAGAGGTGCCACCGAGTGCAGAGTCGAGAAAATCCACATCTCTTTCGTACATGCCGTGCGGCGACGTGCAAAGTCGGCGAAGGGCCCCGAAACCCATTGTCACAGTCGCATGCCGCTTGGTTGACAATGGCGCAGCGCAGTGTGCGGGCCGCGAACACGCCGTTCGACGTCGTCACGCACACACACAGCAACAACTGTCCGCGGCGAGCGTTCGCCTCCGAAATGGCGCACAGATCTGCGAGTGCGATGTGCAGGTAGCAGCGTGGCGATGACGCAACAGTGATCGGCGCAGGACGTTGCCGCGCTCGCGATCAGCGCAGCGGAATGCGGCGCGTGACGTCGTCAACCAGCGGGCCAAAGCAGCGCTTCACGCCCGTGGCGAACTTGGAGTAGCCGCGTCGCTGCATGCCCAGGTCGCGAATGATCTGCGCCAACCAGCGCGGTGCGGTGTCTTCGACTTTCACTTCAATCAACACGAGCGGGCCGTCGTCGGCGAAGGAGTTCTCGTCGTCAGAGGCCTGCCAGTCGGCGTCGACAGGTCGAAGTGTTGCGCGCTCAGAAGGGTCAACGAGCGCATAGGTCAGGCGCGTGTCGAACGTGATGCGAACGTAGCGATCGATGAGGGTGCGCCACGGTTCGCGCCGGTACCGCACGAGGAGCAGTGGCTGCGCGTGCATGCCCTGGATGCGGGCCACGAAGTCGCGGGCGAGGTCGTCGCGGGCGGGGACGGTGCCCTCGAGCACCTCGGGCCACGTGTTGGGATCGACGAGAGCGCGGCGCTTCATGATGATGTCGCCGATGCGGTGCTTCACCTCGAAGAACGTTTGCGCGTTGGCATCGTCGCCGTAGCTGCGGACACGCAGGCGGTAGCGACGACGAACCTTGTGTGCTGCCTGGTCGAACAGCTCGAGCGTGGGCGTGTCGTAGTAGAGGCTGGTGATGTCGTAGCAGCCACCGGGCAGGGTGGCGGCGAACTCGTCGCGCACGGCGTGTTGCACCAGCACCGCTCGAAACGCTTCACCCACCTCGACGGGGACGACGAACTTGTGCTCGCGGCGGGGCGGGATCTGGTTGGTGGCCAACACACTCATGGCAACTCGCGTCGTCGCAGGGCGGCAGCGATCGACCGCTGCGGCGCGACCACCTCGCTGGTGATCTGCCTCAGCTTTCCCGAGCGTTCATGGCGCCGCAAGCTGCCAACGGGCTCGACATCGACCGACACACGTTCCAACAGCCCGTGCATCTCGAGGTAGCGCAGCAACCGCGCGCGCACGTGCTCGACGACGACGCGGCTCGCATCGTCGGCACAGACCACGCGACACAGCAGCGCGTTTTGCGCCTGGTGCACGAGCTGAAACTGCTGCAGGTGCGGCGTGCCCAACAGCGCAATCTCGAGCGGGATGGGCGTGTGGGCCTGAAAGTCGACGCCGTCGTCGAGGTAGATGGTGTCGTCGGTGCGGCCCTCGACTTCGACGCGCTGAAACGGCGAGCCGCAGCCGCACCGTTCGGCAACAAGACGGACACGATCGTCGATGCGGTAGCGCAACAGCGGCTGCGTGTGGTTCAGCAGGTTCGTGACGACGACGTGGTGCGACAACGTGCCGACAGCGACGGGCTTGTCGTCGGCATCGACGGCTTCGACGATCGCCGCGTCTTCGTTGATGTGCAGGTGCCCGTGTGCGCAGCCCACAGCGAGCGCGGTGTGCTCGGTGGCGGCCCACGTCTCGAGGATCGTCGCCGTGGGGAAGGCCAACGCCAACGTGGCGCGCGCGGTCGAGGTGAGCACCTCGCTGCCCGCCGAGATCAACTCGGGCGCGATGCGCAGGCGGCCGGCGAGTTGCTCGTGCGCCAACACCTCAAGGACGGTGGCGTAGCTGTGCAGCAGCAACGGCGGTGCCGCGTTCAACGACGCCACCTGACGCGTGACGGGCTCGTTGATCGACAACACGCGCACATCAGCCGCCACGCGCCCGGCTTTGGGCATGCGCAGGGCGAGCACCGACGTCATGGTGTGCCCGCCCGTGGCGACGACGAAGGTCATGCGGTAGCGGCGCTTCGCCAGCAACGCGAAGCCCTCGGGACGAAGCAGGCCGCGAAACAGGCGCGCAAACGTGGTGGCCCGCAGTCGCGCAAACGACGCATCGTCGACGACGAAGATGCCCATTTCGCCCGTGGTGCCCGACGTGGTCGCCGCGATGTAGCGCCCCTGCAGCAACGACGCGGGTGCTGCACTCGCAAGGAACGCCTGCACCTGCTGCTTCGTGGGCGCACCGGGCACGAGCACGTCGTCGAACGCGGCCTGCAGCGTGGCCTTGTCGATGACCGGCGCGTGGCCGAGGG
>JBIKRQ010000622.1:0-2827 GCA_044349155.1 Myxococcota bacterium
TGGTGCGGGCGACGCGCAGCAGCTCATCAACGCGTCGTGCTTGCAGCTGCAGGATGCTGCCGCGCGTGGCCTCGTTGCGGCGGTAGGCGCCCACCAGTTCGGTCGAAAAACCGGTCAGCTCACGCCAGGTCATGGCCAGCCTGCACAGAGAAAGTGTCGGAAGAACAAGGTGTTACGGCGTGGTTGGCGCGGCAGTGAACGACAGCAGTTCCATCGTGGCGGTGGCGACTTCGGCCCCACCTTCCAGCCGTGCCGATTGGCGAATGCGCACCAGCCCGGTCTTCGGTGCCCACGTCCAGCGCAGCAGCAGGGTGGCGGGCTTGCCCGAATTGGGGTCGAGCACGCGCTGGCTGGCTTCCACTTCGACGCAGCCGTTGAAGGTGCCGGCAGGCACGGTGACGACGGCGTCGGTGGCGGTGATGGTGTAGCGCTCGACGACGCCGGGCGTGCCCACGGGGGCTTGCGGCCCGGCCGGAACCACCGCCGACCACGTCGCCCCTGTTTCAATCGGCTCCTGCAGCAACGCGCGTGAACCGTCGACGATGCTGTCGCCGCGCAGGCCCCAGCGGCCGCCTTTGTCGTCGAGGAAGTAGCCCTGCTCGTCGCGGCTCGTGATCGTCACGACCTGCGGTGCATCAGGGCCGGGCGTGACGCGGTAGCTCCAGGCGTTGCCCACCGCGAGGGACATGAAGGTGGCGGCCTGGCCGGTGCCGCGCGACGCGACAGGCGTGGTGGCGCACGCGCTGACGACGACAACAGCTGCAGTGCAAGCGAGAGCAAGAGCGACGCGGAGAGACCGAAGCATGCGCCCTCAGTCTCACACCGAAGCGCGGCCATCAATCGTCACAACGTCGGCGGCGCGCCCGAACTGTCGGAGAACAACGCCGCCACAAACTCGGCCGGCACAAACGGCCGCAGGTCTTCGATGCGCTCGCCGACGCCGATGTAGCGCACGGGCACCTTGAGCTCGTCGACGATGCCGAGCACCACGCCGCCTTTGGCGGTGCCGTCGAGCTTCGTGAGGATGATGCCGGTGAGCGGTGCTGCTTCGCCGAACTGCTTGGCTTGAGCGATCGCATTTTGGCCGACGGTGCCGTCGAGCACGAGGATGACCTCGTGGGGCGCGCCCGGGCAGGCCTTGCCCAGTGAGCGGTGCACCTTCTTGAGCTCCTCCATCAGGTTCGCCTTCGTGTGCAGGCGACCAGCGGTGTCACACAGGATGACGTCGACGTTGTCGGCCACACCCTTCTTGACCGCATCGAACAACACGCTCGACGGATCGGAGCCGTCGGGCCCCGTCACGATCGGCACGCCGGCGCGGTCGGCCCACACTTCCAACTGGTCGGCGGCGGCAGCGCGGAAGGTGTCGCCGGCACCCAGCAGTACCGATTTCCCCTGCTTTTTCAGTTGGTTGGAGAGTTTGCCGATCGTGGTGGTTTTGCCTGCGCCGTTCACGCCCAGCACAAGCACCACACGCGGCGACGCACCATCGAGCGCCAGCGGCTTCACTTCCACGCTGTCGAGGATCGCTGTGGCCTCGGCCCGCAACGTCGCTTCGATCTTGTCGAGCGAGCCGAGCTCTTTGTTCGACAGTTTCTTCTTCACGGCCTGCAACAGGCGATCGGCGGTGCGCGCGCCGATGTCGGCGGAGAACAACACGTTCTCGATGTCGTCGAGGACCGCGGCGTCGATGGTCTTGCCACCCACCGCTGCTGCCAGGCGACCCATCAGGCCTTCGCGGGTGCGGCCAAGGGCCAGGCGCAACGTTTTCGCCTGGTCGGCAGCGTCGGCGAGGGCCTGCTGTGCGGCGGCTTCCTTCGCTTTGGCAGCCTCGGCGCGGGCACGGTCAGCGTCGTCGTTCGAGGCAGCGGCAGCGGCGGCGGCGCGGGCGGCTTCGCGGCTGGCGGCTTCGGCTTCGGCCTTCTTCAGCAGCGCTGCTTTTTCGGCGGCCACGAGGTCGGCGGCCTTCGGCACCACGTCGCTGCCGTCGTGGCCGGGCAGGGCGCTGCCGTCCGACATCGTGGGACGATCGAGTTCGCGCGCGAGGGTGGCGATGCGCTCGATGCGCTTTTTGCGCAGGGCCAGCGCACCAAGGATCGCGAAGAACGCGAAGAAGCCAACGATGCCCACGAGGACCACGATGTCGCCGGCGGCTGGTCCGGCCTCGGCAGTCGAAGCGGTGGTGGCCGTGGTGGCGACGTCGGCGGCGGCAAGATCAAGAAGTGCCCACATGTCGCGTGTGTCGGCACCATCGGTCCGCCTGTCAACGGGTGGGCTGGACGACGACGGTTGGCTCGGTCAGCGTTGGCGCGTGAAGCACCAGCTCTCGCTGTTTGAAACGCCTCCGCCGGTGCCCGCTGCGCCGGCGATGCACACAGCTGCTCCACCTTCATCGTCGACGTCACCGGCGCCTCTTGCGCCAACTGTGGCGCCGTCGGTGTCGCGCACGCGCTTGCTGATCGAGGCCATCACGAAACGCCTGCCGGGTGCCCGCGTCGTCATCGTCGACACGCGCAGCGTGCTGCTGTCGCAAACGGTGAAGGATGGTGTGCGCACGGTGCGCGTGCACCAGATGTTTCTCGACGCCGACGACGCCGTGCGGCTTGCCGTTGGCATGTATTTGTCGACGGGGCACCGCGGTGCTGGCGAGGTCATCGACGCCTTCACCAAGCGGCACACGCACCTGCTCGAGTGGGCCGCACGCCCGCTGAAGGCCGATGCCGGACGCGGTGTGGTGCACGACCTCGACACCATGTTTGCAGCACTCAATGCCCGCTACTTCGCCGATACGATTGGCGCCGAGGTGACCTGGGGGCAGGCCGGCCCA
>JBIKRQ010000286.1:0-8317 GCA_044349155.1 Myxococcota bacterium
GCCGCCGTCACGTCGCGAGTCGTTCCTGATGGAACGCCAGGTGAAACGCGGCGACGTGAATCCGTTTCAGTTCGTCAGCTTCGCTGCAGGGCGCGCCGGCGAAAGCGCTCCTCGGTTTGGGCACACACATCGTGCAGGTGCTTGCGCTTGATGATGCCGTTGCACTCGTCTTTGCGGCTGTAGAGGTGCTCGACGACCACGGGCCAGAGCAGCTTGAGCGCTTCTTCGTGCGCCAACGTGGGGCAGGCAACGGCGTGGTGGCGGTTTCGCAGCAGCCAGTCGATGCGCTCGGTTTCGTGATCGAGGTCGAGGCGCACGATTTCGAGCAGCATGCCGACGAAACGGCTGTCGAGCATTGGCAGTGTGTCCATGCGGCCACGGAAGCGTGCTGCGAACGCCGGATCGGTCCAGTCGATGGCGTCTTCGGCGGGCGGAAATTGCTCGAGGAATTCCACCAGCTCTTTGGCCAACAACTCGACGACGGCCACGTCGCCGCTGACCGGCTTCGTCTCCATCAAGGCTTCATACGGCTTCCACCAAAACATGCGGGCATGGTACCCAGCGACGCCGTCGCCGACCATGTTGTCTTTGCGACGACACTCACTTCGGAAACCGGAGCCCCCGATGACTGCCATCGTTCACATCCAGGCCAGAGAAATCCTTGATTCGCGCGGCAACCCCACGGTGGAAGTCGACGTCGTGCTCGAGTCGGGTGCTGAAGGCCGCTTCGCTGTTCCGTCGGGTGCCTCCACTGGCGAGCACGAAGCGATCGAACTGCGCGACGGCGACAAAAAGCGCTACCTCGGCAAGGGCGTCGAGAAGGCCGTGCGCAACGTCAACGAAGTCATCGCGCCCGAACTCGCCGGCTTCGACGCCGTCGACCAGTACGGGCTCGACCAGACCATGATCGCCCTCGACGGCACGCCCAACAAGAGCAAGCTCGGCGCCAACGCCATCCTCGGCGTGTCGGTTGCTGCGGCCGCTGCTGCTGCTTCTGCCCACGGTGTGCCGCTGTATCGGCACATCGGCGGGATTTCGGCGCGCGTGCTGCCCACGCCCCTGATGAACGTGATCAACGGCGGTTCCCACGCCGACAACTCCCTCGATATCCAGGAGTTCATGATCGTGCCCGTGGGCGCGCCCACGTTCCGCGAAGCACTGCGCATGGGCGCTGAAACCTTTCACGCGCTCAAGAAGATCCTGAAGGACAAGGGCGCTTCGACAGGCGTTGGCGACGAAGGCGGCTTCGCGCCCAACCTCGCGAACAACGAAGCGGCGTTCTCGACGTTGATGGAGGCCATCGCGGCTGCTGGCTACACGCCTGGCAAAGATGTGGCGCTCGCGGTCGATGCGGCAGCGTCGTCGTTTTACGACAAGGCGAAGAAGACCTACGCGTTCGACGGCAAGCAGATCGATCGCGCCGAGATGATTGGCTACTGGCAGTCGATGATCGCGAAGTACCCGATCGTCAGCCTCGAAGACCCGCTCGACGAGAACGACTGGGAAGGCTGGAGCCAGTTCACCAAGCTCGTGGGCGACAAGGTGCAGATCGTCGGCGACGACCTGTTCGTCACGAACCCAGCGCTGCTGCAAAAGGGCCTCGACGTTGGTGCCGCCAACTCGATCCTCATCAAGCTCAACCAGATCGGCACGCTCAGCGAAACCCTCGAGGCCATCCAGCTCGCGCACGCCAACGGCTGGCGCAGCATCGCGTCGCACCGCTCGGGCGAAACCGCCGACACCACCATCGCTGACCTCGCTGTCGCCTGCGGTACCGGACAGATCAAAACCGGTTCGCTGTCGCGCAGCGATCGCGTCGCCAAGTACAACCGCTTGCTGCGCATCGAAGAGGAGCTGGGCGGCGCTGCCCGCTACCTCGGCCGTCGCGCGTTGCTGAAGGGTGCGCAGTGAACAAGGTCGTCGTCGTCGTCGCTGCTGTTTTCGCGTTGGCTGCGTCCGACGCTGGCGCCTACACCGTGACCGCGGGTGACGTGCTCATCCGTGGTGTCACGGGCGCCAGTGTCAACGTGGCGCGACTCGAGGTGGCGACGAAGGCGACCCCGCCGGCGGGCCTTCTGCTCGGTGCCGACATCGATTGGTCGTTCGACGGCCCGTGGGCGGCCACGGCGTCGGTACGGCCGGTGTTCGCGCCGGGATTTGTCGACGTCGGCATCGGGGTTGGCGCGCGCTATCGCTTCTTGCAGCTCGAAGCGCCGTTCATCCCGTGGGCGTCGGCGACGTTGACCACGGCTGTCGGCGGACCGCTTGGCTACGGTGATGTGCACTTCAACCTCGGCGCGCGCGTTGGCGGTGGCATCGACTACTTCGTCATGCGCGACCTCGCCGTTGGCGTCGAGATCGGTACGGAAGTGTCGGCGTTGCTCACGCCGTTGCCGGCGCCCGAATGGACCACCGAAGCCCTCGTCGGCGTCACGTGGCGGTGGTAGCCGCGTGAGCATGCGCAGCGCGTTCGCCACGGTCTTTGCGAAGGAAATCGTCGACAACGCGCGCGACAAACGTTCGTTGTCGACGGCATTGTTGTCGCCGTTGATGGGACCGCTGGCGCTCGTGCTGATGTTTTTTGCGTTGTCTGACGCGAAGGAAAAAGCGCGCTCGCCCGAGATTGCGGTGGTGGGTCGCGAGCACGCGCCAACGTTGGTGGGCTGGCTTGAGCAGCACAACGTCGTCGTCAAGCCCGCCCCAACCGATCCCGACAAGGCCGTGCGCGACGCCGACTTCGATGTCGCTCTTGTCGTGCCGGCGGCCTTTGGCGAGCAATGGCGAGCAGGTGACCCAGCCGTGATCGAGCTGATTGTCGACGACAGCCGACAGTCGGCGGCCGCAACGGTCGGACGCATCACGGGTTTGTTGACGGCCTACGGCGCCGAGGTGGGCGCGCTGCGTTTGCTGGCAAGGGGTGTTGATCCCGTCGTCACATCGCCCATCTCGATCCAGTCCCGCGACGTCGGCACGGCGCGCTCGAAGACGGCGATGTTGCTGGCGGCCATGCCGATCTTTTTGATCATGGCGTGCTTTGTTGGCGGCACCTACGTCGCGATCGATGCCACCGCTGGCGAGCGCGAGCGTGGTTCGATCGAGGCGTTGTTGTTGAACCCGATCAGCGCCACCAGCGTCGTGCTGGGCAAGGTCGCGGCCACCGCGGTCTATGGGTGGATTGGCGTCGTGATTTCGGCTGCGGGCTTTGCGCTCGCGGTGGCGTTGATTCCGTTTGCCTCCCTGGGGCTCGACTTTGTGCTGCCGCCGCTCACGGCCCTGTTGGTCGCGGTGGTGTTGATTCCCGTCGTGGTGTTGGCGTCGGCACTGCAGATTGCCGTTGGTGTCGCGAGCCGCACGTTCAAGACCGCGCAGTCGGCCATCTCGCTCGTCATGCTGCTGCCGACCTTGCCTGGTGCGGCACTCACGCTGTTTCCGCAGCAGCCTTCGATTGGCCTGATGCTGGTGCCAACGGTTGGTCACGATGTGCTGATGATGCGGCTGATTCGCGGCGAGTCCATCGACCCGCTGCACGTCGTCGCCGCCACGCTGAGCGTGCTGGTGGTTGCCGCCGTCTGTGTTGCCGTTGCTGTCAAGCTGTATGGCCCACGTTTGGTCGTCGGTCGTTGAGCGCTTGCCAAGCTGACCGCGAATCCCCGAAGGTGCGAACCGATGAAACACGCCGTTGCACATGACCTGTCGTTGGAATCCGCGAAGAAGGCTGCGACCGCAGCGCTCGAGGCCTACTCGGCACGCTTTGCCGAGTACAACCCGAGCATCACCTGGTTGAACGACTACCTCGCCGAGGTGCAGTTCAAGGTGAAGGGCGTCAGCCTCAAGGGCACGTTCGCCATCCTCGACAAGAGCATCGAGATGGACATGGAAGTCCCCATGCTCCTGCGCATGTTCAAGCAGAAGGCCATCGACGTCGTCGAAGGCGAAATCAACAAGTGGATCGACAAGGCCCGCACCGGCGCGGTCTGAGAGCCAACGTCTTTTGGGGTCACGCATGCGCCATGTCTTGCTTGGGGCTGCGGCCCTGTTCGTCGTCGTCGCAGGTGTCGGCTGTGTCACGCCGGGGCTGACGGTCTCGGCCTACGAGCCGGCCGAACTTCTGGCGCCGCGCGGTGGTGATCGACTTGTGCTCGTCGACGGCGAAGGCCGGCGTTCGGCGAAGCAGCACGTGGCGCACATGCTCGTCGACGGCAGCCGCGGCAGCTTCTTTCGCGCCGAGGATCGCGGTCGTTCTGGCGTGAAGCTCACGCTCGCAGGCGCCACGGCGCGCGTTGAGGGTGGCGAGGCCCGCTCGGCGCGCGAGTTGTGGGTTCGCGTCGACGTCATCGGCTGGGACGCTGACGCCATCGTGGTTCGCGACGAAGACGACGACGGCAGCTTGCGTGAACTCCCGGGCTTGCGCGGTCGCGCGGACCTGCAGTTCACGGTGGCCAACACGGCGGGAGAGATCCTGCTGCGCGAGCACGAAGTGCGTGGCGTCTTTGAGCGCCAGATCGACCAGCGCGACGACAACGAGCTTGCTCGCGAGTCGGTGATTGTCGAGGCGGCACAGGTGGCCGTGACGACGTTTCTGAACGACATCACTCCCCAACGGCGCACTCAGTTTCTCGCGTTTGACGACGGCGACAGCGGTCAGCGACACATCCTGCGCAACACCCACGACACGCTGCCTGGCCTCGAGAAACGGTTGCGCCGCTACCTCACGAAAAACACCAGCAACGCCATCGCGCACCACAACCTGGCGATCGTCCTCGACGCACAGGGCCGCTTCGAAGAAGCCCTCATTGAGCACGACCGCGCCCTCGACATCGTCGATCGCGAAGGCTTCTTCGATGCGCGCTCCGACACGGTTCGACGTCGTACGGCGTGGGAGCGCGTGTACGGCGATCGGCCAACGCCCGACCTCGACGCGAGCCCCGATGCTCCGCCCGCGCCGGTTGCGCCAGGTGTGCCTGCGCCTGGTGTGCCAACTGCGCCGGCTGCACCGGCCGAAGCCCTGCCGTCGTCGTCGCCCAGCGAGCCGATCGCGCCGTGACCGCCTGCGCGGCGCGTGGTACTCGTTGAGCGTGCAGCACGTTGTTCGTCTCGTCGTCGCCGTGATGTTGTTGGGGCACAGCGCGTGTTCGCCGTGTCGCGCCATCGAGACGCGCGCGCTCCCGCTCGACTGCACCGCCGGTGCTCCCTTCGCAGGGGAGCGCCACTTCGACCGTCAAGAGACGTTCACCACGTTCCTCGAGCAGGAGTGCGGGATCGCCGCCGGTGCGGCAAGCGAGCTGGTGGCCACGGTCGACTTCAACGTCGACGCCGTCGTGGTCGCGCGCGGCGATCGCTTCATCAACAACCGCTGCCTCGATGAACGCCGTGCTGAGTCTGTTGAAGTGTGCGAGGCGGGGCTGCGCATCACCTTCGACGACGTCGAGTCTGCATCGTCGACGTGTGAGGGCTTGCAGTGGACCGTGGCGGTGGTGGTGGGCCGCGCCGACTTGCGCGCAGCCCTCGCCGACTGAACCTCACTGATCGTCAGGTGTCGTCGAGGCTGAGCACGGCACCGCGCGCCGAGATCACCGACGCCACCCGGTTCGGCTGCTTCGCCTGCTCGCGCGCAACGGCTTCGGCCGCAGCACGGATCGCGTTTTGGTCAAGCAGCGCGGTCGCTTCGGGATCGGGACGCCGATCCTGCGCGGGCTGGACTGGCTGCTGTGCAGCGTGTGCTTGCGCCTGCACGGGTTGCAGACCGGTGGCGGCTCGCGGCGTGGGGCGGCGCAAGAGGTTTTCGACGTCGTCGACCTCGGGGCCCTCGCCGCGGCGGAGGTTGATCATGGCGCGTGCCACGTCACGCATCTCGACCGGCGGATAGCCAAGCAGCACCAACGGATCGTCGCCCACCGCGGCTTCGCCCATCACCACGGTGGCGCCGCGTGTGACGGCCACGCCAAGGGCCGGGTCGGTGATGCCCTCGAGGTCGCACAGCTCAGCGAACGTGTGGGGCTGCTCGGGCTGCACAGGTCGTTCAAGGGCCTCGATGTCCTCGAGGGTCAGCGGGATGCCATGCCCGGGTGACGACGCTGCCGGCGCCGGGGCAGGGCGTGCAGCGCGCGGTGCCGACGACGTCGAAGGTGCTGCCGGAGCGACGGGGGCCAGGCCGCCGTTCATGAACTCCGGGTCGTCGGTCTCGGCTGCTTCGCTGCGGCGCAGGTTCAAAAACGCGCGGACAACGTGGCTTTCCGACGAGGGCTGGCCCAGCAGCACCATCGGGTCGTCGCAGATGGCGGCGTCGGCCATGACCACGATCGCCGCACGCGAAAGCGACGAACCCAGCAGCGGATCGGGTGCTCCAAAGGCGAAGTCGGGTGCTTCGGCGTCGGTGAGCGGGTGTTCGTTGCTCTTGAGCGGACCGCGCTCGAGCAGTTCGATGTCGTCGAGTGTGAGGGGCTGCCCCACACCGTGTGGCGCCTGAGGTGGTGCCGTCGGCCGCGGCTGCGCAGCCTGAGGTGCGTACGCCTGCTGCGGGGGCGCCGCGTAGCCCTGTGGGGCCTGCTGAGGCGGCGCGTAGGCCGGCGGTGCTTGCTGTGGCGCGGCGGCGGGCGCGGCCGGTGCTCGTGGGGCGGGGAGCTCGTTTTGGTAGTGGTCGAACTGCAGGCCGCAGGCTTTGCAGGTGAGAACACCTTGAAAGACGCCAGCGCCACAGTCTGGGCACATGCCAGCGCGCAGGATGGTGAGGTCGTCGGGGGAGCGGGCTTTGAACTGTGCCACGCTCCACCCTTCGCACGCCGTGGCCGATGGCCGCAAGCCGCCGCCAGATGTGCCTCAGGCACGCCTTGCGTTCCCGGGCTGGTCTGCTTATGCACCGCCCACGCGCCGCTTGTGGCGCGTTGTTTTGTCGGGTCCTCTGACCGCAACGGTTCGCCGTCGCCGTGTACGACCCCTGGAGTTACGATGAGCAAGCATGGTCTTGGCCTCCTGGCCACCAAAGTCGGCATGACGCAGATCTTCACCGAAGAAGGCGTCCGCCTCCCCGTCACCGTCCTTCAGCTCGGCCGTAACAACGTCGTGCAGAAGAAGACCGTGGCCACCGACGGCTACACCGCCGTGCAGGTCGGCTCGGGCGACATCCGCATCAAGCTGGTGAACAAGCCGAAGGCTGGTCACTTTGCGAAGAGCGGCGTGGCTCCGACCCGTCACCTCACCGAATTCCGCATCGACGAAGCGGCGCTCGGCAAGCTGAACCTCGGCGACAACATCGGTTTCGACGTCATCCGCGAAGCCAAGTCGCTCGACGTCACCGGTATGTCGAAGGGTAAGGGCACCGCCGGCGTGATGAAGCGCCACAACATGAAGGGCTTCCGCGCCACCCACGGTACTCACGAGTACTTCCGTCACGGTGGTTCGATCGGTTGCCGCGCCACCCCCGGCAAGGTCCACAAGGGCAAGCGCATGTCGGGTCGCATGGGTAACGAGAATGTCTCGGTGCTCAACCTCGCCGTCGTCAAGCTCGACGAGGAAAAAGGCCTGATCTTCGTCCGCGGCGCCGTCCCCGGTGCCAACGGCGGTCATGTCGAAGTCCGCGCTTCGGTCCACTCGGCGAAGAAGGGTCGTGGTCTGCGTGATGCGGCTCAGATCCAGTCGAAGAACCCGATGAAGGCCAGCAAGGCCGGTGGCAGCACCGCCAAGAAGAAGTGACCCGACGCCTGGCATGTCCAGGCCCGGTTCATCCGGGTGCCCTTGTGGCGCCCGGTTGCTCGCCAGAAAACAAAAGAGACGGCTTCGGCCGTCTCTTTTGTTTTTCCGTGTGCGCGGGCGTGCCGTGACGACGTCAGCGCTTCTTTTGGCAGTCGGCGCACACGCCGTAGAGCTCCATCTTGTGGTGGTCGACGAGGAAGCCGTGGGCGGCTGCTACGCGGTCTTGGAGCGATTCGATCTGCGGGTTCACGAACTCGAGGATGAGGCCGCAGACGGTGCAGATGAGGTGGTCGTGGTGGTGGGCCTCGCCGACGGCGATGTGCTCGTAGCGGGTGTGGCCGTCGCCGAACTGGCGCACCTCGGCGAGCCCGCACTTCGCGAGCAGCTTCATCGTTCGGTAGACCGTGGCCTGACCGACGCGGGCATCTTGTGAACGCGCGCGGTCGAGGAGCTCGTCGACGGAGAGGTGGCCTTCGGCAGCGAAGAAGGTTTCGGCGATGAGCTCACGTTGCCGGCTGTTCTTCAGGCCATTGCGGGCGATGAAATCGCGGAGCACGTCGCGGGGATCGCGCAGGTCGGAACGCGGAGGCTCGACGGAAGACATGACCGTCATCCTATGTGGTACGGT